>JAZNHM010000122.1:0-4571 GCA_045576955.1 Acutalibacteraceae bacterium | reverse complement strand
AGCTTTTTAATTTTTGTGATAAAAACGAAAAAACATCAAAAAAATTGCAGTTTTTTGTCAAAAAGGTGACATATTTTTTTGGTAAAACTCTTTTCAAATGCAAAAAAAGATGATATAATCTCTATGTTTGTGAATTTAACTTATTTTATATATATAATTTTTAACGAAAGAGGGAGAATTATTGGAAAAATTTGTTATCAACGGCGGTACTCCCCTGCACGGCGAAGTTGAAATCAGCGGTGCAAAGAACGCTGCCCTTGCAATCATTCCTGCCGCAATTCTTTCGCAGGATGTGTGTGTGATTGAAAATCTTCCCTGCTCAATCAGTGATATCAGCTATATGATGAAGATTCTCAATCAAATCGGTGCACAAATTAAAGTTATCAACAAAAGCACAATTGAAATAGATTCCCGTCACGTTAATTCATATGTCATTTCTCACGATATGACAAAACATCTTCGTGCATCATATTATTTTATCGGTGCTCTTCTCGGCAGATTCTCAAGAGCAAAGGTTTCAATGCCAGGTGGGTGCTATCTCGGTCCCCGCCCCATTGATCAGCACATCAAGGGTTTTGAACTTTTAGGCGCAACCGTTTCCGTTGAAGACAACGCAATTGTTGACGCAAAAGCAGACAAGCTTATGGGAAGCCCGATTTATCTTGATATGGCCTCTGTCGGTGCAACGGTCAACATTCTCCTTGCCGCAGTAAAAGCAAAGGGACTGACCGTTATTGAAAACGCTGCAAAAGAGCCTCATATTGTTGACCTTGCAAACTTCCTTAACTCAATGGGTGCTGATGTAAGAGGCGCAGGTACTGATGTTATTAAAATCAGAGGTGTTGATCAGCTTCACGGCTGCACATATTCAATCATCCCTGACCAGATTGAAGCGGGCACATATATGGTTGCTGCAGCTGCAACTTACGGCAATGTTCTTATCAAAAATGTTATTCCCAAGCATCTTGAATCAATATCAAAAAAGCTTATTGAATGCGGTGCCGAGGTTGAGGAGTTTGATGACGCTGTCAGAGTTTCGCTCGACAGACGTCCCGATAAATGCAACATCAAAACTATGCCTCATCCCGGTTTTCCGACTGATATGCAACCTCAGATGGCAGTTCTTTTGGCTCTTGCCGACGGCACAAGCATTATTTCTGAAAGTGTTTGGTCAAACCGTTTCCGCTATACAGAGCAGCTCAACAGAATGGGTGCTGACATCAAGGCGGACGGTCAGCTTGCTGTTGTTCAGGGCGTTGAACAGCTTAAAGGCGCGCCCGTAAAGGCAGATGACCTTCGTGCAGGCGCCGCAATGATTATCGCGGGTCTTGCTGCAAGCGGCACAACCGAAATCGAAGACATTCTTCATATCGACAGAGGATATGAAGATGTTGTTGAAAAATTCAAGGGCATCGGAGCAGACATCAAGCGTATTTACTGCCCCGACCCCAATACTCTTACCAATGCAGGTTAATTTTACAATATATTAATGTATAAAATAATCAGGACTGCTCTTTCAGAACAGTCCTTTTTTGTTGAAGGAATTTTATTTATGGCTAAATTTTGTTCTCTTTTTTCATCAAGCGACGGAAACTGCACATACATAGGTTGTTCGCAAGGCGGCATTCTTATCGACATCGGAGTCAGCGCAAAAAGAACAGAGCTTGCACTTGCTGATATCGGTGTTTCACCATCATCCATTGATGCAATTTTTGTGACTCACGAACACAACGACCATATAAAAGGCGTCAGAGTTTTTGCTGAACGTTACGGAATAAAAGTCTATTCCTCGGCAGGTACTCTCGCAGGAATGGAAGAACTCGGTGCAGTTACATCAAAAACAAAAACCGACGTTATTCCCGACAGCGGAATCGAAGCGGGTGGAATGTTTGTGCGTACTTTCAGAACTCCTCACGACAGCAGAGAAAGCACGGGCTACAGCATCGTCACCCCCGACGGAAAGAGACTTTCTGTTGCAACCGATATAGGTATGATAACCGAAAATATTATGAACTCCGTATACGGCAGCGACCTCATTCTTCTCGAATCAAACCACGATGTAGGTATGCTTCAGAACGGACCGTATCCGTATTTTCTCAAGCAGAGAATTCTTTCAAATCACGGTCATCTTTCAAACGAAAATTGTGCAAAAGCTGCAGTAAAGCTTATGGAATCGGGCACAACACGCTTCGTTCTCGGCCATCTGAGCAAAGAAAATAATGTGCCGTATCTGGCATACGAAACAACACGTTCAGCTATGACTATGGCAGGTGCAAAAGAAAACATCGATTATCTTCTTGCTGTTGCAGGTAATAACAATCCCGTTATTGCGCTGTGACTTGTGCAACATTGACCGTAGTCAGATGGCGCATATCATCCGGATATGAAGCATCAAAAATATCGTAAACCCTTCTATATTCACCGGTTTCTGCATCTTTTATTACCGTAGATTTATTCTTGCTCATCAATTCAACGAGAGAATACATATCAATCCATATCTGATTTGTTCCTTCTTTCTGTATCTCGTTGAATATCAACTGCATTCCGAGATGAAGATGCGGAACCTTCATCCCGTTAACATTCTCTTCTTCGGAATATCCAGTCATGCCGAGATATCCGATAACCTCACCCGCCTTGACGGAAGAACCGATTTCAAGACCTTCCCTATAGGGTCTGTTTCTTCTTAAATGAGCATAATAATACGAGCGTTTCCCGTCGAAACTTCTTATTGCAATCCGCCATCCTCCGTAACGGTTCCATCCGATAGCTTCAACCGTTCCACCTTCAATCGCAACAATCGGAGTGCCTATCGATCCCATCAGGTCGTTGCCGAGATGGCGCCTTTTGTAGCCGTATGAACGGGATACACCGAAATCGTCATAGTGGCTGAACCAAAAACCTTCCGCAATCGGAGAATACGCTTTCAAGCCATAGCCTTCAATGATTTTTATTCCGCCGTTTCCGTCGGGAGAAGCTTTCGTATATTCACCAAGTAAACCGCCAAGCACAGCACCGTACGCCTCCTGATAAAACTTATAATATTTATTGGTGGCCATAAGACTGTCAACAGTCATATCCCCGTCTAACGCCTCAACCAGTTTGTCAAGTTGAGAACGTTTATAGTTGCTCCAACTCCCGCCATTTTTGCAGGAAAGAAAAGAAAGCGTATCAATCCACGAAAGGTGTTTCTCTTTACCGTAGGTTGAAATATCCAGCTCCATAGCATCGCATAAAGCATTATATGGGACAGAAAAATCCACCCATTTTATGTATTTTTCGGTCGTGACTTCCTCAGCTTCAGCAACAGCAGATTCCTGAATGCCGTCAGTAATTCCGGCAGCAAAAAGACCGCAGATTATCACAAAAGCACAAGCTGCCAGAATTATAAAACGGTTTTTCAACAAGCTCAAAACTATCAACTCCAGTTAACTTTATATAATACGGAGGTAAGGATGATTAATATAAATATAATATGCATAGGAAAACTTAAAGAAGACTATCTTCGCTCCGCGTGTGCCGAATACGAAAAAAGGCTCAGTGCATTCTGCAAACTAAAAATAACCGAACTTGCCCCTGCAAGGATTCCCGAAAACCCGAATGATGCTCAAATTGAAGCGGCTCTTACAGACGAAAGCGAAAGAATTCTTGCCAAGATTTCCAACAGTGATGCGGTATTTGCGCTTTGCATTGAAGGCAAAGAATTATCCTCCGAAAACTTTTCAAAAGAGATTGAAAAATGCGCCGTTTCGGGCTTCGGTTCATTGGTTTTTGTTATCGGCGGCTCTCACGGACTTGCCCCCGCAGTAAAGAACAGAGCTAAATTCAGGCTCTCAATGAGCCCTATGACATTCCCGCATCAGCTTGCAAGAGTGATGTTGCTTGAACAAATTTACCGAGCTTTTATGATTTCAAGCGGTGGAAAATACCATAAATAGTCAAAAAACATTCGGCAGATTTACACCCTTTTCGTCCAAGTTTTTTATATTTTTGTTCACATTACCAAAACTTTCAAAAAACTGAAAAATTAATCAAAAAACTGTTGCATATTTCATTGAAAATGTATAAAATAAATACGGTCAAAAATTAAAAATTATTTTTGGAGGTAACTCACTATGGCAGTTAAAGTTGCAATTAACGGTTTCGGTCGTATCGGCCGTCTTGCATTCCGTCAGATGTTCGGTGCAGAAGGCTACGAAATCGTTGCTATCAATGACCTTACAAATCCCGCAATGCTTGCTCACCTTCTCAAGTACGACACAGCTCAGGGCAGATACGCTCTTGCTGATACAGTAGTTGCAGGTGAAGACAGCATCACAGTTGACGGCAAAGAAATCAAGATCTATGCAAAGGCTAACGCTGCAGAGCTCCCCTGTCCCATCGAGAATAGTTACGCCGGTGAAGTGGGACAGACCATTGACCTCATCTTTTCCGGTGACCTGGTCATCAACGGAATCTATGAACTGAAGATCCAACAGAACCTTCTGGGGGTTCCCGGTGCGACTGTTGAAGACATCAAAAGAATCACGAGCCACCCACAAGCTCTGGCCCAATGCCGGGACTATATTGAAATG
>JAZNHM010000121.1:0-12162 GCA_045576955.1 Acutalibacteraceae bacterium | reverse complement strand
TTCTCATCCAGGTAATGTCAGCTCCAACTGTCCATACAATGTAGCCTTTTTCTTTCAGGTATTCAGGTGGGATCAGCATTGCCAGGTTTGTTTTACCGCAAGCAGATGGGAATGCAGCGCAGATATATTTAACTTCGCCCTGTGGATTTTCAAGACCTAAGATAAGCATATGTTCTGCCATCCAGCCTTCTTTTCTGCCCTGGTTTGAAGCGATACGAAGAGCGAAGCACTTCTTACCGAGAAGAACGTTTCCGCCGTAACCTGAGTTAACGGAGATGATTGTGTTATCCTGGGGGAAATGGCAGATATATCTCTTTTCTTCGTCGATGTCACACTTACAGTGAAGGCCACGAACCCAATCGTTGCTGTCACCGAGAGCCTTGAGAACATCAGCACCTACTCTTGTCATAATAGCCATATTGAGAACAACATAGATTGAGTCAGTAAGCTCAATACCGATCTTTGAGAACTGTGAACCGACAGGACCCATTGAATAGGGAATAACGTACATTGTTCTGCCCTTGTAGCTGTCCTTTGCGATAGCATAAAGCATTTCATAAGCTTCTGCGGGATCCATCCAGTTGTTGGTGGGGCCTGCTTCTTCCTTTGTGGGAGCACAGATGAATGTTCTGCCTTCAACACGCGCAACGTCGTTGACTGCTGTTCTGTGAAGATAGCAATCGGGAAGAATTTCGTCGTTGAGTTTAATCATTTCGCCTGTTGAGCAAGCTTCTGCACGGAGAGCTTCAATCTGCTCCTGAGTGCCGTCAATCCATACGACCTTTTCAGGCTTAACGAGATCAATTTTTTCGTTAATCCATGAAAGAACGCTCTTATTGGAAGTCATATTTTCCATAGTAATTTCTCCTTTCTTACAGAAAAAACAACAAAATTTAACAAATTTTAAAGGTTATAAAAGCACGATTTGTGACAGTTGCTGTCAACACTTATTCTCTTTCTTAACCTAACCCATTGTAATTATATCATACATTTTTGTAAAGTCAATACAAAAGGTAAATTTTGCATAAATCTAATTCAAAAAATTCATTTTCTCGATACATTTTATCGATTTCACTCGTCTATAGGCATCGTTGCGAAGGCATTGAGCTCCAATCCTGCAATATTACCGTTTTTAAATTCATAAAAAGCCTGTGCACCGACCATTGCGGCATTATCTCCGCAAAGCGAAAGCTCGGGCATATAAAGTTGCCAACCCTTTTTGCCGCAGACATCCGACATTCTCTTTCTCAGACGGGAGTTTGCTGAAACACCGCCTGCAAGAACGATTTTATCAAATCCGTATGTTTCGGCGGCTTTTACGGTATTGTTAACAAGGCAATCGGCGACGGTTTCGATACAGCTTGCGCCGAGGTCGGGAATGCTCACTTCAATCCCCTTCTGCTTTGAGTTATGAATGATATTTACAACCGCAGTTTTAAGGCCCGAAAAACTGAAATCATATTCACTTCCGTCAACGCGAGGATGCGGAAGTTTATAGAGTGAAGAATCACCGCCAACACTGATTCTGTCGAGATTAACGCCGCCGGGGTAAGGAAGCCCCATTGCTCTTGCAGCTTTATCCATACACTCGCCCGCCGCATCATCTCTTGTTCTGCCGATAATCGAAAAATCCGTGTAGTCTTTAACCGCAACGATGTGGCTGTGACCACCCGAAACAACAAGGCAGAGGAAGGGAGGCTCAAGCTCCGCGTGGGAGATGTAGTTTGCGGCAATATGGGAGCGAAGATGATGCACGGGAACAAGAGGAAGACCAGTTGAATATGCAAGACCTTTTGCAAAATTGACACCTACAAGAAGTGCACCAATAAGACCGGGCGCATATGTGACTGCGATTGCATCGATATCGGAATAACCGACACCCGCATCACTCATCGCCTTTGAAACAACGCCGCTTATCGCCTGAGCATGCATTCTCGATGCAATTTCGGGCACGACGCCTCCATATATAATATGTTCGCTGACCTGAGATGCGATAACGCTCGAGAGAACTTTTCGTCCGTCCTCAACAACGGCTGCCGCAGTTTCGTCACACGAAGATTCGATTGCAAGGATTTTCATTTTATAACACCTCTGTGTCAGAAATATTTGGTATAAATTATTCCGTTTTCAGTCGGAGCGGAATAGAAGTTTTTTCTTATTCCCGCTTTCTCAAAACCCTCGGATTCATAAAGTTTTATTGCAGGAAAATTGCTCTCACGCACTTCAAGGGTAATGAATTCGCAGTTTCTGCTTTTTGCACCGTCACAAGCCGCTCTGAGAAGTGCTCTTCCGATGCCGAGTTTACGGCATTTGCCAAAAACCGCAACATTTGTTATATATGCTTCGCCGCAGATTTCCTGCACGCCGATATAGCCCGCAACTCCGCCGGAAACGGCAACGAGAAAATGTGAGTTTTCATTTGCAAGTTCCTCGGAAAGAGCATTTTCGCTCCAGGGTTCTGAAAAGCATTCTTTTTCGAGCTGAGCAATCTGCGAAATATGCTCCGCATTCATTATTTTGAGAGTAAATTCCATTTTACTCCTCCGAAATAATATCGTCAAACTGCAAACCGAGTGCCGTTTTGATATAATTTGCAGTTTTGATATACAATTCAAGATCACCGCCGAAGGGATCGGGTATTCCGCCGCCGAGCACAGTGATTTTTTCACTCGGAACATACATCGAGAGACTTGCTGCGTGCTCAGGAGTCATGCAGACGAATTTATCTGTTTCATCAAGAATATAGCTTGTTATTCTTCTCGCTCTGTGAGAAGAAATATCAACCTCAAATCTCTCACACGCCTTGACGGAATTCAGAGTAACCTCGTCACCCGTCATTGCAAACAGTCCTGCACTCGAGCAGGTTACGTTATCAATGTTTTTTTCGGCAAGCATTTTTCTAAAAAAGCCTTCTGCCATCGGACTGCGGCAGGTGTTGCCTGTGCATACAAATAATATATTCATAATGTTTCCCTTATTTTGACTCATACCACGTTTTGCCTATGCCGACATCCGCCTGCATAAGAACACGCATTTTAACTGCATTTTCCATTTCACGCTTAACAATGCCTGCAACAATTTTTGCTTCAGATTCGGGAGCTTCTACTATGAGCTCATCGTGCACCTGCATAATGAGTTTTGCATTGAGGCATTGCTCCTTAAGGCAAGTCCAGACTCTTATCATTGCAATTTTGATTATATCCGCCGCCGTACCCTGAATGGGCATATTAAGAGCAACTCTTTCACCGAAAGCACGCATCATCGCGTTTGATGATGTGAGTTCAGGCAGATATCTTCTGCGGGCAAAAACGGTTTCGACATAACCGTTTTCCTTTGCCTTTTCGATAACATCTTTCATATATTTCTGAACTCCGTTAAAGTGAGCAAGATAGCCTTTAATATAACTATCCGCCTCGGCACGGGTAACTCCGATATCCTTTGCAAGCGAGAATGCGCCGATTCCGTAAACAATTCCGAAGTTAACGGCTTTTGCTCTGCTTCGCATAAGAGGAGTAACCATCATAAGCGGCATATTGAACACCTGGGATGCTGTAATGGCGTGGATATCATCGCCGTTATTGAACGCATCAATCATATTCTTGTCGTTTGCGATATGTGCAAGAACGCGCAGCTCAATCTGCGAATAGTCGGCATCAATCAGAACACAGTCGTCCTTCGCCTTGAAGAATTTTCTCATCTCTCTGCCGAGTTCGGAACGCACGGGAATATTCTGAAGATTAGGTTCTGTTGACGAAATTCTGCCCGTTCTGGTTTCAGTCTGGTTGAGGGTTGAATGTATTCTTCCGTCATCGCCGATAACTTTCAGAAGTCCGTCACAATAGGTGGATTTAAGCTTTGCAAGAGTTCTGTATTCAAGAATTTTTGCAACAACGGGATAATCCGCTGCAAGACCTTCAAGAACATCGGCATTGGTTGAATAACCGCTCTTTGTTTTCTTTTTTGCGGGGAGTCCCATTTTTTCAAACAGGGCTTCGCCAAGCTGTTTCGGAGAATTGAGATTGAACTCATAGCCGACTTCGGAATAAATTTCATCAACAAGCTTTTCGATTTTAAACTGCAGATCAACGCCGAAATTCTTTATTCCCAGCGCATCAACAAGGAAACCTTCACGTTCCATTGATGCAAGAACTCTTGCAAGCGGAAGTTCGATTTCCTCGAGAAGTCTTTTTTGATTGTGTTCATCAATCAGTTTATCGAGATTCTCAAATGCCTTGGGAAGATATGCCGCAAAGAATGCGCTTTCATTCTCCGCATCGGGCAATTCCGCATTTGCATATTCGGCAATAATTCTCTTGAGGTCATAAGCACCCGATGACGGGTTGATGACATATGCCGAAAGCATCGCATCGCCCAAAATTGAATTTATTTCAATATCATTTCTGTAATCGTAGAAAAACGCATAAAGCTGTTTTGAATTATATGTGTATTTTTTGATTTCTTTTTCGAAAAGGAAGTCGGAACAAAATTGAACATAACCCTCTGTTTCAGGATTTACCTCGGCAACTCCGTTATCGGTTTTGAAAAGGAAAATACCGTTATCAAAGGTAAAATATGCTTCTCCTGCTTTTTTCAAAAGGTTGAAAAAGAGTTTTAAATCTTCCTGCACATAGCACTCGCAACTTATTTTCTCCGTCTGAACATCTTCAGTCTTTTCAGGAGCTTTAAGCTCAAGACGCTCAATCATTTTATACATTTCAAGATCTGCAAGAATGTTTGTAACCTTAAACGCATCGGGCTGTGCGGGAACATATACAGAATAATCGCCCTCAACCGGAGCGTTTGTTTTGATTGTTCCGAGTTCACGGCTGAGATAAGCCATTTCTTTGTCGTTAACAAGTTTATCGTGAACGCCTTTCTTGATATCAATTGTATCAACATTCGCATAAATTTCGTCAATCGAGCCGAAACGGCTGATCAAATCCTGCGCTGTTTTCTGACCGATGCCCGCAACGCCGGGAATGCAGTCGGATGTATCACCCATAAGAGCCTTTATGTCGATCATCTGCTCGGGTGTTACAAGATACTCTTCTTTGATTTTTTCACGGTCATATTTAACGCTCTGAGGTCTGCCCATTTTTGTTGATGCAAGAAGAACATTAACATTATCACGCACAAGCTGAAGCGAATCTCTGTCGCCCGTAGCAATGTAGCAGAAATCGCCGTCTTTGCAATTGTCGGCAAGAGTGCCGAGAATGTCATCTGCTTCCCAGCCGGGAGCTTCAAGAATTTTATATCCCATCGCCGCAAGAAGCTCTTTCAGCGGCGGCATCTGCTGGGCAAGCTCGGGAGGCATACCTTTTCGGTTTGCTTTGTAACCCGAATACATTTCGTGCCTGAATGTCGGGGCTTTCACATCGAATGCAATCGCAACCGCATCGGGCGACACCTCTTCTCTGAGTCTGAGAAGTATATTTAAAAATCCGTATATTCCGTTTGTGAACTTACTACCGTCTTTTGTAGTAAGGAGCTTTATTCCGTAAAACGCACGGTTAAGAATGCTGTTGCCGTCAAGGGCCAAAAGTTTCATTCCAAATCACCTCAATTTACAGTATAACACACATTTTGTAAATTTCAGCATTTTTTTGAAAATTATTGAAATTAATTTATTTTAATGATAACATTATTAAAAAATACTTTTTTGGAGAAACCAATGAAAATAGGAAACTTTGAAATAAACGGATATGCCGCACTCGCTCCGATGGCAGGCGTTGCAGACAGAGCCTTCCGTGAGTTGTGCATTGAATTTGATGCATCCTACGTTGTGACGGAAATGGTAAGCTCAAAAGGACTGACAATGCACGACAGAAAATCGGGAACGCTTATGCAGCTCGGTAAAACAGAAAAGCCTGCGGCAGTTCAGATTTTCGGATGCGACCCGCAGACTATGGCGGAAGCGGCAAAAAAAGCAGTAGAAACAGGATGCTGTGCAATTGACATCAACATGGGCTGCCCTGCCCCGAAAATTGCAGGCAACGGCGGCGGAAGTGCGCTGATGAAAGACCCCGACCTTGCCGCAAGGATAACCGAAGCGGTTGTTAAAGCTATTGATATTCCCGTTACGGTCAAATTCCGTTCCGGATGGGATGAAAATAACATCAATGCAGTCGAATTTGCCGTTATGCAGGAAAATGCAGGTGCATCCGCAATAACCGTTCACGGCAGAACAAAAAAGCAGATGTATGCACCGCCCGTAAACCTCGAAATCATCAGACAAGTAAAAGATGCCGTTAATATTCCCGTTATCGGCAACGGCGACGTTACCGATGTTCTTTCGGCGGAAAACATGTATAAGACTACAGGCTGTGACTTCATTATGATTGGCAGAGGTGCACTCGGCGCACCGTGGGTATTCAGACAAATCAACGAATATTTCAGAAGCGGAACAATTCTTCACGATCCACCGATTGAAGAGCGGATGGAAATAATGTTACGCCATATCGGAAAACTCTGCGAATACAAAGGCGATTACGTAGGTATGAGAGAAGCACGAAAACACTCGGGATGGTATATCAAAGGGATCAGAGGTGCTGCCGCACTGAGGCAGGAAATCGGTGCTCTTGAAACAATGGACCAGCTCAAGGCAATAGCAGAAAAAGTTATAAATTCCGCTAACCAATAAAACCTCAGATTAATTATTGCATTATTATTTCCTCTATGATAATATAAATACATCAAATTAGAAATGTAAGGAGATACCAAAATGTTTATGACCATTCTTATGAAAATCGTCGGCTTTCTTCTTGCCGTCATCACTCCCCTCGCATCACTCATTGTTGCAACCCCCTTCTCAACCTTCGATAAAGAAGTTCCTGCCGCAGAAGAAAAGGTTGGCGGATTCATGAAAGGTGTGTGCCACCTCGAACCCGATTATGACCTTATCAAAGAAGGCAACATTGAATGGTTCCGTGACGACATTCCGTTCCCCTATGACGAAAACGGAAAGCTTTCCAAGAGTTATAAGAATTGGAAAAAAGAAGCACAGGAATATGTTGACAACGGAATAAGAATTTTCGGTATCACTCCTTACCCCGATGACTACATTGCATATGGTCTTGACCCCCGCGACCCTGCAAGCCGTGAGGGAATTCAGAAAATTGCAAGATTCTATATGGAAGACCTTAGAGGAATCGTCGGCGCATTTCAGATAACAAACGAAATGGGTATCGACCGTTTCACTCTTCCCCTGACTCTTGACGAAGCAGCTGAATTCATCGGTATGCAGCTCGAAGCAATGTATCCCATCAGAGATGACATAATTATTGGCTATAACCTCGGTGGTCTCTCAATTCTTGAACTTCCGTTCAAAATGATGAAATACCACAAATACTGCGACTATGTCGGTCTTGATATGTATCTCGGCTGTTTCGAAAACGTTCTCAAAAACGCAAATCAATATATAACAATTCTTAATTTTGTAAGAAGAGTTACCAACAAGCCCGTTATTCTCTGCGAATTCGGCTATATCGGCTACGGAGAGCCAAAAACAACCAAGGAAAAAAATACAATTCTTCAGAGCTACGGTTTTCAGAGCGAAAAGGATGCAGCTCAGAACATCGATAAATTCATCAACGAACTTCCCGAAGAAATGAAGGAAGAAATCATCGAAGATTACAGCGACAGAACTCCCGAAGAACGTGCAGACCTTATATTCAACGGAGAATACTCAAATCACCTTTATTGCGAGCTTGCCGAGGGTGTTGGTCTCTATGGCTTTGAGCACACCCCCGAAGGTCAAGCAAAATTCTTCGAATATATAATTCCAAAAATTATGGAAGTTGACTACGTTATCGGTATGTTTGTTTACTGCTGGTCAGACAGCGACAGCTGTTATGTCTGCGGTCAGGCTGACTGCCCCGTTGAAACCGGTTGGGGTCTTGTTGACGGCAAGGGTAATCCAAAGCCTTCATATTACGCAGTAAAAAATGGTTTCGAATACAAAACCGTAGGTGAAAGAATCGAAGAAAAAGTTGAAGAAGTAAAGGCTGATATCAACGCAAAAATCGACGAAACAAAAGTTAAACTTGAAGAAACAAAAGTTAAATCCAAAAACTTCTTTGCATTTTCTTAATTAAATTGCAAACAGTAACATAAAAGAGGTTTTTTATATGTTTGATTATTTCAGAATAGCTTGTGCCGTACCCGATGTTGAGGTTGCGGATGTTGATTTCAACATTGAGCAGATGTCGGATTACATTGCTCAGGCAAAAAGCAAAAATGTTGATTTGCTCGTTTTTCCCGAGCTTTCGGTAACAGGTTATACCTGCGCCGACCTGTTTTTTCAGCAAACACTGATTAATTCATCAAATACAGGAATCAGAAAGTTAACCGAAAAAAGCGAAAACATTATTATTGCCGCAGGTGCACCCGTTGCGATTGACGGCAGCCTTTACAACTGCGCGGTTATAATTTCAAACGGCAGAATAATCGGCATTGTTCCCAAAACCTTTATCCCCAACCACGCTGAACAAAGCGAAAAAAGATGGTTTGTTCCCGCATCAGAAATCAACAAAAATTTTGTTGATTCAAAAATTTTTGGATTTACCGAAAGCTATAATATCCCCGTCGGCAATCTTATTTTTGATGCAGACGGCGTTAAACTCGGATTTGAAATATGTGAAGATTTGTGGTCTCCCCTGCCTCCGAGTTCTCATCTCAGCACTGACGGTGCCGAGATAATCGCTAACCTTGCCGCAAGCAGTGAAGGAATCGGCAAAAGAAATCACCGCAGAGAGCTTGTTAAGATTCAGTCATCAAAGTGCATCTGTGCATATGCATTCTGCTCTGCAGGCAAACTCGAATCCACCTCAGACTCGGTGTTCTCGGGTCATTCAATAATCTGTGAAAACGGAAAAGTTTCAGCAGAAAACATCGCCGACATAGACAGCAATTATATGATAATCAGCGATGTTGACCTCGGCAAAATCCGCCGTGACAGAATTTCAAACACAACATTCTCCGACTGCAAGGCTCTCTATTCTTCAAATGCTGAAGAAATCATTCTAAACAATTATACCTCAAAAGCAAACGGTGACTTTGCAAACGTAAAAAAACTCCCGTTCATTCCGTCAACCGAAGCCGAAAGAAACGAAAGATGCGTTTCTATTTTTAGAATGCAGGTTGCAGGTCTGAAAAAACGTCTTGCAAAGACAAACTGTAAGCCCGTTATCGGTATTTCGGGCGGACTTGATTCAACCCTCGCTCTCCTCGTCAGCGTTCAGGCAATCAAAGAACTTGACAGACCCCTCACCGATGTTGTAGGAATAACAATGCCCTGCTTCGGCACTACCGACAGAACCTACAATAATTCTCTGAATCTTATGAAATCGCTCGGCATAACAAGCCTTGAAATCAACATCAAGGATGCCTGCATTCAGCATTTCAAGGATATCGGTCAGGACGGCAGCAATTATGATCTGACATATGAAAACGCTCAGGCAAGAGAAAGAACTCAGGTGCTTATGGATTATGCAGGCAGAGTCAACGGACTTGTTATCGGCACGGGAGATATGAGCGAACTTGCACTCGGATGGTGCACCTATAACGGCGACCATATGAGTATGTACGGCGTGAATTCAAGCGTTCCTAAAACACTCATCCGTTGGATTATTGATGCTCTTATCAAAAACGGAACATTTGCGGAAAGCAAGGAATATTTGACAGATATAATCAACACGCCCATCAGTCCCGAGCTTTTGCCTCCCGATGCCAAGGGTGAAATCGCACAGCAGACAGAAAGCATCGTAGGACCGTATGCGCTCCACGATTTCTTCCTTTATTATGTTGTGCGTTACGGTTTTGAACCTGATAAAATCTATTCTCTCGCCAAGAAAGCTTTTGCTGATGATTTTGACGGCGAAACAATAATGAAGTGGCTCAGAACATTTTACAGACGCTTTTTCACCCAGCAATTCAAGAGAAGTTGTGTTCCCGACGGAATAAAAATCGGCTCCGTGGGTCTTTCGCCCAAAAGCGATTTCAAAATGCCGAGCGATGCAGCAGTCACAATGTGGATGAAAAAGCTTGATGAAATCAAATAAAAAATTCAGCACCCGATTTTGTCGGGTGCTGTTACTTTTTATGGCTGAGGCACAATGGGATGTGACTCGCTTACGTGTTCGATTGTGATGAAATTATTTCTTGCGGCATATGCCCATTTCATTCCGAATGCCTTACACGCACCGTCAACGGGCATATAAAGCTGACCCTCGCAACCTCTGAAAACCTCATTTCCGAGGTCAAACTTGCCGTTCGGAGTCTGCGCAAAACGGCTTCCCTCGGTGAATACCGCTTCTTTGCCGTATAGTTTCAGAGTAACCTTACCTTCTTCACGGATATCAACACCGCCGACAAATCTTATCAGTGTTGCAAATGCGATATACCATTCGCCATCCTTACAAATTGCGGGAGTTGATGCATTGCAAAGGCCAAGATCAACACCCTTATAGTATACTCTTGTTCTGCCTTCGCCGAATATCGGTGCAACTCTGTAAGGTCTGATTTCGTCCTTTGCTTTATCAATGATACATTCATCGATAACTCTGCCATCGTTAAGTTCAGAAATCATCGTTATCTTATCACCGTCAACTTCGATTATCGCAAATGCCGCAACCTTTTCCTCCTGCGGATAGAATGATGCGTGCCAGATTTTATCGGTTGTTTTTGTTCCCGGAGGATTGAAGTTGCCGTTGCCGAGTTCATAATGAACCGTACCCTGCGAGGGTCTGTCAAACAATTCTTCATTCTTAATCGGGAATGTGCGCGAGAAATTATGCTCGTGACCCGAGAAGAGCACATCAAGCATTTCCATTGATTCGCGCATCATAGGATAAGTATCGTCATTCGCAAGGTTGGGACCCGCATAATATACGGGGAAATGCTGAACGCCGAACTTCCAGGTTTTTCCGCATTCGGCAATATCCTTCTTCGCCCATTCATTCATAAGCTCGGGTTCATTAACACCGAAAACATTGAAATGAGCATTACCGTAATTAAAAGAATAAATTTCGGTCTGCCAGCCTTCGGGGCCGTTTTGGGGATAAGAATATTCAAGCTGTGTGTTGAAAAATTCAGCAGGCTCAGCATAATAACGGTTAACTTCAGTCGGGAAATACTGTTCAAAACCCCGGTTATCGTGATTACCGCAACTCATCATATAAGGCAGATGCTCGATTATCCCTTCCATCCCTTCAAACATCGCATTCCACTGAATTTCGTGCTGACCGCAGTTTGTGTTATCTCCTGCAGTAAGGATAAATTTCACATCGGGATACTTTGCGAGCACATCTTTGAGAAATTTGTTGAGGGTTGAGTAATCGGGATTATAGTGGTCATCGTCTTTCTGATGGTCGGATATTGCAATGAACTTAAATTTTGTAAGATTCTCTTCTTCGGTATCAAACCAATATTCCTTACTGCGGTTTTCTTCACTTCCGCATGTGTAATAATATCTTGTGCCTGGTTTGAGATTTTTTGCTGTTGCCCAGAAAATATTGCTTGTGTTCACATCACTTTTGAACGGCTTCACAATCGCTTCGGCTCTCGCCTTTTCACCGTTCTTTTCATAATACTCAATATATCCCGATTCAACCTCTATGTTTGAACGCCATGTTACCGTCATCGAAGTTTTTGCATCGCCCGAAATACTGACCATAATATGGTCGGGTTTTTCGGTTGCAAATCTGAAATTAGGCTGTCTTTCCATATTATTTCACCTTTATTTTAAAAAGTCTCGCACCGTGAGAATTGACTTCTGCTTTGAATTCTCCGTCGGTTACGGCATATTCGTCGTGGCTCCACATATCCCAAACGGAGTAATCAATACCGCCGATTGCAATATCGGTAATGTCAAATGCGATTTCTCTTGTTTCGTCATCAGTGTTAAAAAGTGCAACATATTTGCAGTTTTCACCCTTTGAAGTCCAGATAATTTCGCCTTTGCCATCGGTTCCACTCTTGCCATGGGCATGCTTCTGCAGGCTATGGGTAAACATGTGCTTCCATGGTACTGCGACCCGGTGCCGCTGCGATACGCTTTCCTTTGCGGGGCTCATGCTATACAGCCCATCCCCCCTGCCCTACCGGAGGATGTGGAGGTGCTGGTGTGTGTCGATACCGGTGACCCCAAGCGACTTGGTGATGCGG
>JAZNHM010000120.1:0-4654 GCA_045576955.1 Acutalibacteraceae bacterium | reverse complement strand
TTACGATTTCCTCATCACTTATTTCTCTGTTATCCATTGCAACTTCTCCGCATTCAATACCGCGTACTGTTTCAACGATAACCTTGTCGCCTTTTTTCAGTTTCTGTCCGTCGGGATCAAAATAGTAGACCTTTCCTACCTCTTTGAAACGAACACCTATTACTTCTGCCATAATTTTCTCCTTTTCAGTTAAAGTGCCTTTCGAAGCTTTGTGCAAAGCGCAGTAACCGTAAGATTGTGGTTTGCATTGAGTTTTATTGAATTCATAAGCGAATCTGTTGCTTCAATCAGTTCAAGCAGAGAACGTCGGCTGAGCTTTTGTGCAAGCTCTGCCGGTAAGGTGCCGAATTCGGATTCTTCATCGGCTGCGTGAAATTTAATTCTGAGCGAAACGGCAAAAATTTCCTGTATAACAGGCAATGCTTCGCGCAGAAGTCTTGCGTCTTTTTCGAAAACCGCTGCAGCTTTCACTGTTTCAAAATCATTGAGCATGGTCAGTGAAAGTGCAACTCCTTTTGCCGCATCGATTATTTTTTCTCTGGGAAGAGATTCATCCTCCGAGGCGGAGGTCTGTCCGAGATTGTAGACCGTTGCACGTGAAAGAACAGTCGGAAGAAATCCCGATTTTGAAGAGCAAAGAAGGATGAAATTAACATATGCGGGAGGCTCTTCGAGAATTTTCAGAATTGCGTTCTGACCTTCAACTCCCATAGTATGTGAGTTTTCAAGTATAAAAACCTTGCGGTCTGCTTCGTTGGGTACAATATATGCTTTGCTGCGGATTTCTCTGACGATGTCAACCTTAAATGCTTTAGGCTTATCTTCGACCGAATAGATAAGTATATCTGCGTGAGAATCTGCCGCCGATTTTCTGCAATTGGGGCATACCCCGCACGGTGCATCGGCGTTGGTGCAGACAAGGGCTGCTGCTATGTTTTTCGCAAGGGTCATTCTTTCTTCGGGAGATGAACCTTCAATAATTGCTGCGTGAGGAAATCTGCGTGAAAGCAATGCGCCGGCTATTGATTTTTTAACAGGATTATCTGTGTTAAAGGGTTTGATTGTCATTTTCGGCCACACCCTTAAAGCTTGATGAATTTATCAACATCAAGCACAAAAACCGTTGCTCCGCCGACGGTAACTTCAACAGCTCTTGAAATGAAACCTTCTGTCATAAATGAAGGGGAGGGGGAAACCATCTGCGTGCGCTTGCGTGAGAATTCGCTGATGATTTCAATAACCTCGTCAACCTTTTCGTCTTCGGTTCCGATTATAAGGGTTGAGTTACCCGCGCGGAGGAAACCGCCCGATGTTGAGAGTCTTGTTGCGCCGAATCCTTTGTTTGTAAGTTCACTGAGTACGCTGGGACAGTCGTCATTGTTGATGATAGCAACTATAAGTTTCATAACAAAAAACTCCTATTCTGAACAGATGTTGATATTTCTTTCTATAACCTTTCTTCCACGCCATTCGTAAGTACGCGATTCAAGGGCGCAACCCGTTGAAACGTAAGAAACGGGAGAAAGGATAAACTCTTCGATTTGTGTTTCTGCGGCGTTTTTATTCATAGGGCATACATCCTGACAGATGTCGCAACCCCAGACACAGCCGCATTCCTTCATCAGATTTATTTCTTCATCAGTGAGCTCACCTTTCTTTTGAGTTATTGCCGAAAGGCAGGTCTTCTGATTGAATTTTGTTTCGGAAATTGCTGCTGAAGGGCATGCTTCGATGCATTTTTTGCATCCGATACAGGGCTTGATTTCGTTTGAACCCGCATCAATTTCAAGGTCTGTCACGATTTCTCCTATGAATACATAGGAACCGTATTTTTCTGTTATAAGCAGAGAATTTATTCCTCTGACTCCGAGTCCTGCGACGCATGCTGCTTTGACCTCGGGTATCGGAGAATTATCCGCAAATACCGCAAAATCGTTGTCGGGATAAAGAAGTTTTAATTGTTCCGCCGCTTTTTCAAGCCTTGCAACGGCAACCTCATGATAGTCTGTCACAACCGCATATTTTGAAATATTGCATTTTTTATATGCTGAATCGTTGAGAAGATAGGGGAAGCACGCAACGACTATCGTTTTTGGGTTTTCGGGCAGACGTTTTTTTGCTCTGCAATCAATAAGATTGTCTTTGATTGTTTCAAACGGGCATATTCCGAATAGCGGTGATATTCCGTTCATTATACTGTCAAGGGTCAATTCAATCACCCCACAGCCTGCGCGAGAGCAATCATAACGGGTAAAGTGATTATGGAAATAAAGCTGACAACTGCAACGGTCTGCGATGCAAGTCCTGTGTTACGGTCGTATTTTGCAGAAAACATAACGGTATTGTTTGCGGTCGGTGCGCCTGCCGAAACAGAAAGCGCAACAAGAAGTGAACCGGTTATGCCGACAAGTCTGAATGCCGCAATCAAAAGAAGCGGCAGAATTATAAGTTTGACGAGTGCAACTGCAAAAATGCGCCAATTTTTAAAAATACTTTTGAAATTTGTGTTTGCTATATATGTGCCGAATATCAGCATTGCAACGGGTGTGTTGAGGCTTGCAATGTAGTTAATCGGCGAAGAAATAATCTCGGGAAGTTTAATTGAAAGAAGAAAAATCGGCAGACCGATTATGACCGAAATTACTCCGGGATTGAAAATAAGCTTTTTGGCGTCAAACTTAATCTTTTCGCCTTGTTTACCTTTGGTGATTGTGTGAATGCCGTGAGTGAAGCTGAAAATCTGGAACGATATAATAACCGCTGAACAATAGAATACACCTTCATCGCCGAGCACGGCATTTGCAAGCGGCAAAGCCATATATCCGCAGTTGCCGTAAGCACACGAGTATTTGTATATACAGCCTTGCTCAATATCAACCTTGTTGAACACAAGTGAAGATATACCTGCGGAAACAATGTGAAGCACAAAGCCGCAGCCCATTGCGATGAAAAGACTTTTTGCCGTTTCAGGGTTATATTCAAGGCTGTAGAAACTTTCGATAATAACGGCAGGCGTAATAATATAAAACAGCAGGTCAGTGCAGCTTTTTGCGACTTTCTCGGTGTAAATTCCGATTTTATCGGAAATTGCACCGACCGCAACAAGCACATAGAGAATTGCAACCTGTTCGGCTGCTGTCAAAACATTTTGTAAAAACATCGGCTGTTATTCCTCTGAAATTTTAGTTTCTGATTCGGGAAGTTTGTCTGTGACTCGTGTAAGAACTGTTCCGATTATGAAAAGAGCAACTCCAAGGTCACAGAATTCGACGGTCGATTCTGCATAAAAAAGATGGGTATTGCCGCTTATCATAACGATAATTCTGGGCACAAAACAGATGAGAGCAAAAAGCGCAGCAGAAAGACCGTATGCACCGATTTTCCATTCAACGTTTTCTGCGGCAATGCCGGTGTTGGCCTGAGCAAAAGCCATAAAGAAAAGAATGAGAAATGCAATCATCAGCATTTCAAACAGAAGCTCTGAAACTCTGATATAACTGATTGTGCGCATAAATCTTGCAACTATTCTGAATATGCTCCAGATAACGGGTGCGAGTGCAAGCAATCTTATTTTTGAGCCGTTGGATGTGCCTTTGAGATATGTGAGCCAGAGCGATATAAAATAAGCTGCCGAAAGAAGTGCAAAAACGCCTTCAAGCATAAGGATGGCTTTTGCTCCGTCAACAGAAGAAGCGGTTGACATGATAACGGTTTCTTTAGTCATAAACTCGATAATGCAGTTGTATGCGCTGATCACCGTTGAGCCCGCCGCAACAAGAGCAAGAGATGAAAGACCTGGTCTTTTGACTGTTTCAAGCGAATATTCAAGCTTCTTTCTTTTTGACAGTCCGAACACAACAAGAGAGAGGACTGCGGCTGCAACAACACCGAAAAGAAGATATACGCTCCAGTTTGTTTCGGAATAAAATCCCGTTCCGCCTTCCATAACTGTGAAAAACTGAAGGATTCTTAAGGGGATTGCAATGATTGCGGCAACAACGAAGATTATGCATCCGATGCCGAAACCGCTTTTAACGGATTTTTTGTTCATTTGATTTAACCTCTTATCTGTCATTCATAGGTGTATAAAGACGTCTTGCTATATTGCTCTTATAGGCGGGTCTGATAATTTTGCCGCCGGAGATAATTTCTTCCATTCTGTGAGCCGACCAACCTGCAATTCTTGCAATGGTGAAAATCGGGGTGAAAAGATCGGGCGGAATGTCGAGCATTTTATAAACAAGACCCGAATAGAGGTCAACGTTTGCGCACATCGCTTTGTTTGTACCCTTGTGACCGTTGAAAAGTTCCGGAGTAAGCTGCTCAATAAGGCTGAGAAGTCTGAACTCATCTTCAAATTCGGTGTTAACCGCAAATTCCTCTGCCTTCTGTCTGAGTATTTTTGCTCTCGGGTCAGAGAGTGTGTAGATTGCGTGACCCATACCGTAGATAAGACCCGAGCCGTCGCCGGCTTCTTTCTTCATTATTTTCTGAAGGAAATCGGCAACCTGACCTTCGTTAGTTATGTCGTTAACGCCTTCTTTGATGAAGTCCACCATCTCGGAAACCTTGATGTTTGCACCGCCGTGCTTGGGTCCTTTGAGTGAACCGATGCTTGCCGCCATTGTTGCATATGTATCTGTTCCGCTGGATG
>JAZNHM010000119.1:0-8378 GCA_045576955.1 Acutalibacteraceae bacterium | reverse complement strand
AGCCCTCAGGGAGTTTTTGAAAGGTATGGTTAATTAATGGCAGAGCTTACCCCGATGATGAAACAGTATTTTCAGATAAAAGAGAACTACCCCGATACGATTCTTATGTTTCGTTTGGGTGATTTCTATGAAATGTTCTTTAAAAATACAAAGCTTGTTTCTGCAGAGCTTGAGCTTGTTCTGACAGGCAGGGATTGCGGTCAGGAAGAAAGAGCGCCTATGTGCGGCGTTCCTTTCCACAGCGCCGATTCCTATATTGCACGCCTTGTTGCCAAAGGCTATAAGGTTGCAATCTGTGAACAGCTTGAAGACCCTGCTCTTGCAAAGGGCATTGTTAAAAGAGATGTAACAAGAGTTCTCACTCCGGGTACGGTTATCGAAAGCACTATGCTCGATGAAGGAAAGAATAATTTCCTTGCGTGCATCTGTGTGCTTAAAGACTGTGTCGGACTTTGCTTTGCCGATATTTCCACGGGCAGCGTTCATGCAACGCAGTTCGAAAGAAAAAATTCACAGCGACGCATTATCAATGAACTTGGCAGATTTGCTCCGAGTGAAATAATAATCAATTCCGCTGTGCTTGAGCTTTCGCAGGTAACGGATTTCGTAAAAACGAGGCTCCGTTCATCGTGTGACTTGCTTGATGAAGAATGCTTTGACCTTTCAAAAGCTTCTGCTACATTGTTGAAACATTTCTGCGTAACATCCCTTACTCAGCTTTCGCTTGATAATGCGGACGGTGCAGTTTGTGCAATCGGCGCATCGATGGATTATCTCAGAAGTGTACAGAAAACAGAACTTGAAAACATCAGGTCAATTGATTATTACGGCGAAAGCAGTTTTATGCGCCTTGATGTTTCAACGCTCCGCAATCTCGAGATTACCGAAACAATGCGCAACCGTGAGAAGAAAGGTTCGCTTCTTTGGGTACTCGATAAAACAAAAACATCAATGGGCAAAAGAATGCTCCGTTCGTGGCTTGAACAGCCTCTTCTGAATATTGCGAAGATAACAAAACGCCATAACGCCGTTGAAGAGCTTGTTGAAAATCCCTCAATGCGTGACGATATTATCGAAGCACTCACGGGTTGCCAGGATATGGAAAGACTGATTACCCGCATTGCTTATTCAACAGCAAATGCGAGAGAACTCAGAGGACTTTCCTCAACGCTTAACAGACTTCCTGCAATAAAAGAAATTCTTTCGTCTTGTAAATGCAATTATCTTTCGGAACTTCAGAGTGAAATTCTTCCTCTTGAAGATCTTGCGGATACCATCGACAGAGCAATCGTTGAAGAGCCTCCGTTCTCCGTGCGTGAAGGCGGAATGATTAACGACGGCTTCAACGATGAGCTTGATTCTTTGCGTGATATCGTTGCAAACGGCAAAGGATATATTGCGGATATTCAGCTCCGTGAGCAGGAAAGAACGGGCATCAAGAAACTCAAAATCGGTTATAACCGTGTTTTCGGTTACTATATCGAAGTATCGAATTCATTCAAAGAGCTTGTACCCGATGACTACATAAGAAAGCAGACTCTCACAAACTGCGAGAGATTTATTACTCAGGAACTCAAAGAACTCGAGTCCAAAGTTCTTGGTGCACAGGAAAGAATAGTTCGCCTTGAATATGAAATTTTTGATTCCGTAAGAAAAAAAGCGGCAGAGAAACTTTTTGAAATTCAGAAGACAGCTTCTGCAGTTGCAGCTGTTGACGTTCTTTGTTCTTACGCAAGGGTTGCAAGCGAAAACAATTACTGTTGCCCTGTAATGAACGCGGGTGACAGAATATCGGTTACAGACGGCAGACATCCCGTTGTTGAAAAGATGATTGATTTCCCGTTTGTACCCAACAACACCGTGCTTGACTGTGCGGATGACCGCTGTGCGATTATCACAGGGCCCAACATGGCGGGTAAATCAACCTATATGCGTCAGGTTGCACTGATTTGTCTTATGGCGCAGGCGGGCAGCTTTGTTCCCGCTCTTTCTGCCGAGCTTTGCGTGGTTGACGGCATATTTACAAGAATCGGTGCGTCGGATGACCTTGCTTCGGGCTCATCAACATTTATGGTTGAAATGACAGAGGTTGCGGATATTCTCAAAAACGCATCCTCAAAGAGTCTTATTATATTCGATGAAATCGGCAGAGGTACTTCAACCTTTGACGGTATGAGCATCGCGAGAGCGGTTCTCGAATTTTCCGCAGACAAACGCAGACTCGGTGCGAAAACACTTTTCGCAACCCACTATCACGAACTTACAGAACTTGAAAACAGCGTTGCAGGCGTTAAAAACTATAATATTGCCGTTAAAAAGAGGGGAGATGACATAACCTTCCTTCGCAGAATCGTAACCGGCTGCGCCGACGGCAGCTACGGTATCGAGGTCGCAAAGCTTGCAGGCGTGCCTAACAGCGTTGTTGAACGAGCAAAGGTTGTTCTCAAAGAGCTTGAGGGCGAGGGTCTCAAAGCTCCCGTTCGTGTATATAATGACGAACCCGAAATGCAGATGTCGTTCGGCTCGTCAAACGCAAATGACATTGTTGATAAACTCAAAAAGATAGATGTGAATACTCTTACTCCGATTGAAGCAATGAGTGTTCTCTATGACTTAACAAAACAGGCGAATAACTGATAAAGGAGGTTCCTTATGCCGAAGATTAATGTTTTGCCAAAGCATCTTGCCGAGCTCATTGCCGCAGGCGAAGTGGTTGAAAGACCTGCTTCGGTTGTCAAGGAGCTTCTTGAAAACTCGATTGATGCCGGTGCGGATACTATTACGGTTGAAATTAAAAACGGCGGTATATCATATATCAGAATCACCGATAACGGATGCGGTATCGGCAGAGAAGATATCCGCAATGCTTTTGTAAGTCACGCAACGAGCAAGATCTCAACTGCCGATGACCTTAACGGCATATTTACTCTCGGCTTCAGAGGTGAAGCTCTTGCGAGTGTCAGCGCGGTTTCAAGGGTTGAAGTTATGACGAAGACAGCCGAGGATGAAAGCGGTACAAGATATGTCATCGAAAGCGGCGATGAAATTCTGCTTGACGATGCGGGATGTCCCAAGGGTACAACGATTATTGTCCGTGACCTTTTCTACAAAACCCCCGCACGAATGAAATTTCTCAAAAAGGATGTTACCGAAGCCAATGCTGTTGCGGGTGTTGTTGACAGAATTGCACTTTCCCGTCCCGAGATTTCGTTCAGGTTTATCAGAGAAGGAAAACAAACGCTTATCACAAGCGGTAACGGTGATTTGCTCACTTGCATCCGTGAAATTTTCGGTAAGGAATTTTCATCGGGTCTTATCCCGGCAGAAAATATCGGTCAGGGCATAAAAGTCAGCGGTTATGTTTCAAAACCCGTTGCATCAAGACCTAACCGCAATATGCAGTTTTTCTTTATAAACAACAGACTTATAAAAACAGGCACGGGAAGTGCCGCACTCAGCGAGGCATACAAAAACTCGATTATGGTCGGCAAATTTCCTTCGTGTGTACTTAACATAGAAATTGACCCTTCTTTTGTGGATGTCAATGTTCATCCCGCAAAAACCGAGGTCAGATTCTCGGATGAAAGAATGATTTTTAATGCAATATACTATGCATGCAAAAACGCTCTTTCATCTGGTGATACACCCAAGCAAATCAAAGAAATCGTAAAAGACTATTATAAAGCTCCCGAAAAGCCGCCCGAGCAGTTAAAGATAACTCCGAATCCTGCTCCGTCAGCGGATTTCTGGCTGCATATCCCAAAGAAAACGGAAGCTGTGTCGGTTATTCCTGCTAAAATCAAAAAAGAAGAGCCGAAAACAGATAAAATAATTGTTACTCCCGTTTCAGAGAATGTAACCATCAAGGCGGATACTTCCAAAGAGGTTGTTTCTGCAGGAGCATTCAAGTCGCCTTCTGAGGAGTCTTCAAAAGAGGAGTCTATGGAAGATATTCTTCTAAATTCTCCACCAGAAAAAATTCAGCCTGAGATTGTTGTGGAAGAAGTTGTTGAGGAGATTCCTCCCAAACCCGAATTTTCAGAAGAAGACTTTCTTCTCATTGGCGAAGCATTCAAAACTTATATTATGTGCGAATATAAAGGCAAGCTCGTTATAATTGATAAGCACGCCGCACACGAACGCATAATTTACGAGAAATTAAAGAGGGATAGCGGCGAAAGAACGCCTCAGCTTCTTCTTTTACCCGTTACGGTTACTCTTTCGAAAGAAGAATATTCTGCAGTGATTGAGAATCTGGAACTTATAATCGATGCAGGCTTTGATGCGGAGGATTTCGGTAACGGATGCATTATCGTCAGGGAATGCCCCATGGAGCTTTCTCCCGATGATGTTGCAGATGTAATGTGCGAAATTGCAGGACGTTTTGTTGAAAAAAAACAGGATGTTATGTTTGAAAAGCTTGATTGGATATTCCATTCAGTAGCTTGCAGAAGTGCAATAAAAGCAGGTAATTTTACCTCGCGTCTTGAAATGGAGCGTTTTGCAAAACAGCTTCTTTCAATGCCGGATATCAAATATTGTCCCCACGGCAGACCTGTACTTATAGAAATGACACAAAGAGAACTGGAGAAGAATTTTGGAAGAATCTAAAATACCCTTGATTGCGATTGTCGGACCTACCGCTTCGGGCAAAACATCGCTTGCGGTTGAAATATGCAAGCGTTACGGTGCAGAAGCAGTTTCGTGTGACTCAATGCAGATTTATAAAGGAATGGATATTGCAACCGCAAAACCAACAGTTGAAGAAATGCAGGGTGTTCCGCATCATCTTATCGGATTTCTTGACCCTGATGAGGTTTTCAGCGTTGCAAAATATTGTGAAACCGCAAGAAATATTATTTTTGATATTCATTCAAGGGGCAAGAAAGCTGTTCTTGTCGGTGGTACGGGACTATATTACAGTTCGCTTGTTGATAACATAGAGTTTCTGCAGGAAGAAACGGATTTTGAATACCGTGAAATGTTGAAAAAAAGAGCGGGGCAGGAGGGTCCCCAAGCGTTGCTTGACGAGCTTTATAAGATTGACCCTGATGCCGCATCTCAGCTTCACGTCAATAATCTCGGCAGAATTATCAGAGCACTTGAAATCCATCATTCAACAGGTAAAACCAAAACAAACCAGAATGAAGAATCAAGGAAGACTCCTTCTCCGTTTGTAACAACGGCGATTTGCCTTGATGCAAGGGACAGGCAGTTCCTTTATAACAGAATTAATAAAAGAGTCGATATTATGCTTGAAAACGGACTTCTTGAAGAGGCAAAAGCTTTTTTGGATTCTCCGCTCGGAAGAACTGCACGTCAGGCAATCGGCTACAAAGAGCTTAATCCGTATTTCAGCGGTGAAAAATCTCTTGATGAATGTATTGATAATCTTAAGATGCAGACCAGGCGTTATGCAAAGCGCCAGCTTACCTGGTTCAGAAGAGATGAAAAAATCAGATTTCTATATATAGACGATTATTCAAGCGGAGAAGAGTTACTCAATGCCGCTTGTGAGATAATAGAGAGGAGTGTTGCAGATGAATAGCAAAGACCGCTTGCTGAAGTTTCTTGCAGCAGCAGCGGCAGTAATCATTGTTTTGTTTTTTGCGGCAGAGATTTACGGTCTTGCAAGCCGCACTTACACTACTCAGACAGTATATGAGCAGACTGTTCTCAAAACAATGGATGCAAAAATGTATGTTATCCGCGATGAAACAATACTCAGTTCCGCTTCATCGGGTGTGATTGTTCCATTGGCGGATAATGCTGAGAGAGTCAGCAAGGGCAGTATGATTGCTGCATCGTTTTCGAGTGAAGCGGCAGCCGAAAATTATGTTAAGGCTCAGTCGCTTGAAGAAAAACTCGATGCTTATAAAAAAATTGACAGTCAGTTAAAACTTGCCAATATTGACCTCGGAAAGCTTACCAACGAAATTGATGCTGATTTTGAATCACTCATTGATGCGGCATATAACAATGATTTCGCTTCGCTCAGCGATGATAAGCTTTCGTTCAGCGAAAAACTTTCGAGAAAGCAGATTTCACTCGGAACAACCGTTGATTGTGCCGAGCGCATAGCGAAACTTCAGAATGAAATCACATCCCTTAACGAGGCGGGAACACCGTCCGAAATTATTTCCGCAGAGGAGTCGGGATATTTTGTCAGCAAGTTGGACGGGTTTGAAAATGTTTTAACGAGCAAGGATATTGATAATCTTACTGAAGAAATTCTTGAGAAAGCTTTTAATGCTCAAAAGAGTGAGGTTCCAGCCTCGTCAATAGGAAAAATCATTGACGGATATAACTGGTATATCGCAACCGTTATCGATTCTTCAGAAGCGGGTAATTTTTCCAAGGGTAAGACAGTCAGGCTACTTTTTGATGAGTCGGGTAAGAATCCGGTAAAAACATATGTGCATTTGATAAAGAGCATTGATTCTTCAAAATCTCTTGTTGTTTTCAGGTGCAATCTTATGAACGAACAGCTGACCTCGCTGCGCAAGGTAGAGGGCAAAATCGTTATAGACGAATTCAAGGGACTCAAAGTCAGCAGAGATGCAGTCCGCCTTGATGAAGACGGTAATTCCGGCGTTTATGTACGGAGAGGCAACGTGGTTCATTTCAGAAGCCTTAATATCATCTATTCCGAGGACTCTTTTGTGATAGCTTCAAAACCTTCTGAAAACAGCGGAATAAAGCTCAGCCATACTCACCTCAAGCTTTATGATGAGGTTATTATTTCGGGAAAGGAGCTTACTGATGGAATGGTTATCGGATGAACAAAGATTTTTCGCAATCGAAGAAAATCTGAAAATAATTAATGAAGACATTGCGGAAGCTGCTGTCAGAGCAGGCAGAAATCCTGCGGATGTCAGCCTTATGGCAGTAACCAAAACAGTTGAAAGCAAGTTTATTAACCACGCAATCGCAAACGGAATTAACCTGATAGGTGAGAATAAGGTTCAGGAAATTCTTTTTAAAGAGCCCGAGCTTAATCTTGCAAACTGCAAGGCGCATCTTATCGGTCATCTTCAATCCAACAAGGTAAAGAAAATAGTCGGTAAGGTTGATACGATACAGTCTGTTGATTCAGTATCGATTGCCAAAGAAATCGGCAAACGTTCGCTTGAAGCGGGGATTACAACAAAAATTCTCCTCGAAGTGAATGCCGGAAATGAGGAAAGTAAATTCGGCTTTTCACACGACGAACTTTTTGAGAAAACGTGTGAAATTTCGGAAATTGACGGCATTGCAATTAACGGATTGATGTGTGTTGCTCCGATTTGTGAAAAAGAAGCCGAATTAAGGGCAGTTTTTTCAAATATGCACCGCATATTTATTGACATCGGAGATAAAAAATTAGATAATGTAAATATGAATGTTCTCTCTATGGGAATGTCAGGAGACTATAAAGAAGCGATTCTCGAAGGCGCAAATCTCGTCCGTGTCGGTTCGGCGATTTTCGGAATGAGAATCTACAGATAATTTAGGAGGAATTACCAATGGGATTCAAAGAAAAATTCAAGCAGTTCATTAACGTAACGGACGATGACTACATCGACAGTGCAGAAGACAATTATAACGACGATTTCGACTATGCTCCTTCGTCGGCCCCCGAGGCAGCTCAGGCAACCCGCCAGACATCTCAGCGTGCAAGAAGCGAGAAGGCTAATTCAAACGCAAACAATGTTGTTAACATCAACTCATCAAAGCCTGCATCGGGTCAGCCCAAGCCTCATGTTGTCTTCCAGAAAATTGACAGATTTGAAGAAGTAGGCGAAGTTGCAGATATTCTTAACGATAAGAGAATAGTTATCCTTAATCTTGAAACCTGCCCCAATGATGTTTCGCAGAGAATCATTGACTTTCTTTATGGCGTTGCTTATGCGAATCACGGCGAATTCAAAAAGGTTGCAGGCAGAGCTTATATAATCACACCGTATAACGTTCCTGTTTCAGGCGAGCTTCTTGATGAGCTCAGCGGAAGTATGGGCGGAGAACAGTATTAATTTAGAAATACAAGAGAGGATTGGTGAATAATATGCTCAGACCGGAACAGATTATTAACGCAAAGTTTACTCCCGTAAGCAAAGGTACATATAATGCTGAGGAAGTTGACGCTTTTCTTAAGAGCGTTGCAGCTTCATATGAAGAATCACTTAACAACAATCAGGAGCTTATCAAGAAAATCAGCATTCTTGCCGACAAAATTGAAAGCTACCGTAGCGAAGAAGATGCAATCAAACTTGCACTTCTTGATGCTCACAAAATGGCAGAAACCGTAAATAAGAATGCATCCGAAAAGGCTGAAATTCTTGTTTCGGATGCGGAAAACAAGTCAAAGCTTATTCTTGACGGTGCTAACAGACAGGCTT
>JAZNHM010000118.1:0-4399 GCA_045576955.1 Acutalibacteraceae bacterium | reverse complement strand
TCCGTTCAGAAGATTGATTGTCTGCGCAACCATTTCCATATGACCGAGTTCTTCTGCGGCAATATCAAGGAACAAATCCTTGATTTCGGGGTCTTTGATTCGAAAACTCTGTGACATATACTGCATTGCAGCTTTAAGTTCGCCGTTTGCACCGCCGAGCTGTTCCTGAAGAAGCGCTGCATATTGCGGATTAGGTTTTTCAACAGCAACGGGATGAAAAAGCATTTTTTCGTGTTTGAACATAAATTATCCTCCTTTAATTTCCGCCGGGACCGTCTTTTCGCTCACGCTTATCGGGATTCTCGATCTTTCCTTTAATGTCTTTTGGTTTGATATTGTCTTTGTTTTTATTGCTTGTATCTTTTTCTTTGTTCATATATAACCGTCCTTTCTTGTTTTTAGTATGTGCAGATTTATATAAAAATTGCCATACAAGCTGATTTAACTTGTATGGCATAATTCTATTATATTGATTAACCTTTAAAATTTATAATACATCTCCTGTGCTTTAGGGATAAAACCGAGTTTTTCATAGAGGCTAATTGCACCAGAATTGTTTACAAGAACATCAAGGTTTATAAAATTACAATTCCGTTCTTTTGCCCAGTCTTTTGCGGCGTTCATTAAAGCTGTTCCGAAGCCTTTACCACGGTGATTTTCAGAGACGATTATATCCATTATGTAGCAATACTTTCCAGGAAGCATAAACGGAAAATCGGGTCTTATTTTGGCTTGAAGTAGGATAAAACCGACAACCATACCATCGTTCTGATAAATCAGAATATCTGATTCTTCATCAGCAATTGTATTCTTAACAAACTCTGTGCTCTGGTCGCCTTCTTTTATAAAATCGGGAATCAGCTTTGCCATTTCTCTGAATTGCTCACGGTATAATTCTGATATCGCAGGTATATCGTTATTAGTTGCTTTTCTGACCATATTGAATTACTCCAACTCTTTTTTGAAACATATAACACGGTTGGCTTCTTGAAAACCCATTGCCGTATGAAAATTAATACTATTGGTATTGTCAAGTTCACAATCGCTTGCAAATTCTTTGCAGCCTTTTGATTTTGCCCAATTCTGACAGCAGATAACAAGTTCTGTTGCGAAGCCTAAATTACGCCATTCCTCTTTGACATAAACACCCTCAAGGTATCCCACGGGATTGCTGTGAGTACCCTCAACATAATCGTTACGAATTGAGCAATGTGCAAAACCGACCATTTCTTTGTAGCAGTACAAAGTAAATATCATATCATTTTCGCTCGTAATAATTTTCTTCATCTCATCGCACATTTCATCAAATGTATGATGCGGCCATAGCTCGCAGGCAAGACAGGCAATTTTTTCATAATCTTTTTCACGGGCGGTATAACTGTTCCAGCAACTGCGCCACACCCAAGTATGAGTGCTGACACCATTTATAGAATCAAATTCAACCTTGTCCCAAAGTTCTGCCATTGATTTGCCGTTGAAAACTTTTGTGTTCAGAAGTTCATCGGCTGTTTCGAAATCATATCCGTTTTCTTCGGCACCTTTCATTTCGCCGAACCAATATAATTTGTGTTCGTCGCTATAACCCATCCAGATACCTTGATAATCTTCATCGTCAATTATGCTGAAAATGATTTCGCAAACAGATTCTTTTTCAATGAGTTTTTCTCTGAAAAATTCGTATTTTATGGGGAAGTTTTCTCTCATAATGTCACCTGGATTATACTTTCTTTGCTTTGACAATCAAAAAGTTCGGTTTAATATATTCCTTTATCCATGCCGGCACTTTTTCGATTACCCATTCTTCGGGTGTGGGTTCGCAGACTTCTTCGATAACAAATCCTGCTCTGGCAAGTGCGTTGATAATGTTGCTGAAGGTGCGGTGATATTTTATAACACCGTCAATGTACCAATGGATTCTGCGTTCGCCGGGTTGGTTGTAGTTTGAAAAAGTATAAGAAACTTTTTCACCGTTTTCGTTCTTATTAAAATGACCTGCGCCGTCAACGGTTGAGGTGATAATCGGATGTTCCTGCGAGAACAAAAGCTGACCGCCTTCACTCAGAACGGAATACATAGCTTTTGCGAAAGCATCAAAATCTTTAACATAATGAAATGCAAGTGAGCTGTAAATGAAATCAAACTTTTCGTCAAGATTTAAAATATCCGTCATGCTCATATTGCGGTATTCAATTTTGGTGTTTGCGGCTTCTTCTTTTGCGACGGCAAGCATCTTTTCGGATATATCAATACCGACAACCCTTGCTGCACCTCTGCTGACAAAATCAATGCAGTTGTGACCGTAACCGCAACCCAGATCAAGAACGGATTTGCCGTTCAAATCGGGCAGAAGTTTACGCATTGCAGGTTGCTCAATCAAATCATTGGCGTTGCAATCGCTGTCACGCAGCGCTTTGTAGCCGCTAAAAAATGTTTCGTTGTCAAATATGTTTTGTTTGCTCATAATTCCTCCGTACCGCCAACTTGAAACAGCCGACTGTAGACTTTTGTTATTTATGCTTTCAAATAATCAATCGCATCAAGAATTTTATCGATTTCGGTTTTGTTTTCAGAATCACAGTAGGCATATATAGCGGTGTTACCAACATATATAGCTACATTGTATTTACCCAAGGAATCAAGAAGATATATTGAATAATTGGCTATTTGAGTATCAATTTCAATACTGTGTGCAGCATTATATTTATAACTTATTTCTTGATATGCTTGACTGTAAATACTAACGGCACTGTTATCATTGTTAAACTCAAAAAACTCAAAATGCAAATCATCTTTTTCAATTGCAATACATTTTTTGAGAACACTTTTGAAGTCCGTATCTCTATTATAGTAATAGTTCGATATGTCTTGCGGTTCATACCCTTGTTCAATCATTACAGATTTGACTTGCTCTGCAGTAACAGGTGTTTTCGGAACAGAAATAAAGTTTAAAAATATAAATGCCAAAACAGCAAACAAGGCAATTACAAGACCAAGTCTTACAAAACCGTTAATGTCGGGTTTTACATAAGAACCCGCAGGTTGGGTTCGGTGAGGTCTTGATGACAGATTTGCCAAAATTAATTCCTCCTTCTTTGATAACAATTGAATCATTTTTATTATACACCACTTATTCTCTGTATGCAACATCACCCCAACCGATTCGGCTGAGGTGAGTTTTTATTTCAGAAATTCTGAACGGTGTTGCTCAAAGAATTCAAAATATGCTCTGACATTTTCAAGTTCTGTCCAAACGCAGGTTCTGACGGGAACGGAATCAAGATTATAAATCCGTGCATTTTTCATCGATAAGAATATCGGAGAATGGCTTGCGATTATAAACTGACAGCCGAAAAATCTTGCCGAATCATAAATGAAATTTGCAAGCTCTGTCTGCAGCTTTATTGACAAGCTGTTTTCAGGCTCATCGAGCAAGTAAAGAGCGTTTTCGCCTATGCGGTCAACGAAAAATTTCATTGCGGTTTCGCCGTTTGAACACATATCGAGATTCTTGCCAACGTTCTTTTTTACGTATTTTGAAAGCGAATTTTTCTTTGCCGCCGCATCGTGTATTTCTTTCCAACGGTCATAATCGTCAAGACCCTTGAACCGCCTTTCTTCGGGATCGGATAACTTTGATTTCAGCTCAAAATATGTTTCGGATGCTTCTTCTCTGCGGGTGTCAATTCCTTCATTGATGTTTCGCAAATCAAGAACATAATCAAAAACATCATCGCTCGAAATATAACGGATTTCTTGCGGTCTTTTGGCAAGCTCCGAACGGCAGTAATTAACATATTCACCGAAAAACGGACTGTTATTGAATTCGGACTGACGGGCGGCGTGAAGCTTCTGAGCAATAACATTCAGAAGGGTTGTTTTGCCCGATCCGTTACCGCCGTAGAAAATCGTTACGGGCGAAAAACTGATATGCTCCAATTCTTTGTCGGGAAAAATCTTGAACGGGTACATTGTATTGAAACAGGTTCTGTTTTCGAATCTTATAAACTGAATTTCCGTATAGTCAGACGGCAGGGAAAATCTTTCAAGATAAAGCATATTGCTCCTCCTTTTGGGGTTATGCTTTGATTATACGCTCTTTACTGTGTCATAAAACGGACTTGTTCTCGGCATAATACTGTGCCTGTGCGTTCCAGAGTTCGGAGTATTTGCCGTTTGCATCTTCGAGGAGTTCTTCGTGGGTGCCTTCCTGAATAACCGAGCCGTTATCAAAAACAACAATTTTGCTGCAGAATCGGCAGGATGAAAGTCTGTGGGAAATGTAAACCGCTGTTTTGCCGCCTGCAATATCGTTGAATCTTGAATAAATTTCGCTCTCGGCTATGGGGTCGAGTGCGGCGGTGGGTTCGTCGAGAATTACAAACGGTGCATCCTTATAGAG
>JAZNHM010000117.1:0-10356 GCA_045576955.1 Acutalibacteraceae bacterium | reverse complement strand
CCAGACAAAGCACTCTGTTCCGTTGAACTTTGTAAACTGAACATTAAAGTTCTCGTCGGTTTCAGTTTCAACTTCAATAATGTTAGCGATCATATCAACGAGACAAACAACGCTGTCAAGTTCGGTTGACAGATTACAGTCAATGTCTTTTGTGAAAGCAACGTATCCGGATGAATTCAGTGTTCCGAGTGCAACCGATGTGATACACGGGCTTGAAGTAACAAGCTCAGCAGGGGATGACCATGCACCGTTAATATATCTGCTGACGAACAATGTATTGTTCGAAGACATACCGTACATATTGTTGTCCTCGTTATTCACCCAAACAACCGTAGGCACTGAATTGATAACAGCAACCTCCGGTAACATATCAAGCGTGGAATTATTTGTAAGAACAACGGGAGACTCGAACTTGCCGGTTTCAAAATTGAATCTGGTTACTGCGATTTCAGCAGATGCCGAATAATCCGACATTTTATCTGTTTCTGACATCGCTTTGTTGGATTCAACATAAACCACATAGATATCAGATCCGTCTGAATATGCATCAACATAGCCGTCAATCAGGTTGTTTTCGTCAACACTCTGAGGAATACTCCATGTGTTATTTGTTTCATTGTAGATTGAATATACAACGGCTGTGTTGTTGTATTCATCCTTGGCACCGTTGTCATCAATAAACAACATCATGGTGGTTTCTCCACATGAAACCACTTTGGGTTCAATGTTGTCAAACACACCTGTTTGCAGCATTCTGTTATTTGCGGAACCGTTTGATTCTGTTACTGAGCCGTAAAGCCATTCGGAACGGGTTGCAAGGTAATCGCGAGGAATTAAAATATAGTTTTCCTCTTCGTATATATCCGAAAGCTGAGCTGTTGCCTGATATGGAGATGCGATTGGTTGAACAGCTTTTCTGTCTTCCGGCGCGGTTCCTGTAAATAAAACTATATGGTCATCGCCGATTAATTCTTTTTCAAACTTCCATTTCCACGGTACACTACCTTTGGCGTATAATCCGAGTGCTGCACCCATATAAATTTCTCTTGTATATGCGGCAGGATGAAGTCTGAAGTCAAAAGTAACGCTTCCCTGACCGTAAACGCCTGCCGAAACAGCTCTGCAACCAACACCGGCATTTGCCTTTAATGCTGCAGCAAGTTTCAGATTGATTTCGGGCATAATCCATTTTGTCTTCTCGAAATCATACTTAAATTGCAATTCAAGTTCACCTGTTGCCGAAATTTTAACTTCGACAACGATAGGAACAACAACAACCATAAACTCCTGAGCATAATTATAAGAAATTTCAAGTGTTAAAAGCAACTGACCTTCTTCGGCAAAAACACCGGTTGAGTCAAAATACGCTATGTAATAGCCTGCAATATTGGTTTTGAAGTTTCCGTATGAAACCTTGCTTGCTTTTTCTTTACGTAATTCCCAAAGGTCTTTTCTGATTTTTGTAATATCCTTATCGATAACATCAATTCCGTAACCGACCTTAATGCAATTGTTATCAATAACAACGTTACCAAGAAAAGCATCAAACTCAACATCCATCTTGTTGCCGCCGATAAGAGGAATATTTTTGGGGATTGTAAAGCTCATGTCTTTACCTAATGATATCGGAGTTTCAAGGAATTTGAATGATACGACATTGATATTCAGAACCTGCTCTATATCAACACCATATGATGTGTGAAGCACACCGATAACCTGTTTACCTGCTTGGAAATCTTTATTAGGGATCTCAAATTTGCCGTTTTTATCCGTAGCAAGAACAACATTATCTTGAACAATGGAGTATCCCTCTATCTCGAACTCAGACTCACCCGAAATTCTGATTTCAGCAGAAATATCAAGTGTATTATTGATCTGAGCAACACCGGTTGCTATGTCCTTCTGGTTACAAGAAATAGGGATAACATGTGACGGGTCTACATTCAAAACAACAAAGTCAAGCAACAGATTGGAGTTGACTATATGTTTCTGATTGTCATAAGGATAAAATCCTGTTCCGAAAACATGGATTTCGGTGGTGGATTCCGAAGGCTTTTTGAAGAAAACATATCCGTTTTCATCTGAAATTCCGTTTTGACCGTCAAATTCAACTTCAGCTTCCGAAATCGGATTGCCGCTGCGGTCAACAATTGCAAGAACATAACCTGTATTTTCGCCGTTTCTCAATTCGATTTCCTCAATTCCGTTTCTGGGAACAGCGTAATATCCGTTATACTTTGCGTTGACTATATTTTCTTTCCAGCCTGCCTGATGCTTATAATAATAGATTGCAAAATTAGAAGAAGTTCTGTCAAATACATTTGCACCGAAAGAAGAGGGGGCAGCACCGTCAAAATAAGCTTCTTTCAGATTGCTGCAGCCGTAAAAAGCCTTATAACCGATTGATGTTACGGTATCACTGATAGTCACTGTTTTTATGGCTGAACAGTTAAGAAATGCATTCATATAGATGGAAGTAACTTTATACTGCACTCCATTACACCATACATATTTGGGAATTATAACATCTTCTGTGTTTGCACCGGTTCCGGATTCAACAGTTGCAGTCTTATTTGAATCCGAGAGACTGTATTTGATTCTCTGTTTGTCAGTATTGTTGCTGTCAAGAGAATACGTAAGAGCTGTTAATACGTTGAGTGCAGGGCTTGTTTCACTTTCCAGATGAGTACCGGTTTCAGTGACAAAAGAGGAAATGTTATAGCTCGTGTCAGGATAAAGTCCGAGGAATGAATAAGTTTGTGATTCTGCTTCGGGAGTTATCCAATATCTGTCATCACGTCTATATTTCTTTCCGTCTTCTGCAATTATTGTTATGGAGTTTTCCGTAGCCTCGTAAAGCATCGGTGCCGAGGGTATGGCAGTTGCAGCTTTGCCTACGGCAACGGGGTTTGAGGTGACGGTTCCCATATACCCCTTTGCTTCATCACCTTTTGCTGTTACTGTAATTACGTGTCCGATATCATCAGCGCCAAGGGTATATGTGTTTGTGACGGCACCGTCTATTATTTCGCTGTCTCTGTACCAACAAACAATATAATCACCGTCAATATTAAAGGTAGCGGTCAAGGTTTCTCCGAAAACTGCGGTGCTTATTTCTTTGCCGTTCATCTTTAATGCTGATGTTCCGGTTACGGGAGCGTGAGAAAGCAAAATTTCTGTTGAGTCTGAATATGCATCTTCATAAACAGTACTTCCGGTTACTCGGCTGAAGAAATAATACTTGTTGGTTGTTGAAAGATTGGTGAATGCCACATCAGTCTGCCAGTTTGTTACTGTTGAACAGTCATTTTCTAAACTCCAGCCATATTCAACCGTTCCGTCACCGGCAGAAGGAGCAACCGCAGAAAGAACACAGGAAACACCTGTTTTTTTGTTAATTGCAGGAACAGTAATACTGCGGGATTTTTTGGATACGGTAACCGTGCAAGTATCAACAAGCTCTGTTCCGTCTGTGAAATACGGAGTTCCCGTTATGGTTGCCGTTCCTTCCGAAACACCTGTAACAACACCGTCCTTATCAACCCTTGCCACTTCGGGATTTGAACTCGTCCAATAAGCTTCTCTGTTGGGCGCATCTTCAGGTGCAGTTATATATTGAATAGGTTTTGAGTCTGAGATAAAAAGGTCAAAGGATTTGTTTGAATCTTCTATCGCAAAATCTGTGATGGGAACACATTCAAAATAAATCCGGGCATCCAGAAGAGGATTGTTATAATTGCCAATTGTTATATTTCCCCATTCCGCTTCGGTTCCGATATAATAAACTCTTGAGAGGTTCTGACAATCTATGAATGCATATTCATCGATATTTGTTACACCTTTGCCGATTGTTATGCATTCAAGATTGGCACAATATCGGAACGCCGAATCATTGATGTGAGTAACATTGCCGGGTATATTAATGGAATAAAGGTTAGAACAGTTCGTGAATGCAGCCTTTCCGATGGTGGTTACACCTGTTCCTATTACAACATTTTTTATGCCTGAATAACTGAATGCATAAGAATCTATCTGTGTTACGCTATCGGGAATGGTTATACTTTCAAGTTTTGTACATTGTGTGAAAGTATAACTGCCAATTTGCTTTAAATTATCTCCAAATGTCACAGATGTGAGATTTTTACACCTGGTGAATAAACCTGTAATACTCGTCAGTCCATTGCCCAAAATTACTGAAGATAAATTATCACATTCCTCAAACCAATCTGTGGAAGTACCGGTAACACTGTTTGGAATTGTTACGGTTACAAGGCTGTCGCAGTTTTTGAATGCTCCGTTACCTATTCCTTGCAAACCTTCGGTTAATGTTAAGTTCGAAAGCGACAAACAGTCGCTGAATGCATGCAAACCTATTCTTTGAACATTTTTTGGAACATTCATATTTTGAATACCGCAACCAGAAAAAGCATGGTTGCCTATTACAAATGTGGTACTCGGTATATTAAATGTTAAAAGATTGTTACATTTCTCGAATGCACTACCGCAAATAAGAAAATCTGTAGCCCGGAGATTAATATTTTCCAAAATAATGATTTTCTCAAGATTATCACAATCAGAAAAAGCCCTTTCTCCTATTGTAGAGACAGACATCGGAACGCTATAGGTTGTTCGCGGATTTGCTTTAGGATACATTAAAAGAACAGATTTAATTTTATTAAACAACACTCCGTTTTCATCGTTTAAAAAATATTTATTTCCGCTATCAACCGTTATGAATGAAAGATTCTCTAAAAACTGAAGGTCAGGTAGGTTTGCTATACCGCTTCCGATATGAAGTGTTTCAACGGCCGAGCATCCTGAAAATGCTGTGTTTGTGATAGTCTTTACGCTATTTGGAATAACTATATCCGTTAACCCCGTACATCCGATGAAGGCATCTTTTCCTATGCTGGTCAGGCCTTCAGGCAAAGAAATGTTTTTAAGATTTACGGAATCTTTAAAAGCTGATTCCTCAATTCTTCTGACAGTTGCAGGTACGGTATAGCTTTCAGCTGTGTTCGTACTCGGATATTTGAGTAAAACGGTTTTATCCTTATTAAATAAAACTCCGCAACTATCCGTAGAATAGTACTTATTTGAAGAGCTGACCGAAATATCAAAATTTTTTATTATATCTGGAAGGACAAGTTCCATACTGGCAGGAAGATAAAGAGACTTAAGGTTTGTGCAATTACTGAAAAAACTGCTGTTTGGAATTGTTGTTACACCTTCGGAAAAAACAACATTCTCAAGTTTTGAACAGCCAAAAAACATACTAAACCCAATACCTGTTGCAGTTCCCGGAATAGTAATAGTTTCAAGTTTACTACAATTAGTGAAGGCAGAGTCACCAATAGTTGTTACACCTTCCGGTATATTAATGTTTTTAAGGTTTATGCAATTACAAAAAGCGTATTCACCAATAGCTGTTACGCCTTCGGCAATATTAACAGTATAAAGATAATAACAATCATAAAATGCATGATCGCTAATAGTTGTTACATTTTCAAGAATATTAACAGTTGTGAGATTATGGCAGTGATAGAAAGCGTATTCGCCAATGGTTTTTACAGTATTGGGGATAGTATAGCTTTCAGCTTCATTTCCTTCGGGATATTTTATTAAAACTGTTTTGTTTTTGTTAAATAAAACTCCATTGGAATCACTTGAATAAATTTGGTTTGATGAACTGACAGAAATATTTGTCAACCTAAAGCAGTAGTCAAAAGCACAGATTCCTATACTTGTCACATTTGTTGGAATTGAAATTTTTGTAAGCAACTCACATCCTTCAAACGCGTAATCGCCTATCGTTTTAACTGAAGAAGGGATTGTTAAGTCGGTCAGAAGGTTGCAAGCACAAAAAGCTCTTTCTCCGATGCTTATTATGCTGGAAGGAAGAGTGACTTTCTCTATATTGCAAAATCTGAAAGTATAATCTTCAATACTTTTTATGCCGTATGGAATTACTATGCTTGTTATTTCAGTGTTATATTCAAATGCATAACCTGCAATTGATTTTGTTCCGGATCGGATCACAATATCTCCCGATGCATTCGCTCCGTCTATCAAATGGTTTCCTATATATCCAAGACCGTTTTCATCATAAGATGCCAAAGAATGAAACGGAAGGTATTTTATGTTTGTTACAGAATCCGGAATGGTCACGCTTGTCACATTGTTAACTTCATCAAACAAGAATTCAGGGATGGTTCTTACGGAACTTCCGAATTTAACGGTTGAAAGACTGTCGCATCCGGAAAAAACAGGGTCATTTGAATGATAATTATTTTCGGGACCGGGAACAAACTCGCAATTAGCAGCGTTAAATGTTACAGAATTGAGATTAATGCAATCTTCAAATGCTATAGATGAGATTTTTTTTACATTTGAGGGAATTGAAACTGTGGTAAGTCCATAGTTATCACTAAATGCTTGTCTTCCTATAGTAATCATGCTGCTCGGAATGGTGATGCGGGTTATTTTATACTCATAACCGGAAGCATAGCAGCTAAACACACTATCTGCAATTGTTGTTGTTCCGGATTTAATGCTGACGGAACTGGAAATTTTACTCAAGTCTGCTTCAACAAGATTGGTTCCTATATAGAGCATACCGCTTGACCATTTGGAAGAAGTGTTATAATATGCTGTATCCGCAAACGCACTATATCCTATGCTTATTCCGTTTTTGGGAAGGGAAATATTTATCAGTTTTGAGCAACCGTAAAAAGCGTTGTTGTCTAGTCTTGTAACATTAGATGGAATGCTGATACTTGTGAGTGATTCGCAATATAAAAAAGCTCCCCAGTCGATTTGAGTGACGGTTGAAGGAATGGTGATATTGGGAAGAGATTTACAATATCCAAATGCGTAATCCTTGATGTTTGTTAAACCGGAGGGGAGACTTACACTTGAAAGCGAAACGCAATTATAGAATAGATATTGTTGAATCTCAGTTACACTGGAAGGAATAGTAATACTTTCGAGAGAAGAGCAGGAATAAAAAGCCTTTGTGTAGATTTCAGTTATGTTATCCGGAATAACCGGATTTTTCAATCCGTCACAATCATAAAAAGCTTCATCACTTATATATGTCATTTTTCTCGAAAAAACAACATCAGTCAGGTTGTCGCAATTATAAAAAGAGGCACTATCAATCCACTTTACGCTTTCCGGCATGGTGTAGCTTGTTGCAGGGCTTTCCGAAGGATATATGATTAAACGAGTTTTATTTTTGTTTAACAAAGCACCGTATTCATCGCACATAAAATAACTGTTATCCGGATCAACAGTTACTTTTTTTAAGTTACACTTATAAAAAGCTTTGTTTCCTATGTTTGAAACATTCTCGGAAATAGATATCTCTTTAAGTGAAATGCAGTTTGCAAAAGCATAATCGCCTATACTTATTACAGAATCCGGAATGACCAGCTTTGAAATTTTTAAACCGTAGAATGAATAACCATCTATTGCTTCAACATTTTCTCCGATGTTTAAAGTGGTGACCTGAGGATTGTAGCCGAAAACATACGGAGAAGCAGAGGATGATAGAGCATTTATCGCATTATAATTTACAGTTTTGAGACTTGAACAATTCGCAAATGATGCCGTTCCTATATATGTTACATCATACGGAATTGTAATAGTTTCAAGTGATAGGCAATTTTCAAAAGCACCATTACCTATAGATGTTATTGTATCGGGAATGTCAACTTCCGTAACGTCAGATAATCCTTCAAATGCATTGGTACCGATTCCTGTTATGCCGTATCCGATATATATTTTGGTTAAACCTTGAGAACAACCGCTCCAGGGAGCAGGTTTAGAACTTGAATAATCCGGAATATTGCCACTGCCGTAAATGTTCAGATAATAATCCATAGAGAAAGAGCTGCGAGCCACTTCCCAAAAAACAGTATCACCTATTACACCGCTGCCCGCATATATCGTTACCGCCTCCGCTTTTGGCGTAAACCCGTCAAAGAAATCCGAAACAGCGGTTTTGATTTTATCGAACCCCTTGAATTCAGGCAGAGCTATCCCGCCGAATTCGGGCAGTTCAAGCCCCACAAATCCGCTCAGCGGTGCCGCGCCAAAAACCATCACTGCTACAAGTAACAATGAAATTATACTTTTGACTATCCTTTTCATTATAAGTCCTCCTCGAATGTGTTTTAATATTCGAAAAATGAAACAATAATTCATTTTCAGTTTATCATATATATTTGATGTTTTCAATATAAATAATGTATAAAATAAATATGACTTTTTTAGGAAGTATCTTCAATGCCACCCTAAAATACAACAGTAAAAAACGAAAAAGTCGCAGACCGTAAAAAGTCTGCGACTGACAAAAAACTCTTTAAGCAAAAAATTGAGTATTCATAGGTGAATCACTTTTGAACACTCAATATGGTTGGAGTAAAGATGTTAAATCCAAATCCGTAAGAGTGACATCTTGAAAATCAGTTGATATATGATATTCCGCCGAACATATTCGCACCGTCTTTGATAACAAAATCGGTTGAGAGTTCCTGTGGAGAATTGTTTTTTCCGTTTTGCATATCAGGTCTTTCACCGAAAGGCTTTTCGGGTCTGTTGCCATCGGGTATTTCAGGATGTTCAAATCCTTCGGGCGGTTCAAAACCTTCGGGAGGCATTTCGCCTTCGGGACGGGTGAAGTTTTCCGGATCTCCAATGTTGCCGGGGAACTGATGTGTTTCACCTTCGGGTATTTCAGGCGGAGTCATACCTTCCAGCATTTCAGGTCTGCCGACCATACCGCTGTTATGTCCGGAAAGCTGTTTATCATTGCTCCAAAGTGTGTAATTTCCTGCAACCAAATCGGGACTGCTGAAAATCAATACGGAATATGCGTTTTCGGGGCAAGCTTTAAGAACGGTTTTTCCTTCAGCGTTTTTCAGGCTGATTGTTTCATTGTCTTTTTGTTTCTCTGCAAAATTGAACACCGCATAATTCTGTCTGGCGTCTTCAATTCTGTCGAGCATATGACCGCTTGCAATTACTGTTCCGCCGTTGATATGAATGCCCATATCGGAGTCGATTCCCGCATCTGCGCTGTCCGAACAAGCAAAGGCAACAACTGTTCCGCCGTTGATTACGAGCCAACCGTTGGAGTCGATTCCGTCGCCTTCACCGGTATCGCCTGTAACTCTTATTGCCAGCTTACCGCCGTTTACGGTAGTAACCGAAACCCCGTCTTCGTTGGTATTAATGCCGTCGTTACCCGATTTGATGTTGATGATACCGCCGTTGATTGTCAGGTGCATTTCGCTGTCAAGACCTTCGTTTTCGGCGGTGATATTCAGAATACCTGAGCTTTCTTTTTCGCCATTAATATTCATTGACATTTTAGAATAGAATGCACCGTCATATTTATGAAGCTTCTTTGCATCTTCAACCTCGGTTTTGTCGTCATTGAGAACAACGGTTTCGGGTTTATAGATACGTTCAACATAAGAACCGGTTATTTCATTGACAGTTCCATCTGCGATTATCACATTCGCACCTGCCGCAGAAGTATCAACATTCTTTGATGCTTCTGCGGTTGCACATTCATAAACATTATAAAATATTACCGCAGGGGCAACGGAGCAAGATATATCCGCACCGTTTAGAATAAGTGTTACAACAGCTTCAGGGTTTTCTTTTGCATCGTCACCGAGGTCAACTGCAATCTGACCTTTTGGGAGATTGCCGCTGATGCTGTATGTGCCGGCTTGAGTAATATGAACAACGGTGTGTGCTGCCGCTTCATTGGCAGAATGAGCATCCTTTTCGGTGCCTTCGCCGTAAGTAAAATCCTTGCCCGATTCATAATAGATAATGTCGTTTGCGGTATAAACCGCCTCCGATTTATCCGAACCGACATCTTTTCCGTCTGCTTTGATACCGCTATCGCTTAAAACGATTTCAACTGTATCAGTCAGCGACGAAGAATCGCTGTTTTGCCGGGGAATTTCCGAATTGCACGCAGTAAGCGCAAACATCATAATTAATATAACAGCCAATGTTTTTGAAAGCTTCATATAATCAACCTTTCTGATAAAGTATAAGTTATTATACCGAAGAAAAATGAAATTTTTGTGATGTTTTTTACTTTTCTGTAGCTCTATAATTTTTTGTATTATTATAATAAAACTATAATCCGTATTTTCGGATGAAATATGACGGCGTGCAGCTCCACGCATGGCAAAGACTGTTTCCTTTTCTATCGTAGTAGGGCGAAAAATCAGGGTCATCCGGTACATAAGCTTCCCAGAAGGTGTCTGCACCCAAATCAATCATTCCGCCCCAAAGGCTTTTCAGATACTGTACCGCATTATCTTTCAT
>JAZNHM010000116.1:0-7682 GCA_045576955.1 Acutalibacteraceae bacterium | reverse complement strand
ATACTATACAACAATGCCTAAGATGACACTTGTTCGTCTTTCGGGTAAACTTTCACCCTGGGTCGGTGCAAAGGATATTATCCTTGAGGTTCTCAGAATTATGAGTGTCAAGGGTGGTGTAGGTAAAATAATCGAATACGGCGGCGAGGGCGTAAAGACTCTCTCAGTTCCAGAAAGAGCAACCATCACAAATATGGGTGCAGAACTCGGCGCAACAACATCCGTGTTCCCCTCAGACGAAACAACAAAAGCATTCCTTAAGGCACAGGGCAGAGAGGAAGATTGGACAGAGCTTCTTCCCGATGCAGATGCAGAATACGATGAAATCATTGATATCGACCTTTGCAAGCTGGCCCCCATGGCTGCTATGCCTCACATGCCCGACAACGTAAAGACAGTTGAAGAAATCGGCAACATCGAAATCAGCCAGGTATGCATCGGCTCTTGCACAAACTCATCTCTCCTCGACCTTCTCAAGGTTGCGGCTATACTTAAGGGCAAGAAGGTTGCTCCCAACGTAAGCCTTACAATTTCACCGGGTTCAATGCAGGTTCTTAATATGCTTTCGCTCAATGGCGCACTCTCCGACATTCTCTGTGCAGGCGCAAGACTTCTTGAATGTTCATGCGGTCCTTGCATCGGTATGGGACAGTCACCCCAGTCAAAGGGCGTTTCACTCCGTACTTTCAATAGAAACTTTGAGGGACGTTCAGGTACTGCGGATGCGGGAATTTATCTCGTAAGCCCCGAGGTTGCAGCAGCATCGGCTATAACAGGTTATCTCACAGACCCGAGAACACTCGGCGAAATGCCCGAAATCAATATGCCCGAGCGTTTCATTATCAACGACAATATGATTGAGCTTCCCGCTTCGGTTGAAGAGGCTGATAGTGTTGAAATCAAGTACGGACCCAACATCAAGCCCTTCCCCACAAGCGTTGAGCTTCCCGAAGATATTGAAGCACCTGCAATTCTTAAAGTCGGCGACAACATCACAACTGACCACATTATGCCCGCAGGCGCAAAGATTCTCCCCTACCGTTCAAACATTCCCTTCCTTTCAAACTTCTGCTTCAAGCAGTGTGATGAGCATTTTGCAGAACGTTGCAAGGCAGCAGGCAAGGGATTCATCATCGGCGGTGCAAACTACGGTCAGGGTTCATCGAGAGAGCACGCTGCTCTTGTTCCCCTTTATCTCGGAATCAAGGCAGTTATTGCTAAGTCATTCGCAAGAATCCATTGCGCTAACCTCATCAATGCAGGTATTATGCCATTCACATTCGCAAATCCCGATGACTACGATAAGATTGACACAGACGATATGCTCGCACTCAAGGGTATCCGTGAAAACATAAAGAACGGTTCAAAGGTTGTTCTTGAAAACCTTACAAAAGGCGAAAAGTACGAGCTTGTATATGATTATTCAGACAGACAGACCGCAATGATTCTTGACGGCGGACTGCTCAACTACACAAAGAATATCGGCAAATAAGGAGAAATAAAAATGACAGAAGTACAGATTAAAGCTGCTGTTGAAAAGTTCGAAGCTCTCATCAGAGAGCAGGACGCAAGAAGCGAAGCAATCAAGCAGCAGGGCGATTTCATCGACTATTCAACTCTTGATAAGCTCACAATCGGCGTTTGCGGCGGCGACGGCATCGGTCCTATCATCACAAACGAAGCTGCAAGAGTTCTTGAATTCCTTCTTAAAGAAGATGTTGACGCAGGCAAAATTGAATTCAAAACCATCGACGGTCTCACAATCGAAAACCGAGTTGCAGTCAACAAGGCTATTCCCGATGATGTTCTTGAGGAGCTCAAGAAGTGCCCCGTTATTCTCAAGGGACCCACAACTACTCCCCAGGCTGGTGATCCCTGGCCCAACATTGAAAGCGCAAACGTTGCAATGAGAAAGGCTCTTGACCTTTTTGCAAACCTTCGACCCGTTAAGGTTCCCGAAGAAGGCATTGACTGGACATTCTTCCGTGAAAACACAGAGGGCGCATATGCAGTCGGTTCAAAGGGTATCAATGTTACAGACGACCTTGCAATGGACTTTGTTGTTACAACAACAGAAGGTACACAGAGAATCGCAAGACTTGCTTATGACTACGCAAGAAGAAACAAGAAAGAAAGAGTTTCAATCATTCAGAAGGCAAACGTTATCAAGACAACAGACGGTAAGTTCCTCAACCTCTGCAAGGAAGTCGGCAAGGAATATCCCGAAATCATCACCGATGAATGGTATATCGATATCACAACCGCAAAGCTTATCGACAAGAAGAGAAGAACTGATTTCAAGGTTTTCGTTCTCCCCAACCTTTACGGCGATATCATCACAGATGAAGCTGCTGAATTCCAAGGCGGCGTAGGCACAGCAGGTAGCGCAAACATCGGCAAGAAATACGCAATGTTTGAAGCTATCCACGGTTCAGCTCCCAGAATGATGAGAGAAGGCAGAGGCCAGTATGCAGACCCCTGCTCAATGCTTCGCGCAGCAGTTATGCTTCTTTCACACATCGGCAAGCAGGCTGAGGCTGACAAGCTCGAAAGAGCACTCGACATCTGTATGTATGAAGAGAAGAAGCTTAAGATTACAGGCCGTGCAGACGGCGCAACCTGCGAGGACTTCGGCAACTACGTTATGGAAACCCTCACAACTCTTTAATATATAATGTAATATATAAAGAACGACCCCCGAGAAGGATAAAACCTTTTCGGGGGATTAATATTATTTATTTGTTTATAATCGGTGTCACAACCGGCTTACCGTCACGGTCGAGCAGAGGGGTAAGACCGCCGGCATTGCCGCTCTGACGGAACAGATAGTTTACACCTGTTTCTCTGTCAACAAGAATCTCGATAACCTCAAGTGCGCCTTGTGAGTACACCTTCTCAAACCTTTTCTCTGTAGCCATATTATCTCCTTCGTCAGCTTACAGTATAGTCACTTACGCCTTCAAGATAGCCGTTATCGCCCGAACCTCTCTGTCTGAAAACACGCTCTCTTGAGGGGCAGTACATTTCAAGTACGCCTCGCTTACCGCCGCCGACCATAATCATAAAATCTGAAATCGCAGGAATCAGAAGCGAGAAATAAGCATCACCCGTTACCGCATTCCACATTGAAAAAGCAAAAGTTGCGCAATTGCCGATTATGCCCCAATAGTTGGGATAGCTTTTGAGCTTCGCATTAAGTGTTTCAAGGTCACTCGCCGTCATATCCTCTGAAATTGAGCGAACTCTGTTAATTCGTCCCTTTGTATTTTCTTTGTAGGCTTCAATGTTGTAATACAGACCCCATCCATCGATAACCGAGAAAGAAAACGCACCTATCGAAACACCCTCACCTGCCGGCACTTCATAGTAACCGACTTGTATCGGTTTATCCGAATTGTTGTGAACATAAATCCAGGTATGCCCCGAAATCGGCCACACATAAACGCACGAACAAAGCGAAAGAGTTGCTATAACTTCATCTTCGGCAGGTTGGATATTCTCATCAAAAGGTTCTGATGTTTCCGCGAAAGCGGGAACACATACCGAAACTGCCATAATAAGCGCTATTAAAACCGCCGTAATTTTCTGAAACTGTTTTTTCATACTGTCACCAACTGTTTTTTTTAAAAATTTATTAATTAACTATACTCTGTTCTTTTTCTGCAATCAGTTTTGCTCTTATCTTTCTATCGTTCTTCTTTACGAAATAAGCGGGAATAAGCGCAAATGCAACAACAATCGCACCTGCAAGAAAAAGTTCTGGCGGATAAAGAATCTCGCCTTCAGGAGTTCTCATATTAACCGTATTAATTGTAAACTGAGCAACTCCAGGACCGATAAGCATAGGAACCAGCACAAAGAGAAACATTCTCATTCCCATAAAAGAGCCTTCTTTTCCGTGGGGAATATAATCTCTGAATGCTCCAAGAAAAAGACCCGCCATAACAAGCGACGCACCCATAACCATAACTCCGCCGCCCATAATAAGAGCTAGCATTTTATTTGTATCACCAAGAACAAATCTGAGGCAGTAAACGATAAGTGCACCGACAACGTTGACAATTATTGTTGGATAGTAGAATTTTTCCTTGCCGTATTTATCCATAAGATTGCCCATAAGAACAGATATAACCGCAGAACCAAGCACAATGACGATCAGAGGAATAACATAATCGGTTATGCCGAGAGTCTTTTCAACAAAATTGATAAGATATGACTGATAAACCTGAATTGACGCTCCCGAGCACATACTGCCGAGAAGGCATACATAGAGCATCTTGTTCTCTTTTATGACCGAAGGTCTGAAACTGTAAAAAACATTGCTCCAATAACTTGCGGTGTCGGCTTTTCTGACATGAGGTGCATCCTTGAGCATAAACAGACCGACTGCACCTCCGATAACGGGCACAATGCCGAGAAGCATAAAGAACTTTCCCCAATGCTCGTTGCTGCTTGTGAGTGAATCAAGACCTACAAAAACAATACCCATTGCTGCAACCGGCATTATAGCAAGAGCAACATCAATTTTGCCTCTGTTGGTAGTGTCTGAAATATCGGTTACCCAAGTGTTGAAAGCGGCATCGTTAGCCGTTGCACCGATAAAAGACATCACACAGTCCATTATGATAACGGTCATAACCATGCTAAGCTTTGCTTCTGGCGAAAAATCAACAGGAATAAACGCAAATGCCATTGTTGATACACCCCAGAGAATATAACCCCAGCATACTATGACCTTACGCTTGCCGAGCTTATCGCAAAGCGCTCCACCGATAACGGTTGCAAGCGTTGCCGCTATCGCAGAGCAAGCAACCATAAGAGTTGTTGCATATGCTTCGGATTCTATGTTATTCTGCATAAATTTCGAGAAATACATATTCTCAACAATCCACGCAATCTGACCGATAAGACCGAAAACTATAATTGAAAACCAGAGTCTGAAACCAAGCTTTGTTGTTTTTACGGCATTCGTTTTCATCTTTTCACCCCGTTATTTTTTCTTGATTAATGCCTTTGCAACACCTGCTGCAACAGTTGCCGCCGCTGTTACCCCCGCGATAGCTGTATATTTCTTCTTTTCAAGCTCATCAGCATCCCAGAAATAACGCGCTTTAGCAGCAATCCCTCTGCCGCAAAGCTCATCATAATTGAAGAAATAAGTCATATATTCTCCGGGTGCTCTTTCATCGAACTCAAAAATTCTTACGCCTCTTGTTTTGTCGCCATAGCAACGAAATGAAGCGCACGAGGTCTGAATAAACTCAATTCCTTTATATTTGCCCTCGAAACAATTACGGTGGTCATGGCCCGAAACAATACCCTTAACATCGCCACATTCCAAGGCGGCATCAAAAATTCCGCCGTCATCCTCTATGATGCACGGAAGCTCACCCATCGAGCCTCGGGTAATATCGGGTCTGAGTCTGTACCAACCCTTCGGGGTTTCGATTGCTCCGATGTCGTTCTGACCGCACTGCTCAACAAGATTATTAATCTGCGGCAGTGGAATGTGAGCAAACATAAGGGAAGGCACGGGGATTCCGCCGTTTTTTTCTTTGAGTTCAGCAGATGTTTTCTTATACCATTCAACCGTTTCGGGCTTTATCGCTTGATAGCATTTATCCTCTTTTTTGTCGTACCACGCACTGTCAAGCATCCAGAAATTGAACAGCACCTTTTCGCCTTCGGACGACAAAACGGGAATGTTATATGTATCGCAGTCAAGCTTTCCGTTCCTTGTGTTCATCGGAAGGCACATAGGACTCTGACGGTAAATCTCCGCCTGCTCATCCTTCGAAACAAGGTTCATATCATCGTGATTACCGTAAATCATCGCAAACGGAATTTTTCTCTCGTCAAGCGGTTTTGTTATGTGCTTTATCGAGTCCTTCATAATCTGAAGTGTTGCTGCCTTGCCGCTTGCAATCTGTCTTGAGCCGAAACGCGCATCAAGAAGATGGTTGCCAAGAATATTATCTCCCGTAAAAATCACAAGGTCGGGTCTCAACTTATCATAAGCCTTGTTGAGCATATTTACCATCGCTTTGCGGACATATTTCATATCCTGTGGGTCACTGACCTGCATAACAATAAGTTTTCCGTCAGGTCTGAATCTGATTTCATTTGTATTTAACATATCTGTACCTCTAAAAAGACAGAGTGCACCCGTGTGCACTCCGAATTCATTTTATTATTCTGAACTTTCCGATTACGGGAAGCTCTTTTGCTTCTCCCTTGAAAGCATTGACAATACCTATAACAAACAGTGCGGTAGTAAAAACATTCACAAGCGCACCTGCCGCCCAGCCTGCATAAGGTATCTGCGTAGCGGCAACACTGATTGTCTGAACAACAAAAAGGAGTATCCCCTGATTTGTGTGGTATTTTGCAAACGGAGAATCCTTTGCCGCAAAAAGCGGAACAAGAAAAAGCAAACCGAGATAAGCAAGAATCGCCATATGTCGGTTTTTATTAATATCCTCTGCTGAGTAATCCGCCGTTGTGTTGGCGGTATTGGTAAAATTGTTTATAAAATCTTCAAGCTTCATCTGAAACGATGAGCTTGCCGATTTCTTTTGAGTTTTTGTGCCGCAAACAGGGCAGAACTTTGAGTTTTCATCAATGGTGTTTCCGCACGAAGGACACTGTCTCACATCCATACCGCCTTTCGTTAATTGTTATCTCTTAATTATCATATGTTGGCCAAACGCGCTTCTCTTTCTTTAAGAAACTTTGAATTCGCAGGCACAACATAAATCATACCCTTTTCAACAATTTCAAAAGAAGTATCGGTCACAAACTTTGTTTCTCCGTCAACATTGACCGCAGCCGGCACATCGCTGTGGATAACAAGCTTTTTTCCTCTCTTGAAACGGGTTATATCCCAATCAAGATGCTCTCCTCTTTTATATTTATTAAGAAGGGTCGCAAGTTTCAGTCTGCTGACACTTGCTTCAACAACAACAAAATCAAGAAGTCCGTCATCGGGATAAGCAAGAGGACCTGCCATAAATCCGCCACCGTACCATCTTGAATTTCCGCAGAAACAGAAAAGGCAATCCTTTGTAAATGCTTCATCATCGTCGATTTTGATTGTGAACTTGTTGTGGAATTTACGCATAAGAGCATAAAGACAACCTATGTAATATGCACCTTCACCGGTTACAAGTGGGAACTTCTTGATTTTACCCTGCATTGCGCAAACCTCGGCATCCATACCCATCGAGCACTGGTTGATTGCAATTTCGTCGTCACACTTGATAAGGTCAAGTTCAACGGGCACGCCGTTGACTACATCGTCAAGATTCATATATTCTTCTTTCGCTCCGAAAAGACGGATGAAATCGTTACCCGAGCCGAGAGGAACAACGGCAACCTGAACGTTCTTATAGCCGTATGCACCGTTAACAACATCATAGAGAGTGCCGTCACCGCCGCAGGCATAGAAACGGATTTCTTCGCCGCTCTTTGATCTTTCTTCAACATATTCAATGCCGTCGCCCTTCTTTTCGGTGATATACACTTCATAATCAAGCGAATATTTCTTTGCAACCGCTTCAATCTTTGCCTTGATGAAATCAAGTGATTTACCCTGACCTGCCGCAGGATTAATAACAAAAATGTGTTTCATTTCATTCTTCCTCCCATTATTTGAAATACATAAACAGCTGACATTTAATCAT
>JAZNHM010000115.1:0-1953 GCA_045576955.1 Acutalibacteraceae bacterium | reverse complement strand
CTCTCTTACAGAAAAAGAAGAAACACTAACTTCAAAATTAAATGGCGAAGAAAAGGATTTGTTCGTAGCTTACACAAATACATACAATGATTTTCTGACAGTCAGCATAGCCGATAGCTTTATTTCAGGCTTTCGGCTTGGTGCAAAATTCACACACGACACATTTGTTACAGATTGAAAGGAATTTACAGTTATGAATAAATCATCATTTGAACAGAACGGCGGTACATATAGAACCGTTGGTGATTATCGAATCCCCAACATCACATTACCTGCCGAAGCAAACAAACCACTCGGTGTATGGGGACTGAAACGCAAAGATTATCTTATGCAACACAAACGAGTTCAATTTAATATTATGCTTATGAACGGCACATTGTGGTCTCATCTTTCAGAGGTTGATGAACAAGCATCCGCTATGTTCTCTCGGCTGGCAGAACAGATGAAACTCAATGAGGGTATCACCGAGCAACTCAAAGAACAAGACCAAATGGAGTGGGTTGCTCGTATGAACAGCATTGAAGCATGTGCAAAAGAGATTGTTAATCATGAGTTGATTTTTACAGCATAATCATTTCTAAAAAACATAATCAGGTGCAACAGAGATAATTTTCGTTGCACCTGATTTTTAATTTTATTTATCTCAATCTATAGCTTTGATTAGTCATTATATTCCTTATCAGAAGCTATTACTTTTCCTGATTCGGCGTTTATTTCATATTCGTATTCGAAATTACCGACAACAAACTCAACATCGTAATGGACTATCAGATCATCACGGTCAAGCTCTGCTTTTGAGAATTTCACGTCTGCCGCCTTTACGGAAGCATGATCATAAGCTATTGATTTTGCTTTTTCTGCGGAGATATATTCATTTGATGCGGGAGAGCTGTTGACGGGTTTTCTTTCCTTATCAACGTCTTTTTCGAGAACTGAGCCGTCAGAAGCTTTAACCTCATATTCGTATTCATATCCGTTTGCTTCAAACTTAACATCATAATGAGGAACAAGATCATCTGAATCATAGTATGCTTTAAGGAATACTGCATCTTCTGCTTTGACACCTGCATCGTCAAGAGCCTTCTGCTTTGCGGCTTCAACGCTGATATAACCGTTGTTGTTTTTATTGCTGTTTTTGTTTTCTTTGCTTACAGGAACTTCGGGCTTTGCGGGAACGCTTTCCTTTTCGGAAACTTTAACCCTTTCGGCTTGCTTTTCTGCTTTCAGGATTGAACCGTCAGGAACTGCAACCTCATAATCATATTCAAATCCGTTATATCCGAATTCAACGTCATAATGGACTTTTCCGTTATCTTCATCAAGTGAAGGAGCACCGAACATCACGGCGTTTTCTCTGGATACTCCTGCGTGTTTGAGTGCTGCATCAATTGCCTCATCAGGAGAAACGCTTAAGACTTCGCTGTTTTTAACCGACGGTGCGGATGCCTGCGCATGATTAAGATTAACGTTTTCTTTTTCAGGTTGATTTTTGGCATATGCTGCGAGCAATACAACCGATAAAACCAGAACCACCGAAACTAAAACTGCAAATACCTTTTTCTTCATTTTAATTCACCTCTCAATATATTTTTTATCTCTGACCGGAGTTTATCCGAAAAGCTTTGCCAGAAGATTTCTGAGGAATCCGATAAACCAAAAAGCTTCGAATCTGTCGGGAGCATCGTAATCACGGTCAAATTCAACGATTTTTCCATTTACGGCATTGATTGAATAATCATATTCAAGATTACCGTCGGCTCTGAATTCGATTTCGTATTCATATCTGCCGTCATCACGGTCAAGCTTTGCTTTGACGAATCTTACTTCGGATTCTTCATATCCTGCGTGGTCAAGTGCGATTTCCTTTGCCTTCTCTTCTGAAATCAGATTTCCGGAAGGTGCGGCGAATGCCGACACGGAAAGAGAAAATACAACGAGGAGTGCAAGTAAAAG
>JAZNHM010000114.1:0-8480 GCA_045576955.1 Acutalibacteraceae bacterium | reverse complement strand
CGTGAAGCGGCTATCAGAGCTCTTCAGACAGCAGGTCTGGAAGTTAACATGATTAAGGATGTTACTCCCATTCCTCACAACGGATGCCGCCCGCCCAAGAGAAGGCGCGTGTAACCAGAATATTTTGGAGGTGTAACACATATGGCAAGATATACCGGTGCGGTATGTAAACTGTGCCGCCGTGAAGGCAAGAAGCTTTACCTCAAGGGTGAGCGTTGCTTCACCGGCACGTGTGCTGTAGAGCGTAGAGCATATGCTCCCGGCCAGCACGGTCAGAGCCGCAAGAAGGCAACTGAATACGGTCTTCAGCTTCGCGCAAAGCAGCAGGCTAAGCGTTACTACGGTATTCAGGAAGGCCAGTTCTATAAGTATTTCCTTATGGCTGAGCGCAAGCAGGGCGTAACAGGTGAAAACCTTCTCCGCATCTGCGAAAGCAGACTTGATAACGTTGTTTATCTTCTTGGCTGGGCAAACTCCAGAGCAGAAGCAAGACAGCTCGTTACTCACGGCCATTATAAAGTAAACGGCAAGAAGGTCAACGTTCCTTCATATCTTCTCAAGGCTGGCGACGAAGTTGTCATCAAGGATAAGAGCAAGGAAAGCGACAAGATTAAGGCAACAGTTGAAGCAAACGCTTCAAGACCTGTTCCCCAGTGGCTTGACCTCAATGCAGAAGCTCTCACAGCAAAGATTCTTGCTCTGCCCACTCGTGAGCAGATCATGGTTCCCGTTGAAGAGCATCTCATCGTCGAACTTTATTCAAAGTAATAGCCGTTCTGATTTGCCTGCAAAGGCAATTCAGCGGTGTTTACTCGCTGTCAACAGCGTTTTTGAATGCATTTTTAAGCAGGAATCATTCTCCTGCGTCTTTTAAAGGAGGGTTTTAGAATGATTGGTATCGAAAAGCCCAGAATTGATACAGCTGAAATTTCCGATGACGGAAAATACGGCAGATTTGTTGTTGAACCCCTCGAAAGAGGCTACGGCACAACATTGGGTAACAGCCTGAGAAGAGTTCTTCTTTCATCTCTTCCCGGCTACGCGATAACCTCCGTTAAGATTGACGGAATTCTTCACGAATTCAGCACCATCCCCGGTGTTAAGGAAGACGTAACAGAGATTGTTCTCAATCTCAAGAACGTTATCCTCAAGATTCACGGTGACGGTCCCAAAACAATCTACATTGATGCAAACGGTGACGATGAAATCACAGCCGGCAGCATCAAGACCGATTCAGAGGTTGAGATTCTCAACCCCGAGCTTCACATCGCTACTCTCAACTCAGATGCAAACGTAAGCATGGAGCTTACCTGCGACAAGGGCAGAGGCTATGTTTCTGCAGACAGAAACAAGCAGATGATGCAGCCCATTATCGGTGTTATTGCAATTGACTCTATTTATACACCCGTATTAAAGGTTAACTACACAGTTGAAAATACCCGTGTCGGTCAGATTACAGACTATGATAAGCTGACTCTTGAGGTATGGGCAAACGGAACCATTAACGCTATGGAGGCCGTTTCTCTCGGCGCCAAGATCCTCAACGAGCATCTCAACCTCTTCGGCGACCTCTCAGGTGAGGCATACGATACAGAGGTTATGGTCGTTAAGAACGATAGCGGCAAGGAAAAAGTCCTTGAGATGACCATTGAGGAACTTGACCTCTCTGTACGTTCCTTCAATTGCTTGAAGAGAGCACAGATTAATACGGTTGAAGATTTGATCAACAGAACCGAGGAAGATATGATGAAAGTCCGCAACCTCGGCAGAAAGTCTCTTGACGAAGTTGTTGCCAAGCTTAATTCTCTTGGCTTTGACCTTCGCAGAGACGAGGACTAAGAGTGACGAGTATTAATCGTTACACTACACGGTAAAGGAGTGTGAATTTATGCCCGGTACCAGAAAGCTTGGCCGTACAAGCGACCATCGCAAGTCGATGCTCAGAGGCCTTGTTACCTATCTTTTGGAAAACGGCAGAATTGAGACCACCGTTACAAGGGCTCAGGAAGTTCGTGCAATGGCAGAAAAAATGATCACCATTGCTAAGGACGATTCTCTCCACTCAAAGCGCAAGGTTCTTGCATACGTTACTAAAGAGGACGTTGTTAAGAAGCTCTTTGATGAGATTGCCCCCAAATATAAGGAAGTTAACGGCGGTTATTGCCGCATAATCAAGACAGGTCCCCGTAGAGGCGACGCAGCTGAGATGTGCATCATCGAGCTTGTCTGATTAGCTTTATAAAAAGAGAACCCCCTGCTCACACCGAGCAGGGGGTTTTGTTATTATCAAATTAATATTGATTTTTCAAAAAATGAATGATATACTGATTTTAATACACAAACTTTTAATGCACACATAGGTTTTGAATCTGCATAATTGTATTATTATGCATTAAGTTTGTGCGGCAGAAATCGGAGCTGTGTGTTCTTTTGTGCGTGGCTTCAGGTGCATATTTTAACGGAGGAATCAAAATGAAAAGGACATTCAAAAAATCAATTTCGCTTTTTCTTGCAACTTTAATATTTATTGGCACATTAGTGTTTGGCATTGGCGGTTGGTCAGGACTGACTGTTAATGTAAATGCGGAAGATGCGGCAACAAGCGGAAAATGCGGCGATAATCTTACGTGGAATTTTGATGAGTCAACCAACACATTAACCATTAGCGGTACGGGTGAAATGTGGGATTATGAAGCGTGGGAAAATGATTCCCCTTGGACTGCCGGAGAAATCTGTAGCGAAATAAAAACCATTAAAATAACAGAAGGTGTAACAAGCATAGGAAAAGATGCATTTGTTGAATTGATATTTTTAAAAACAGTTGAACTGCCAAATACCTTGAATAGTATTGGAGAGTTTGCATTCCAGCTTTGTTACAATATGGAAAGCATTGAGATACCTGACAGCGTAACAACTATTGAATACGGTGCGTTTAATGAGTGTCAGGCATTAAAAAGTGTTAAACTTCCAAGCAATATAACAAGTATAGAAAGCTATGTTTTTGGCCAGTGTTACAGTTTGGAAAGCATAACAATACCTGAAAATGTTACAAGCATTGGTGATGCAGCATTTGTTTATTGTGAAAGTCTTTCAAGCATAAATATTCCTGCCTCTGTAACAAGTATAGGACACGGTGCGTTTTATGCATGTGACGGCCTTTCGAATATAACCGTTGATTCTGAAAATACAGCCTATATAAGCGATGAGTACGGTGCTTTATTTAATAAGGATAAAACCTTGTTAATTAAATATCCCACAGCAAACAAAAGAACAGAATATAATATTCCGTACGGAGTAAAAGAAATCGAAAGCAGTGCTTTTGAAAACGGAAAAAACCTTACAAAATTGACAATCCCTGATACAGTAGTGACCATTGGTATAGATGCATTTTTAAATTGCGCTTTTGGTGAATTAACAATACCTGACAGTGTTACCAGTATAGGCGCGGGAGCTTTTGTAAATAATAAATTTACAGAAATAACTATTCCGGATGGTATAACTCAAATTGATAGATTGACATTCTCAATATGTCAAAATCTTAAAAGTGTAACTTTGCCGGATAGTCTGACAAGTGTGGAGTGGAGCGCTTTTAGCTATTGCGAAAACATCACAGATGTGTATTATGAGGGCAGCGTTGAAGAATGGAGAAGCATAAAATTCGAAGACGGTAACGAATGCCTGACTAATGCAACGATTCACTATAATTTCAGCATTGAAGACGAAGAGGAAACGACAAGACCTTCAGGAGAAACAACTACCAAACCTTCAGAAGAAACAACAAGCCCCTCGACAACAGAGCCCGGAACAACTGTTCCGTCGACAGGAAATGAAAACGGATCAGATGTTTCAAATCCGCTTGATTTCATCTACGATGTAATAGTAAAGATTATAGAGGGACTAACAGGCATAGTAGAAGCGATTGCTGCCGGCATTGAATATATAACAAGTTTAATCAAATAATGATTTGCCAAAAGGGACTGTTTTAACAGTCCCTTTTATGTTTAAACAATTATATAAAACAAAAAATCCCGTCATTAAGACGGGATTTTTATTATGGAGCGGATGACGAGGCTCGAACTCGCTACCTCCACCTTGGCAAGGTGGCGCTCTACCAGATGAGCTACATCCGCAACTGCAAGAGAGATTATAACAGAGTCAGCCGCAAATGTCAAGTGTTATTTTAATAATTTTTATAATTTTTTATTTAATAATTTAAGGCGGCTTTCAGTTACGAAAACCGCCTTAAAAATATTAATCAAGTTCAAACTGACCGGTATAAAGCTGATAGTATTTACCCTCTTGGGCAATGAGGTCGTTATGGTCGCCTCGCTCGATGATTTCGCCGTTTTCGAGCACCATAATTGCATTCGAGTTGCGTACGGTTGAGAGTCTGTGAGCGATAACAAAAACAGTTCTGCCCTCCATAAGCTTATCCATACCCTTTTCGATGAGTCGTTCTGTTCTTGTGTCGATGGAACTTGTTGCTTCGTCAAGAATAAGAACGGGCGGGTCTGCAACGGCGGCTCTTGCGATTGCAAGCAGCTGACGCTGACCCTGCGAGAGGTTTGCGCCGTCGCCGGTAATCATCGTGTCGTAGCCATCAGGGAGACGGGTAATGAACGAATCTGCGTTTGCGAGCTTTGCGGCGGCAATGATTTCTTCGTCCGTCGCATCAAGTCTGCCGTAAGCGATGTTGTCTCTTACCGTGCCGGTGAAAAGGTGAGTATCCTGAAGAACCATCGCCATTGAGCGGCGAAGCTCAGCCTTTTTGATTTTCTTGATGTTGATACCGTCATAGGTGATTTTGCCTTCGTCAACATCGTAGAAACGGTTGATGAGGTTGGTGATGGTTGTTTTGCCTGCGCCCGTTGAGCCGACGAATGCAATCTTTTCGCCGGGTCTTGCATAGAGCGAAACGTTTTTGAGAACAGTCTTTTTGCCGTCATAGCTGAATGTTACATCGTGGAAACGTACATCACCCTGCCATTCGGTGTAAGTGATAGTGCCGTCGCCGTGGGGATGCTTCCATGCCCAGATGCCTGTTCTTTCTTTGCACTCAACGATTTCTCCGTTGTCAAGTTTCTTTGCGTTAACGAGAGTTACATATCCCTCATCCTCTTCAACGGGAGTGTCGATAATTTCAAAGATTCTTTCTGCACCTGCAAGGGCAGCAATAATGTTGTTGAATTGCTGTGAAATCTGGGTTATCGGCTGGAAGAACTGACGGGTATAGATAAGGAATGTGAACAGCGCACCGACGGAAATTCCGAAGAAATTATCCTCGGGAACGGTCATAATCAGAAGAGAACCGATGGTTGCCGTTGCGGCATAAGTGATATACGACATATTACCCATAATGGGCATAAGAATGCTTGCGTAGGTGTGGGCGTTTGTTGCGGCATGGCGGAGATTTGCGTTAATAGAGCCGAAGCCGTTATTTGCCGTATCCTCGTGGCAGAAAACCTTGACAACTTTAAGACCCTCGATATACTCTTCGATATATCCGTTGACCTCGCCGACGCATTTCTGCTGCGCTCTGAAATATTTTGCGCTCTGCTTACCGAGCACTTTGATAACAAAGAATGCAACAAAAAGCATTGCGATAACAAAAAGAGTCAGTACGGGGCTGTAATATAGCATCATTATGAATGTGCCGACAACCGTAACGGTTGATGCAACAAGCTGAACAAAGCTCTGGCTGATGCATTCGCGAAGCACGTCCGCATCGTTTGTGTAGCGGCTCATAAGCTCGCCGTGAGTGTGAGTGTCAAAGAACTTTATCGGCAGGTCCATCATATGGTTGAAGAGATCTGCTCTGATTGTGTTGAGTGTTTTGTGAGCAACCTGAAGCATAATTCTTGAATATGCATAGGAAGAAATAACGCCGAAAACATAGATGAGTCCAAGAGAAACAAGGGTTTTAACGAGCGGAGCGAGAAGCTCTTTTGTGATTTCGGAGCCGATGATGGGCATAAGGAAATCGTCGGTTATTGTTTTGACAAATGATGTGCCGATAATGCCTGCAAGGGAGCTGAATGCAACGAAAATAAAGACCATGAGAAGCATTGCCTTGGACTTGCCGAGATAACCGAGCAGGCGGGAAAAGGTAGCCTTCGTATTCTTCGGCTTCGGGCCTCCGGGTCCGTGAGCGGGTCCGCCGCCTTTGGGCGGTTTTTTCATCTGCGGTGCCATTATTCTTTTCCCCCTTCCTGCTGTGATTTGTAAACTTCGGTATAGATTTCGTTTGTGCCGAGAAGCTCGTCGTGAGTGCCGATTGCGTTGATTCTGCCGTCATCGAGCACGATGATTTTATCCGCGTGCTGAATTGAGCTTATGCGCTGCGCAACGATGAGGGTTGTGACATCGCCGTGATTTTCCTTGAGCCCTTCGCGGATTTTTGCATCCGTAGCGGTGTCAACGGCGCTTGTGCTGTCGTCAAGAATGAGGACTTTCGGGGATTTGAGAAGCGCTCTTGCGATGCAGAGTCTTTGCTTCTGACCGCCCGAAAGATTGACGCCGCCCTGGCCGAGATTAGTCTGATATCCGTCGGGGAATGATGTGATGAAGTCGTGTGCTTGAGCGATTTTGCAGGCGTTTTCGATTTCTTCGGTTGTGGCATTTTTATTGCCCCAGCGGAGATTGTCCTCAATCGTGCCCGAGAAAAGGAGGTTGACCTGAAGCACCATCGCAACAGAGTCACGCAGATTTCTGAGTGTGTAATCCTGAACGGGTCTGCCGCCGACTTTGACAACGCCCTCGGTGACATCGTAGAGTCTGGGAATCATCTGGACAAGCGTTGTTTTTGCCGAGCCCGTACCGCCGATGATACCGACGATTTCGCCCGATTTTATGTGGAGATTAATGTTGTCAATAACGTTCTTCTTGCCTGTTTTCTTATATTTGAAGCAGACGTTTTCCATATCGATGCTGCCGTCGGCAACGGTGAGGGAGGGGTCAGCCTTATCGTCGTTGATATCGGGTACCTCGTTGATAACCTCTGCAACACGGGTGAGCGATGCTCTCGACATCGTTACCATAACGAATATCATTGAAATCATCATCAGCGACATAAGAATGTTGTTGACGTAGGTGATAAAGGCGGTCAGGTCCGCAACCTGCATTGTGCCGCCTATAACAAGGTTGCTGCCGAACCAGAGAATGGAGATGATGCAGCCGTAAATCGTCATCTGCATAAACGGACCCGAAAGAATCAGAAGCTTTTCCGCGGAGATTGAAGCTGCCTTGAGTTCGTCGTTGGAAATCTTGAATTTATCCTTTTCGTGCCTTGCTCTTACGAAAGCCTTGACAACTCTTGCACCGATGAGAGTTTCCTGAATGGATGCGTTGAGACCGTCATATTTCTTCATCAGCTTTTTGAATCTCGGCAGAGCAAGACTGCCCATAAGTCCGAGAAGAATAAGCAGAACGGGAGCCGCAATCGCAAAAACTTTTGAAAGCTCCGCGTTGATTCTGTAAGCATAGGTGAATGCCATAACAAGCATTATCGGCGAACGCACAAACATTCTGATAATCATGGTGTAACCCATCTGAATGGTGTTGATGTCTGTTGTCATTCTTGTGATGAGTGACGGGGTACTGAAACGGTCAATGTTTGCAAAGGAGAAGTTCTGAATCTTTGCAAAGATTGCCGCTCTTACGTTTGCGCCGAAGCCCATACCGGCTTTTGCCGCAAATCTTGCCGCACCTGCACCTGCGAGCAATGATATGAGCGCCATAACGACCATTTTGCCGCCCTCTGTGAGAATATATTCGATTCCTGCACCGCCGAGGATGCCGTTGTTGACCATATCCGCCATAACGAAGGGAATCTGAACCTCCATATAAACCTCAATGATTATCAGCAGAGGCGACAGCAGCGAAACAAGGCGGTAGCCCTTCGTCTGCTTCAAAAGTGTTTTAAGCATTTTTATCATCTCCGTTTCTTTCTTTTTTAAAATATTCAAAAGCTTCTTTATCGCTTATGCCGTCAACAGAAAGATTATTTCCGATTTTTGAAAGCATATCGGAAAATTTTTCTATTTCCTCAAGGCTGAAGCCGTTAAACATAATTCTGTCAACCTTGTCGCATTCTGCCTTGCCTTTCAAGAAAACTTCTTTTCCCTCGGGCGTGATTCGAAGGCGGTTGATGCGGCGGTCATTTTCGTCCGGGGTTCTTTCGATGAAGCCGGATTTGCTCATACGTTTAAGGCTTGTTGCAATCGAGGCAGGCGAAACCCCGAGTGAATCCGCAAGCTCTTTTTGTGAGCAGTCGCCGTGGCTGAGAAGATATCCGAGAATTTCAGGCTGACCGCGGTAGATTTTAAGCCCCGAAAGAGCAACCGTCACCCGATAACGGCTCAGAAGCGAAACACGGTGAAGATTTTTCGCCGCCTTATGGTATATTTTATCCATAAATATCTCCCTTTTGCAGATTGTTAACCGTTTAATAATTAATCGGTTAACTGTTTTATATTTTAAAT
>JAZNHM010000113.1:0-7913 GCA_045576955.1 Acutalibacteraceae bacterium | reverse complement strand
GGCTTTGTTGATTGCGGGTGCAAGTTCTGAGGTTGAAAGAATAAGACCGCCTCTGGGACCTCTGAGGGTTTTGTGGGTTGTGGTTGTTACGATATCTGCATGAAGTCGGAGGCCAAGCGGTCTTAGGAAGACAAGGCACTTCCACAACTCCTTGGCTCACAGAACGACATGGCTACGATCCGACTTGGCTTTGTTGATTGCGGGTGCAAGTTCTGAGGTTGAAAGAATAAGACCGCCTCTGGGACCTCTGAGGGTTTTGTGATTTGTTGTTGTAACAATATCTGCATAAGGCACGAGAGAGGGATGAAGCCCTGCTGCAACAAGACCTGCGATATGCGCCATATCAACCATAAAATATGCGCCGACTGACTTTGCAATCTTGCCGATACGCTCAAAATCAATAACTCTGGGATATGCCGATGCGCCTGCAACAATGAGCTTGGGCTTTACTTCGTTTGCAGTTTTTTCAAATTCATCATAATCGATGAAGCCGTCATCGTTAACACCGTAGGGAACAAACTTATAGAGTTTGCCGCTTGCGTTAACGGGTGAGCCGTGGGTAAGATGACCACCGTGAGCAAGATTCATACCCATAACAACGTCGCCCGGCTCAAGAATAGCAGCATAAGCTGCCATATTTGCCTGTGCGCCCGAGTGAGGCTGAACGTTTGCTGCCTCTGCTCCAAAAAGCTTCTTTGCTCGTTCGATTGCAATGTTTTCAACAACGTCAACACATTCACAGCCGCCGTAGTATCTCTTTCCGGGATATCCTTCTGCATATTTGTTTGTCAGCACGCTGCCCATGGCTGCCATAACAGCGGGGGAAACGATATTTTCGGATGCGATGAGTTCGAGATTTCTTCTCTGTCTTTTAAGTTCAGCCTGCATGGCAAGACCGACTTCTTCATCACATTTTGTTACGAGTGAAATTGTGTCGATATAATCTGAAAACATATGAAATCCACCTCTTTAAATATTTTAAAACACTATAATGTCATAATACCACAAAAATTTAATACCTGTCAAATCGCATTGTTAACAAAAAACACTTGTATTATCTTACTAAATAGGTTATACTGTATGATAATATGCAAACAAGGAGATGTACAAATGGATCCTATCAAGGTAGATTTTTCCAAGAAGGACGGCGGAAGAAAGAAGGACATAGTTATCCCTCCCGAAAAAGCCGCTCTTAAAATTGTGCTCAGCATTCTTTGCACAATTCTTTTTGCTGCAGGTGCATTTTATTTTATGATGCCCGCAATCAACATCAAATCATACGATTTTTACATTTATATCGGTGCAGTTGCCGCTTCATACGTTGTGTTTAACGGCCTTTTTGCAAATGTTCTTGCAAAGCCCGAATACGTTCCTTATGTTAAGAAAAGAGCAGTTGTGCCCGGTATTATCATCGGTATTCTTATTGTTGCAGTCGGCATCGGATACCTCGCATCAAGCGAATTTTTCAGAGCCGAAAGCTACAGCAACATCATTGATGTAAGAACAGATTCCGATTTCTCCAAGGATATACCCGAAGAAAATGCGGAAAGCTTCAGCGCTATTCCCAAGCTCGACGAAGATGCAGCTGCTCAGCTTGCAACAAGAGCTCTCGGTGTTCTTGAAGAAAAGGGTTATGTTTCGCAGTTCACGGTTTATCCCCAGTATACCCAGATCAATTATAAGGATACACCCGTCAGAGTTGCACCGCTTCAGTATGCAAGCATAATCAAGTGGTTCACCAACACAAGAAACGGTTTCCCCGGCTATGTTATTATCGACATGGCTAACGAGTCAACCCAGTTTGTTGAGCTTGAAAACAGCATCAAAATTTCTCCTGCAGAGCATTTCAATAAGCTTCTCAAGAGACATCTCCGTTTTGAATATCCCACATTCATGTTCTCTGAAGCAACCTTCGAAATCGACGATAACGGCAATCCCTACTGGATTTGCGCACGTCTTGACAAGACAATCGGTCTTTTCGGTGGTACCGACGTAATCGGTGCAGTTGTTGTTAAGGCAGACAGCGATGACGGCGAAAGCGCTTATTACACAATTGAAGATATCAAAAGCAAGGCAGAACTCCAGTGGCTCGACAGAATCTATGATTCGGACCTTCTTGTTCAGCAGTATAATTACTACGGCAAATATCAGAACGGTTTCTGGAACTCGATTCTCGGTCAGAAGGGCGTTATCACAACAACCGCTAACTATAACTACCTTGCAAAAGATGACGACGTATGGATGTACACAGGCGTTACTTCCGTTACCTCCGACCAGTCAATCACAGGTTTTGTTCTTGTTAACCAGAGAACAAAAGAGGCTGTCTATTACAGAGTTACGGGCGGTACAGAGTATTCGGCACAGCAGGCGGCTGAAGGCCGAGTAAAGGACCTTGGCTACAGCGCAACATTCCCGCTGCTCCTTAACATTGGCGGCGAACCCACTTACTTTATGTCGCTCAAAGACCCCACCAACAACATCGTTCAGCAGTATGCTCTCATCAATGTTGCTCAGTATAACAACAACAAGATGGGTGCAACCGGTACAGACCTTGCAAAGTGCCTTGCAAGCTATATTTCAGCTCTTGAAGAAAGCGGCATCAAGGTTGACATCAACCCCGAAGATGTTGTTGTTGAACCTTCAAATCCCAACGGAAATGATGAACCTGCAAAAGAGCTTCTTACCGTAGCGGGTAATATTGCCGATATCAGAACAGCGGTTATTAACGGCGACAGCTATTACTATATCAAGCTTGATTCAAACGCAGCATATTTCTCAATCGCAGCTGCAGATGATGAATCCGTTGTTATCCTCAATAAGGGTGACTCTGTAACAGTTACCTATGAAGGCAGTGGCGCAATCATCGAAGCAGAATCAATCGTAATTAACGGAAACGACTAATACACAGCCGCCGCATATGCGGCGGCTTTTTAAGGTGGATTTATGGAATTTTACGAAAACAAACAAGAACCCGAAAAGGCGGTACTTATCGCTGTTGACACGGGTGATTATGACTGTGAATCCTCGCTCGACGAACTTGAGGAGCTTGCAAAAACCGCAGGTGCGGAGGTTATCGGAAAGCTCTGGCAGAAAAGGGATAAACCCGATTCCGCAACATTTCTCGGCAGCGGCAGACTTGAGGAACTTGCAGAATTCTGTGAGAATAATGAGGTTGACCTTGTTATTGCCGATAGCGAGCTTTCTCCCGCACAGCTTCGCAACATCGAAAAAGCAACAAAAATCAGAGTTATCGACAGAACAACGCTGATTCTCGATATATTTGCGGAAAGAGCGAGGAGCAATGAGGGTAAGCATCAGGTTGAGCTTGCTCAGCTTCGCTATTCTCTCCCGAGACTTACGGGTCAGGGCACGAGTCTTTCGCGACTCGGCGGTGGTATCGGTACAAGAGGTCCCGGTGAAACAAAACTTGAATCCGATAAACGTCACATCCGAAGAAGAATCAAATCTCTTGAAGAAGAATTCGAGGCACTCGAAAAGAGAAGAGGCCTTGCGAGAGCAAGGCGCGAAAAGGACGGCGTTGAAACCGTTGTTATTGTCGGATATACTAATGCAGGCAAATCTACTCTTATGAATGCCCTCACTCAGGCTGGCGTACTTGCTCAGGATAAGCTTTTTGCAACGCTTGATCCGACTTCACGTGCATTGACCCTGCCCGACGGCAGAAAGGTTATGCTTATTGATACGGTAGGTTTTATTCGCAGACTTCCTCACCATCTTGTTGAAGCATTCAAGTCTACTCTCGAGGAGGCGGCGTGCGCAAAGGTTATCCTCAATGTCTGCGACGCATCTGACCCCGAATGCTCGGAGCATATCAAGGTTACAAATGAGCTTCTTGACGAGCTGGGATGCTCGGGCAAACCTGTTATACCCGTTTTCAACAAATGTGATTTACCAGAAGCAAAAGAAAACATCCTCTTTGAACCGAATTCGGTTATGATATCGGCTCTTGAAGAAAAGGGATTTGACAGTCTGCTTGATGCAATTGCCAAGGCTCTTCCGCCTACAAGAGCAAAGGTGAAGATGCTCATTCCTTATTCAGATGGCGGTGCGGCGGCAATCCTTCGCAAGGACAGCGTTATAAATGTTGAAGAATACAGAGCCGACGGGCTTTATTTTGAGCTTGTTGCGGATGTAACAATGATTGACAGATACAAAGATTACTGTGTATAATCTTCATAAAATGTAACAAATTGTTAAAACTTTCGGGTATTGACAACGGAATAATCTTGCTTTATAATAATTATGCATCTTTTTACCGATGCAATCATCCTTGCAAAATCAAGGAAATAAAATCAGGGGGACAAAAAAATGGACTTTTTAGGTACAATTCTCGGTGATATCGATACAACAGGTGCTCAGGAGCTTATTCTTGCATTCTTCAAGTATCTCTCAGAGTTTGATATCAAAGAAATCAACTTTGACTATCTCGGCGAAGTTCTCACATACATCGCTCCTGTATGGAATCCCATCTGGGCGGCAGTAAGTGATTTCCTTGCTGAGTGGTTCGGCTTCTAAAAAAACATTTTTTGAACCTGCGGTCTCCGCGGGTTCTTTTTTTATTTACATCTCCGTATTGAATAATTAATTAATATATGCTATATTTTAAATGTTATGTCGAAATATAATTTGTTTTTGGCTTAAGGAGGAAATAATCATGTGCAACTGCAACTGTCAGGGTCCCAAGAGCGACCTTTCGTTGCTGGATGAAGTACTGAAAGAATACGGCGGTTCATCAGGCAATCTCATCACAATTCTCCAAAAGGCACAGAATATCTACGGATATCTGCCCAAGGATGTTATGTACTGCATTGCAGAGAAGGTTGGCGTTGCGCCCGCAGATGTTATGGGTGTTGCAACCTTCTATTCACAGTTCAGACTTACCCCTATCGGTAAATATCTTATTATGGCATGTCAGGGGACGGCTTGCCACGTCAACGGAAGCGAAAGAGTGACTGCAGCAATCTCCGAATACCTCGGAATCGGCAACGGCGAAACAACTGCAGACGGTCTTTTCACTCTTGAAAATGTTGCGTGTCTCGGCTGCTGCTCACTTGCACCTGTTATTATGATAAACGGTGAAGCTTACGGCAATCTTACTCCCGATTCGGCGGTTGCTGTTATCAAAGGCATTCAGGAAAAGGAGGGCAAATGATGCGTATAGTTATCGGCGAAGGCTCCTGCGGAATTGCTGCAGGTGCGGCGAAAGTGCATAAGGCGATTGAAGCTCTTATGACCGAAAACGAAAGCTTTACTCTCGGAAGCACAGGCTGTATCGGTATGTGTTTCCTTGAACCTATTGTTGACCTCTACGACGGAAAAACACTTATCAAGCGTCTTGTTAAAGTTACCGCAGACGATGCTGCGGCAATTGTTGAAGCGGCAAGAAGCGGCGACCTTTCGGGCATTGAAAAGCTTGTTATATCAGCGGATGACGAGGAATTCCTTAACCGTCAGACTCGAATCGCTTTGCGCCATTGCGGTCTTATTGACCCCGTATCTCTTGACGATTACAGGAATGCAGACGGCTATCAGGCTCTTGAAAAAGCTCTCAAGACTATGACACCCGAGCAGGTTATAGAGGAAATCAAGGTTTCAGGTCTTGCGGGCAGAGGCGGTGCAGGATTCCCGACCTGGTTCAAGTGGAATGCGGCACGTCAGAGCGTGGGCGAAAGAAAATATCTTATCTGCAATGCCGACGAGGGCGACCCCGGTGCATTTATGGACAGGGCAGTTATCGAATCCGACCCTCACAGCCTTATCGAAGGTATGCTCATCGGCGCATATGCTATCGGTGCATGCGAAATGATAGTTTATGTCCGCGCGGAATATCCCCTTGCAATCACAAACCTTGAAATTGCAATCGATGCCGCACGAAAGGCAAATCTTCTCGGCAAAAACATTCTCGGCACGGGATTCTCGTGCGATATGAGAATCAAGGCGGGTGCCGGTGCATTCGTTTGCGGCGAAGAAACCGCACTTATTGAATCGCTTGAAGGCAAGAGAGGTATGCCAAGGCTCAAACCTCCCTTCCCTGCACAGAAAGGCTATATGGATGAGCCTTCAAATATCAACAATGTTGAAACGTTTGCAAATGTTTCGTGGATTATAAATAATGGCGGCGATGCTTTTGCAGCCATGGGCACAGAAAGCAGTAAGGGTACAAAGGTTTTTGCTCTTACAGGTAAAATCCGTAAGGGCGGTCTTGTTGAAATTCCTATGGGTAAAACTTTGCGCGATGTTATTTACGGCATCGGCGGTGGTATCCGCGACGATAAAGAATTCAAGGCAGTCCAGATGGGCGGCCCCTCGGGCGGATGCATCCCCGCAGATTTGCTTGATACCGTTATCGATTACAAGGCACTTGCCGCAACGGGCGCAATTATGGGCTCAGGCGGTATGGTTGTTATGGACGAAAGCACCTGCATGGTCGGCATGGCGAAATTCTTCCTCGATTTCACTGCTCTTGAGTCTTGCGGAAAGTGCGTGCATTGCCGCATCGGCACTGCAAGAATGCAGGAAATCCTCACCCGTATTGTCAAAGGCGAGGGCAAGGAAGGCGATATCGAGCTTCTTGAGGAGCTTTGCGATGCAGTCAAAGACGGTGCGCTCTGCGGTCTCGGTCAGACTGCTCCCAACCCCGTACTCACAACCATCAGATATTTCCGCAACGAATATGAAGCGCACATCAGAGAGAAAAAGTGCCCCGCCAAGGAATGTGTTGACCTTCTCACATATTCGATTGATGCCGACAAGTGTAAGGGATGCACTCTTTGTGCGAAAAAATGCCCTGCAAAGGCAATCAGCGGTGAAGTCAAACAGGCGCATATCATTGATGAAAACACTTGTATCCGCTGCGGTCAGTGCGTGAATTCCTGCCGCTTCGGTGCGATTATCGTAGAATAAGGAGGCGGCATAATGGAACAGATTAAAATTATAATCAACGGCAAGGAATGCATTGGTAACAAAGGCGAAACCGTTCTCAACATTGCCGCAAACAACGGAATAGAAATCCCCAACCTTTGCTATAACGGTCAACTCAAGCTTTACGGTGCTTGCGGACTCTGCCTTGTTGAGGCGGAAGGTATGCCCAAACTTATGCGTGCCTGCGCAACTGTTGCTCAGGACGGAATGGTACTCAGCACTAAGACCCCGAGAGTTACAAAGGCAAGAAAAATTGCACTTGAACTTATTATGAGTGACCACGAGGGCGACTGCGTTGCGCCTTGCTCGCTCAATTGCCCCGCACATACCGATATTCAGGGCTATCTCAAGGCTATTGCAAACGGCGATGACAGAGAAGCCGTTCGTATAATAAAAGAAAAAATCCCCATTCACGCATCAATCGGCAGAGTGTGTCCGCATCCCTGCGAATCACATTGCAGAAGAAGACTTGTTGAAGAGCCCCTTTCGGTTGCATATCTCAAGGCTTTTAATCCAGATAATGACCTTGCATCCGATAATCCTTACACTGCAGTTTGTGAAGAGGCAAGCGGCAAGAAGGTTGCAATTATCGGCGGCGGTCCCGCAGGTCTGACAGCGGCTTATTATCTCAGACTTTCGGGTCACGATGTAACAATTTATGAAGCAATGCCCGAAATGGGCGGTATGCTTCGCTACGGCATTCCCGAATACCGTTTGCCCAAAGCTGTTCTTGCAAAAGAGGTTGACGCCATTGCAAAGCTCGGCGTTGAAATGAAAAACAATATCAAGGTCGGCAAAGATATTTCTTTTGAAGAAATCAAAAACTCAGCAGATGCCGTTCTCGTTACCGTTGGTGCGTGGAAAGGCAGCAGCATGCGCTGTAAAGGTGAGGAGCTTGACGGCGTTCTCAGCGGCATTGATTTCCTGCGTGATGTCAATATGGGCAATATCCCCGAGATTGGCAAGAATGT
>JAZNHM010000112.1:0-1752 GCA_045576955.1 Acutalibacteraceae bacterium | reverse complement strand
CTTCTTTCAAAGGAACTTACTTTCCTTGATAAGAATTTCCTCTATAACGGTTTCCTTGAAACCCTTATGGATGAGGATGAGGCAAGGATGATTGAGGTTATCGCAAGAATTCTTCCCGACGACGTTCTTCTCGGTGCGTTGGGTGCCGCAGTTGATACTCTTGTTGAAGAGGTTGCGGTAAAAATCACAAGTCTCTGGGCGCTGAGCCCCTCTTCATATTATCAGGAGCTTGCGGCTATGCATCTTGACCCTGAGAAATATCCCGAAAGAGCCGAAATCAGACGTCAGACAGAAATGTACTACAGAGCACAGATCAATTCTGACAGAAACATTATGGACCTTGTGGAAATGGGCGTTCAGGTGTTCAACATTGTTGATTATGACGTTCCTCTCTATTGCATAGGCAATGCTTGGAATGAAGATAATGCAGACGGCGTTATTCACCTTGCTTCAACGTCAATGGGTGCTTACAGCGTCAAGGTTGGCGAAACTCTTCCCGAGGGCTACAGACAGGTTGGAACAAACTGCTCAAATCCTGCTCATAACCACGTTTCGCCTGACAGAGTTGTTGATGCATCAACAGGTCTCCTGCCTGATACAACCTTCTATTTCGATTCACAGAATCACGAAAGCACCGCAAGAAACGATATCATTATTTCTCTTGCAACAAGGCTTCTTGCAAAGAATGACATTACCGACGTTTATTCAACTCCCGAGTATCCTCAGTTTAACGGAGCAAGAGACCCCAGAAAGATAAAGAATGATCTTCTGCCTGCGGCGAAGAAAATTGATCCCTCAACTCTCAGCGCTGCTGATGCCAATGAGCTTGCAGCGGCAATTGCAGAGGCTGAAGCATTTGTAAACGGAACAGTTTGCTACGCAGGTCAGGATGACGAGATTGAAGAAAGACTCAGAAGCTGTCTTGTAAAAGCAGGTGTTTATGCAGCCGAGGAAGAGGAAGAGCCTTCGGATTTCTTCTCGAAACTGAGCCTCTGGATTTATGAAACTTACGGCACGGCAGGCTTCTCGCAGATGCCTCTTGCTTCTCTCGGACTTATTGCAGACGGAATTGTTGCAATATTTGCAAAGTATGTAATCACTCCGATCTCGCGTCTTTTCACAGCGTTTTGATAAAAGAAAAACCTTCGGAACTTTTGTTCCGAAGGTTTTGTTGTTAGTCTTCAGTGGGTATCACCAGGAATTGAAGCGCTTCATCCTGATTGATGAGAGAGCATAAGATATCGGAAATCTCATCGGCGGATTCGACCATTCCGTTGTCAAACCACATTCTGAAAACCCCGATTATTGCGCTTACGTAAAACTGAACGGCATATTTGCCCTCTAATCTGCTGTTAACAACGGGGAAATAGCTGTAAATTCTTTCGCTCAGCAGAGTAGTGATTGAATGAACAAGACCTGCTTCGAATGCCGCTTTGATTACCTGTACGTTTTCCTGAAAGAACTCGGCAATGTAAAAAATCATACCTCTTACGGTTTGTGCGTGACCGCCGTGAAGCGCTTTTATGAGCTTTGTTTCCTGCTCAAGCAGGTGATTGATAAGGATTTCATCCTTGTTTTTATAATTGCGGTAATATGCCATTCTTGAAACGCCTGCAATGTTGGTTATGTCGGTTATCGTGATGCTCGGATAACTCTTAACCTCCATTAATCTAAGCAATGCGGTAACAATGCACTCTTTAGTCAGCATATTGACTTCGTTAATTTTTTCCATTACATTTTCTCCAATTTTGT
>JAZNHM010000111.1:0-28970 GCA_045576955.1 Acutalibacteraceae bacterium | reverse complement strand
AGTATTCGCGTTCAATAATGTTTTCGGGGTCGCGGCTGTCAGTCAGCTTTATTGAAAGACCTGCGTTGAGAAATGCGGATTCACGGAGTCTTCTTTCGAGAGTTTCAAAATCATAAACGGTTGTTTCCTGGAAAATCAGCGGGTCGGGCTTGAAGCGGATGAATGTACCCGTTTCGTCTGTATCGCCAACGATTTCAAGGTCTGTTTCGATGTTGCCGCCCTTGACGAAACGCTGACGGTGAACGTGACCTGCCTGCGAAACCTCAACCTCAAACCACTCTGAAAGCGCGTTAACAACGGATGAACCAACGCCGTGCAGACCGCCCGAAACCTTGTATCCGCCGCCGCCGAACTTGCCGCCTGCGTGGAGAACGGTGAGAACAACGGTAACGGAGGGCAGACCCATTTTTTCGTTGATGCCGACGGGAATTCCTCGTCCGTTATCGCGAACGGAAATAACGTCGCCCGGCTCGATTTCCACCTCAATGTGGGTACAGTAGCCTGCAAGTGCTTCGTCGATTGAGTTATCGACGATTTCGTAAACAAGGTGATGCAGACCTCTGGGACCCGTTGAACCGATGTACATACCGGGTCTTTTACGGACAGCTTCAAGGCCTTCGAGAACCTGAATCTGACTTGCATCATATTCTTCGGTAACAACGGTATTCATCTCTTCGGAATCAGCTTCGAAAGCAACTACTTCCTCTTCGGTTTCCGTCTGGGGATTTAATTCTTTGTTGTTTTCAATATCCATTTTATCACCTTATTTTCCGTTTCCAAGCATTGACATCATGCCTTTTTTCTTTGCCTTAGGTTTATATTTGGGGGGATTTTCAAGACGCATTCTTGCTCCCTTACCACTTGCGGATGCAAGATATTTGTTAACATTGATTACGGGGCTCATCATATCGTCGCTCATATAATCAACGCAAGCCGCAAGCATTTCCTGGTCGTTATTCATTGCACCGAGAATTGTTACGGCAATGAGGCTCTGGGTTTCGTTGGTGCCGTCCTCATAGATTTCGTTAAGAAGATTAAAGAGTCTCTTCATCTTTTGGGGATTGTTTTCTTTGATTGTTTCAAGAACGGCGGGAGCACCGTGATTCATAAAGAAATCCTCAGGAAGAAACTCGCCGTACTTTTCGCAGTTTGCCTTATATTCATCGCGAAGCTCGGTATAAATCGCTGTGAATCTGTTTGCAAGAGTGTTGGGGTCATAAGAAACCGAGCCGCTCTTTGCCGCTGCCTTTGAAACGGGAGTGGGAAGCTTTGACTTTACGGGTTTCTTTGCCTGAGTGCCGAAATGCTCAACAAGAGTATCCGAAAATTCGTTAACGATATATTTAACGTCTTTTGCATCTGCGGTTTCGGCATCGAGAAGTGAAAGTGAAAGCTGTGAGAAATCGCTGCTGAGTATTTCGCCTTCTTTGGCAGCTCCGAGAAGAGTGATTTTGTTGTTAAAATGCTCCATCTTGAGAGCCTTGTTTTCGCCCTTGTATTCAACGGTTATTCTGCCCGAATCGGTGACTGCGGGGAGCTCTCCCTTTTCAACCCCCTCGGGGATGACGGGTGTGAATCCGCACTCTTTGAGACTTTCGTTCAGACCGCTGTTGATATCGGCAAGAACAGCATAAATATCTGCCATGGCAAAAACTCCTTTATATAAATATAATTACAGTTTATTATAACATATAAATATAAAAAGTCAACCATATAATGTAACTAAAAGATAGAAATAAAATACATATCTTGTTGCATTTTGTGGGTTTTGACGGACATTACGCTGTTGACTATTTCCATACGCTGTGTTATCATATTTGAATAATAAAAAGATTATAATGGGATTGTAGCGACAATTATTAAGGAGATTTGTTATGAAAAAGAAGGTTCTCGTGCTTTTCGGCGGTGTTTCAAGTGAACACGATGTTTCACTCAATTCCGCAAGCTCCGTAATCAAAAACATTCCGACAGATAAATACGACATCATCAAAATGGGCATCACCAAAGACGGCAGATGCTTCATCTATAACGGTTCGCCCGATATGCTTCCTGATGAAAAATGGCTTGAGGATGCCGAAAACCTTGAACCCGCAGTCATCTCCTGCGACCGTTCTCATCACGGCATCATCCGTCTTGCAAGCGGCGAAATAGAGAGAATCGACGTTGCCTTCCCCGTGCTTCACGGCAAAAACGGTGAGGACGGCACAATGCAGGGTCTTTTTGAAATTTCGGGCATCCCCTATGTTGGTTGCGGTACAGCAGCAAGCGCAATTTGTATGGATAAAGCCGTCACAAACGCTATGGCGGACTTTTCGGGTATAGACCAGGCAAAGTGGACTGCTTTCGATAAACACGCTTATTCGGCCAATAAAACCGCCTTGTTGGAAGGCGCAGCCGAGAAACTCGGCTTCCCGATTTTTGTAAAACCCGCAAATGCAGGCTCGTCCGTCGGCATCAGCAAAGCAAAAAATCTTGAAGAGCTTGAAGCTGCCTGCGAAAAAGCATTTGAGCACGACAGAAAGGTTGTTCTTGAAGAAGGCATCATCGGTATGGAGGTTGAGGTTGCCGTTATGGGCAACGAAAACCCCGTTGCCTCGGTGGTCGGTGAGGTTGTTCCCTGCAACGAATTCTATGATTACGATGCAAAGTATCTCGCAAACGAAAGCGAACTTCACATCCCCGCCCGTCTTTCGGATGATATGCTTAAAGCCGTTCAGGCAGAGGCTGTCAGAGCTTACAGAGCACTCGGTTGCGAAGGCTTCACGAGAGTTGATTTCTTCGTATGCGAGGACGGCTCAATCAAGCTTAACGAGCCCAACACCATCCCCGGATTCACATCAATCAGTATGTATCCCAAGCTTTTCGCTGCATCGGGAGTACCCTACGCGGAGCTTCTGGATAAGCTGCTGACTCTTGCAATGGAAAGATAAATATGAAAAATTCAATTATTAAAATAACCGACCGTCATCTTCAGGACGGCGAGGAATACACAAGCGAGCTGACCACGGCAGGCGAATTTGAGCTTGCCGACGGAATATGCAGAATCGTTTACAAAGAAACCGACGAAGCTCTGCTCGACTGCGTAACAACGCTCACCGTTGAAGGCGGCAAAAAAATCAGTATGGTTCGCTCGGGCAGATATAACACCGAAATGATTATTGAGCTTGAGCGCCGCCACAGCTGCTACTATTCAACCCCCTACGGCGAAATGCTGATGGGAATTTACTGCAAATTCATCGAAAACAACGTCAGCGAGTCGGGCGGCACGCTCCGATTTGCTTACACAATCGATTTCAACAATGTTCCGGCATCGGAGAACGAGCTTTGCATTTCCGTTGCCCCGAAAACAGAGTGACAGGAGGAATAAAAAATGTCAGTTTTGGTAAAGCAGACAATAAAAGAACTTCGCACGGCGATTATGGAAGCCGCAGGCAGAGCCGTTGCAGACGGCGCATTTCCTGAAGCTCCTCTCGCCGATTTTATCATCGAAGTTCCCGCAAACAAGGATAACGGCGACTATTCGTCAAACTGCGCAATGGCTTGGGCAAGATGCCTTAAGAGCGCACCCCGCAAAATTGCAGAAACAATAGCAGAGCGTCTTGACCTTTCCGACACTTTCTTTGACAGATGCGAAATCGCAGGTCCCGGCTTCATGAATTTCTATCTCAGAGAAAGCTTTAATGCCTGCATCATTCAGGATATCCTCGAAAAGGGCGAGAACTACGGACGCTCCGATTACGGTGAGGGCAAGAAAATCAATATTGAATTCGTTTCCGCAAACCCCACCGGCCCCATGCATATGGGTAACGCAAGAGGCGGTGCACTCGGCGACTGCCTTGCTTCGGTTATGGACTTTGCAGGCTATGATGTAAGCCGCGAATTCTACGTTAACGACGCGGGCAATCAGATTGAAAAATTCGGTCTTTCGCTCGATATCAGATATCAGCAGCTTTATAAGGGCGCAGATGCCCCCGAGCTTCCTGAGGACAGCTATCACGGCGAAGATATCATCACAAGAGCGAAGGAATTTGCCGAAATCAACGGCGATAAATTTATCGATGCCCCCGAAGACGAGCGCAGAAAGGCTCTCATCGACTACGCACTTCCTAAGAACATTGCGGCGATGAAAGAAAACCTCACCAAGTACCGCATCGAATATGATACATGGTTCCTTGAAAGCACACTTCACAACGGCGGCGAGCTTGCAGAAACCCTTGAAATTATGAAGAGCAACGGTCTTACATACGAAAAAGACGGCGCTCTCTGGTACAAAAACAAAGAAGTTCTCGGCGCAAGACTTGCAAAAGAAGGCAAGACTCCCGAAGAAATCGAAAAGCTTGAACTTAAAGATGAAGTTCTTATCAGAACAAACGGCAATCCCACCTATTTTGCCGCTGATATCGCATACCACCGCAACAAGCTTCAGATAAGAGGCTTCGACAAGGCAATCAACATCTGGGGCGCTGACCATCACGGCCACGTTGCAAGAATGAAGGGCGCACTCGATGCAATCGGATGTAACGGCGACGACCTCGATATCATACTTATGCAGCTCGTTCGTCTTACCAGCAACGGTGAAGTAGTCCGTATGAGTAAGCGTTCGGGCAAGGCAATCACTCTTGTTGACCTACTTGAAGAAATCCCCATCGATGCCGTTCGTTTCCTCTTCAATATGAGAGAACCCGGCTCACAGATGGAATTCGACCTCGACCTTGCCGTTGAGCAGAGCTCGCAGAACCCCGTTTACTACTGCCAGTATGCGCATGCAAGAATCTGCAGCATCCTCAAGAAGCTTGAAAGCGAAGGAAAGCAGCCCAGAGAATGTACAATCCCCGAGCTTGTTCTTCTTTCAGCTCCCGAAGAGAAGGAGCTTATCAGACACCTTTCATCGCTCACAGATGAAATCGTAATCTCCGCAAAGAACTATGACCCCGCAAAGATTACACGCTATGCCGTTGACCTTGCAACTCTCTTCCACAAGTTCTACAACGCTTGCCGTGTTAACTGCGAGGATGAGGCTCTTATGCAGGCAAGACTCAGCCTTTGCCTTTGCGTAAAGAATGTTCTCAGAAACATCCTCACAATGTTCAGCATCACCGTACCCGAAAGTATGTGATAAAATGAAAAACATTGTTCTTATCGGTATGCCCGGTGCGGGTAAAAGCACAATCGGCGTTCTTCTTGCGAAATCTATGCTTATGGATTTTGCTGACACCGACCTGATTATTCAAAAAAAATATTCCCGCGCTCTTTGTGAAATCATAAGGAAGCACGGGATAAGCGAATTCCTGCAAATTGAAAACGAGGTTATCCGCAGAAGCGAGTTTTACAACTGTGTTATCGCAACGGGCGGAAGCGCCGTATATGGTGACGAAGCTATGGAAAGCCTGAAATCAAACGGAATTGCCGTTTATCTCAAGGTTGAGCCTCAGGAGCTTGAAAAGCGCATCAATAATATCCACACCCGAGGAATCGCTATGAAAGACGGCACAACAATCGCAGAGCTTTATGCCGAGCGTGCTCCGCTTTACGAGAAATATGCGGATGTGACCGTCAACTGCACAAACCTTACCCCCGAGCAATGCGTTGATGAAATAATGAAAAACATATAAAAAATACAGGGATTGTCAGATGACAGTCCCTGTTATTTTTTTATGACTCCGGATGCAGTTTTGCGATGGTAACATTAGCAGTTTTATACGCCTTGTTAATAACTTTTTCGTTGCGATCAGGCTCATAATTCTTTTCAATATCGACCTTGTAAGCCTCAGCGAACGCCGTTTCCGCCTTATCGGTTTTCATATTTTCTTTCCAGTCATAATCGCCTTCGTTTTCACCGATATAGTAGAACGCCGCACATCCTACGTCGGATTCAACCACTTCGCAGTCGCCCTTCTTTCTTGCATCATCGAAAATCCAGTTTTCATACACATAATAGAAATCTTCGATTCTTGCGTCATACGAATCCATTCCGCTGTTGTTTATGCAAAGCTCTCTGAAAGCTTCTTCGCCTGCGCCGTCGTCTTTCCAGCCGTTATACTTCATTTTGATATCTTCAAGACGGTCTTTTCTCTCTTCTTCGGTGGTTCCATCCTCATAATCATAACCGAAGAACATAATCTTGCGGCTTACATTCAGATATGCAGGCTTTTCAATATAAACAAGGCATCTGTAAATATCGCCCTGAACAAGCGCAATTTCGCCCGCAACTCTTTCTTCGCTGAACATCCACTCTCCGACGGCTTTGCCGAAGGTTGTTGATATGTCATCTCTGTCCAGATAGTAGCACTGCGTTCTGATTTCCGCGGAATAGTCTTCTCTGGGATGGTTTGAGTTGGCATACTCAATAAATTCAGCTTCTGTGCTGATTTTTGAAACTTCAACAGCATCAAATTCACCCTCTATGGGATAAACTCTGCCAACAACAACCGAATAAGCATTGACATCTTTGGCAAGCTCTGCCTGAAGCATTTCTTCGGAGTAGCCGTCTGCAAGCTCCTGCTTTGAAACAGCTTCGTATTTTTCTTTGTATGCGAGCATTATTTCTCTTGCCTTGAACATTGACCGTGTATAGCCTTTACCGTAAATCTCTTCAAGAAGCTCTTCAACGCTTCTCTTCTGGAACGTGCTTGCCAATTCAAGAACCTCAAACTGGGAAATAGTTGTTGTTACCTCGCTGTCAGTAAGCTCTATACCCTTTTCAAGCGCTCTTTCAAAGCTTCTGTAGTTAGCTTGAATTGTTTCGATTGCTTTGAGAGTAAAATCCTCTGCCCATGTATAGCCTTTGTTGAGGCACTGCTGATCGTCGGGCATTTTTTTGGTGTCATAGCCCGTGCGGTTTGAGCCCGTCTGCTCAATTGAGTGTTCAATCTCACTTCTCTGGAGCGAATACTGGTCATAATAATATGAAATAAACTCGGGGTGTGAAATCTTTATATCTCCGATTTCGAGAGCTGTGCCGTAAGCCTGGCAAGCCGATTCTCTGTCGATATCCGCCTGGGTGAGAATATCAACGAATTCCTGCGGCATTTTTGCGCCCTTGTATTCGCCATAGGTATATCCGTTTGCACCGGGTACGGTGTAGCTTGTGTTTTTTGTTGTTGTTATGTTGTTATCCTCCGAACCGGGTTTCACGATAAAAACAACGGTAAGAACGATTGCCGCAACAAGCACAATCGCCGCAACAGCAATAATTATACCTTTTACGGACTTCTTTTCGGGTTGAGCCTTGACGGGCTCTTCTTTTTTTACCGGCATTTTCGGCGGCTGTTTTTTCTTGCTCATAATTTGTCACCTCAGTTTTGCTTTCTGACTACTTTGTATTCATCATACGGGTTGAAATACGGGCACTCGGTCTGACCGCCCTGCATAAATCTGTAAAGCTCGTCCTCATCAAGGTTGACAAGGCATTCGTAGCATTCATATTCTTCGTTATAATCGTAATGTGCGCAGTTATCGCATATATTTGAGCCTGCCATTTCACTTTACCTCGCCGTAAATCGGAATTATGATTTCTTTTTCGGTACGGGTCACGCCGTCGGTGCCCATATCTCTGAGCTTGGGGCCGAAAAACATCCCGGGCGCACGGCCTTCGGGATAAAGCTCCAGAAGCGGTGCAAGCACAAAAGCTCTTTCAAGCGCACGGGGGTGCGGAAGAGTGAGCTCATAGCTTTCCGACTTGAAACCGTCATAGAGAATCAGGTCAAGGTCGATAATTCTCGGCCCGTTTTTCTTCTCCCTTACTCTGCCCATCGCCGCTTCGATTCCGAGGCATTCGCCCAGAAGCACGGCGGGGGACACCGAAGTTTCGATAAGCAAGGCGGCATTATAAAATTTAAGGTCCTCTTCATCACAGCCGACGGGGTCCGTTTCGTAAACACCCGATGCCTTGATAATCTTAACTCCGCTGAGCTTTGCAATTGCTCTGACGGCGGTGTTGATATTTTCAATTCTGTTGCCGAGATTCGTTCCCAGCGCAATAACAGCTTCACTCATTTTTGTTTCCTCTGTTTCTGCAAATTTCAACGCCCACATATTCAAAATCTGCTTTTATGGGTGCTTCGGGTTTTTTGAGCAATATTCTGAGGCTCTGAATCTTATCAAAGCTTTCGAAAAGTCCGTCGGCAACCCTCTGCGCCGCCCTTTCAAGCAAATCATCCTTTTGGGAAGTGAATATCCTTGTTGTTTCCTTTATGATTTTTGCATAGCTGACCGTATCGGCAACATCATCGCTTTCGCACGGCACGCTGATATCAACAAAAGCATCGATATCCAGAATAAAATTCTGACCGTCGATTTTTTCCTCTTCGTTGACTCCGTGATATGCAAAAATCTTAAGTCCTCTGACCAATATTTTATCCATAATTCAGACCTTTCTGTAAATCGCATCAGTAACTCTTGCGCCCTGTACAGCCGCCGCAACATCGTGAACTCGGATTATATCCGCACCGCCCGCAATCGCCGCAGTATGTGCCGCAACGGTACCCGGGTCGCGCTGACTGCTGTCCTCAATGCCGCTTGCATTGCCTATGAATCTCTTTCTTGACCCTGCAAAAAGCAAGGCAACTCCGTCTGTTTTAAGCTTGTCCGCATCACGCAGAATTTCAAGATTATCCTTATAAGTCTTACTGAAACCGATTCCCGGGTCAAGACACAGACTGCTTTCAGGCAGACCGCACTCTTTTGCAAGCCTCAGCGAATCGTCAAAAAATCTTCGGATTTCGTTAACAACTCCGTCGGGATATTCTGCCGTAATCCCCGCACCGCAGGGGTTATGCATAACAACATAGCCCGCACCGTGTTTTTTGGCAAGCGCCGCCATATCGGGATTGAATCTGCCACTGACATCGTTGATTATATCTGCGCCCGTCAGAAGCGCTGCTTCGGCACAAACGGGGTAAAACGTATCAACCGAAACCGCAACCGAAACCGCCCTGCGCACCGCTTCAAGAATCGGCATAAGCCTTTTCATTTCTTCCTCGCCCGACAGAATAATTGCGTCGGGTCGGGTTGAATTTGCGCCGATATCGATAATATCCGCGCCATCTGACTGCATTTTCAGAGCGTGCTCAACCGCTGCTTCGGGTGAATTGTAAAGTCCGCCGTCGGAAAAAGAATCGGGAGTGCAGTTAAGGATTCCCATAACATAGGTGCGTTGCCCGAGCGGAAATTCATATTTGCCTGCCCTGAACATTTTATCTTCCTCCGTTCGAGTTGCAGGGAATAATCCGACTATGTTTTTTATCGGATTATTTTTTGCACTTCTTCGTTAAAATACTCGCAAATCCACCAAGGATTTGCTCCGTTTTGTGCCTTGAATTGCCAAAAATCCTCTCGATAAAAAATCTTCGACCCAAAAGCAAAAGATTTTCTGATGATTTTTGGATGTTGAGGGTGCAGGAAGGCTGACGCCTTTCAAACCCAAAACGCCGAAAAGCATCGAAAAGACTTGCTTTTGGGCATGGTTCGGATTATCCCTTCAACTCAAGAAGCGACATCGCCTCTGCCCTCGTTTTTGAATCGCTTCTCATATTGCCTCTGAGCGCCGATGTTCTCGTCTGAGCACCCGATGCTCTTGCACCGCGCATAGTCATGCAAAGATGCTCCGCCTCAACAACAACCGCAACGCCCTGAGGATTGAGGTTTTCATCAAGAAAATCCGCAATCTGCGCAGTCAGACGTTCCTGAAGCTGAGGTCTTTTTGCAAAGCACTCAACTATTCTTGCAAGCTTTGAAAGGCCGATAACCTTGCCGTCTGAGGGGATATACGCAATGTGTGCCTTGCCCATAAACGGGATGAGATGATGCTCGCACATCGAATAAAGCGGGATATCGCGCACAACAACCATCTCTTCGTTGCCGCTTTCATTGAAAATCTTGAGATGCCTTGTCGCGTCATCCTCAAGACCCGAGAAAATTTCTTCATACATTCTCGCAACTCTCGACGGTGTTTCAACAAGACCCTCTCTGTCGGGGTCCTCTCCGATGGCAATAAGAATTTCTCTTACCGCCGCTTCAATTCTCTTTTTGTCCATATTTTTAACCCCTTTCAGGAATAAAGGTCAGAATAAACTGCTCTGCATTCTGCGAGCATTTTACCGAATCCTTGCGGTATCCTTTTTTTGATAAACTCTCGCAAAGCGAAAGCACACCGTAAATTTCTCCGTTTTCAACCAACTCGCTGAGCGCGGATTTATATGCTTTTTTGTTGCTGAAACGAAGCTGTGTAGCACATTCTCTGCCGATATCCTCCGCCATCATTTCAGCAATTTTCTTTTTATAAGAGCTTTTGTAATCGTCAAAAAGTCTGCCCGTTTTAACAAAATAGTTTTCTTCTGTTTCGGTGCAGATAAAGTTATATGAAAATTCCGAATGTGTTTTCGAAATCATTTTTGTTGAAACATTGAAATATGAATAGGACTTGATTTCGACTCCGTCATCGCCAACAGGGTCGTCCCAAGTGCAGTCAAGATAATAAAAATCTCCGTTGATTTTAACCGCATTCCACATATGCGGGCCGTCTTCGCCGCCCTCGCTTGTTGCAATGCCGCTTACAAGGGCGCATTCTATCCCCACCTCGTCAAACAGCAGCTTCGCTGCTCTGGAATACCCTTCGCAGGCGGCGCGTCCGTTAACAAGCGCACCGTAAACCGAAGAGCAGACAAGCTTCGGCTCACTGAGCTCATAGGTACAATTGTCGATTATATAGTCGTGAATTTCAAGCTCCGTCTGCCATTCATCATCGGGGTCTGAAAGCGACGAAACAATCTTTTGCTTCGCCTGCTCAATCTCCTGAAGCTGAACGGAATATTCCTCGCTCGTTATGATATATTCGGGCGCGCAGTAAGTTTTGAGCATCTCCGAAGTGAGGGTGCATCTTCTGCCGAGAAAGAACAAATCGGGGTTATCCATAAGAATCGCCGAAAAAACTCTGTCGAGCTGGTCTGCATCGATTGCGGGCACTTCAATTTTTTCGGGCATATCATAAATTTCGGATATGATTTCGTTATATGCATGCTTCTCGATGTTGTCGAGCTTGCCGTAATAATGCTTATACGGGCTTCCCGATTCCGTTACTTCAATCGCCTCGGAAGTATACCATTTATACATCTCCGAAGATGTGATTGCAATATATCCCACGGTCAGCACCGCCGCAACGCAAGCCACTGTCAGCACGGCGCTGAGCAAAAACGAAAAGAACTTTTTCATATTATTTTTCTCTCATTTCTTCGGGTGAATCAACGACGATTTTTTTCTTAATTCCGCTTTGCATAAAGGCTTTTATTCCGTTTTCCGATGCAGAATAATCAACTATCGAAAGGTCTGTTTTTACAGTGTTTGAAAGCTTTGAAAAATATCTTTCTCTTTTTTCGGTGTTTGCGGGTTTGAAAATTCCGTCAAGAATTTCCGTAAGAACGGTTGACTGAAGATTTTCGCCCCTTGAACCGAGAGTACCGAGATAGCGCAGATATTTGAAAAGACTGTCCGCCTTGAGATTCTGCTTTCCTTTGACAAGGATAACGGTGAATTCATCGCTTTTGTACTCAATCTGCTCGGGCACGGTAACATTTGCTCCGCCAAGATAATTTATCATTGCCTTGAAGCTCTGTTCATCTGACCCTATGTAGCCGTCAATTTTAATTCCCGTATGCTCCTCAAGCTTTTTGACCGCCTCATTCTCGCCCGATTTTGCAAGCACTTTTTCAAGCGTTTCAGTCCCGTCCGAAAGAAGAGTATCGGGCGGAAGGGTGCAGACAGTCACCTCCGCTTCGGGCAGTCTGAAATTGACAAGCCACGCAAAGCGAAGTTCCTTACTGCCTGAATCGGCGCACCAAAAGAAGTAGGTTTTATCCGTTTCCTCCTGCCACACCGATGACGGCTCGGATACTGGCACGGTTTCCGTTACGGAATCGCCGCCCATTGCCGTTTTGATATCAAAATCGTACTTACTGAGAATGGCAAGGCACGAAATGAGAAGTATCGCCAGAACACTGGCGGCAAAAATCACTGCGAATTTTCTGAACCCTCTGTCGTTGCTCTGCCTCGCCGTTCTGAATATAATATTTTTCGGTTTTTTAGCCATTTATATTAACCTTATTTCTTTATAAGAATTGCCGCAGTTTCTCTGTCAAGATAAAGCTCTCTGCCGCTGACGGTGCCGCCCGACAGCGCTTTGAATCCCTCCTCGGGAAGAACATAAACTATTGAATGGCTGTTGCGGTTTGCAACGGTCAATATTCTCTCTCCTCTGCCCCGTCTTTCATAGGCAACGCAGCCCATTGCCGCCGAAACGGGAACAAATTCGCCCTCGGCAAAAACATCGTGCTCTTTACGGAGTGCGCCGAGGAAACGGTAGTGCTCAATAAGCTCTTCGTCCTCATTGCCCCACGGATAGCAGCCTCTGTTATACGGGTCTTCACCGCCGTCAAGACCCGCCTCGTCGCCGTAATAAATGCAGGGCACACCGGGAAGAGTGAACTGCATTGACGAAACAAGTCTGAGCAGTCTTTTGCCGTAATCTTTCTGCTCATCGGTCAGACCGCCTTTGTAACGGTCAAGATGAGTGCCGTGATAATTTCCGAGAGTTGCAAGACGGCTGAGCACACGGCAGGTATCGTGAGTACCGATATGATTCATAAGGCAGTCAACAGCATCTTTCGGATAATTCTCGCAAATCTCCATAATTCTGTCGTTGAAGCCTTCCGCTGTACCTCTTACCGCAAAATCGATAAGATAATCGGCAAAGGGATAATTCATAACGCTGTCAAGCTGTGCGCCGCGCAGATAACGCCTTCTGCTTCCGTAGCTGATTTTATTTGACGCATCCTCCCAGACTTCTCCGAGAATGAATGCATGGGGATTTTCATCCTTAACGGCTTTTCGGAGAGCATCAAGAAATTTATCGGGCAATTCATCCGCAACATCGAGTCTCCAGCCGCTTGCGCCCGCCTTAAGCCACTTGCGGAGAATTCCCTTTTCGCCCGCAATATATTCAATATATCCGTCGTTTTCTTCGTCAACCTCGGGAAGAATGTCAACTCCCCACCAGCTTGAATATTCGTCGGGGAATTCGCCGAATTTATACCAACCGAAATACGGCGACTCCTTGCTGTTATAAGCTCCGGTATTTTTATATCTGCCGTTTTTGTTGAAATATATGCTGTCCGCTCCCGTATGGCTGAAAACACCGTCAAGCACAATACCGATGCCCTTTGACTTTGCCGCCTTGCACAGGTCGGAAAAATCCTTAGCCGTGCCGAGAAGCGAATCAATCTTTTCGTAGTTTGCTGTATCGTAGCGGTGATTTGTATGCGCCTCAAAAACGGGATTGAGATATATGCATCCCACTCCGAGCGACTCAAGATAGCCGAGCTTCTGCTCGATTCCCTTGAAATCTCCGCCGAAATAATCCTGTTTTGTTATTTTTCCGTGACTGTCAGGCTCCCACATAGGCTCACCGCCCCAGTCGGAGCGCAAAATTCTATCCTTGGGCACACCTCTTTTCGCCTTGCCCGAATTGCAGAATCTGTCAGGGAAAATCTGATAGATAACTGAACCCTTTATCCAATCGGGAGTTGAGAAATCCTTTGAATAAACAGTCAACTGGAAATCCGAACCGTCGGGCGAAATTCTGCCCGTTGAATTATCGAATCTTGTTATTTCCTTTTCTCCGCCAGCGCAGATAAGGTTGAAGCGATACCAATAAATTCCTTCGTTTTCGGGCGTGAATGATACTCGCCACCATTCTTCGTCGCTGCCCTGCATACCGTCCCACTTCATAGGGATGCGTAAGCTTTCCCCGCCGTCGGCGGTGACAACAAGAGCCGCGCCCGAGCACCCCGCGCTTCTCGGAAGAACAATACGGAAAACCGTTTCTTCTCCCTCTCTTACAGCTCCGAAAGGATATTTATGATATGTCAAACGTGAATTATAGGGTATGAATTCCATCTTTTGCTCCTCAGAGATTTGCGACGGGAGCTTCCGTTATCTTTATCAGGACATCCGAAAAGAAATATCCGATGCCGATAAGCGCAAGAATTCCCGCGGTTATCAAAATAATCATAGCGATTTTTTTGCTTCTGACCCTCTCTTCATAGGTCGGACCCGAACCGAAACGGGTCGAAAACTCCGTTATGCTCTTACGCTCCGAGGGTTTGAGCGTCTTTTCTATTTTTCCTGTTTTAGGCATAATTTTTCTTCCTCAGAAAATATTTGAATCCGTGAATCCCGCAAACGCAAGCGAAAGCATCGCAACATAAATAAACATTGCGGGGGTGCCTTTGAATGCTTTTGGGATATCCTCGTTTTCTGCAAGCTTTCGCGAGCCGCAGTTAATGAGTGCCGCCGCAAGCACGAATGCCGCACCCGCACCAATACCTGAGCCAATACTGCCTGCGAACGAGTATGCCGCAGAGTTGTTGATATGCGGAATAGCAAAAACAAGAGTGTTGAGCGCCGCAATACCAAGCGTTCCGAGATTTTTTGCCGATGAACGGAAAACGAATCTCATAACTGCCGCAACAATGATATAAACTACCGCAAGTATGCCTGCATATATCGCCGCTCTGACTGCATACGGCATTGTTTCAAGCGGTTTGAATGAGTCGATGATGCCGCAAAAAGTACTCGTCACAACCGAGAATCCCGAAATCATCAGCGCAAATTTGCCGAAAATACCGGGTTTTGTTGAGGCTCTGAAAGCCTCGCTCATACCCAAGCCAGAGCTGAGCACGAGATTCTGCGCAAAAACCGTGTAAAGGGCGGTTATAAACAAATCAGTTATTATTCTCATTGCTTATCCCCCTTTGCATCAACATCAATTCCGAGCGACTTAAAGAATTCGTCGATTTCTTCCACTGAACTGAAAGAAGGCTCTTTCGATTTCATCGGCTGTTCTTGAGGTATATCCATCGGAACCTCCACAGGCTCTTCCGGTTCTGTGAATTCTTCGGGTTCTGCCCAGAATTCATCAAAAATTTCAACCTCTGTAACCTCACTGTTTTCGTCAGTTAGGATTTCCTCGGCTGCGGGAACCTCGGTTACTGCGGTTTCGGGGTAGAATCTCGCAACAACAGATTTGAGTGCCGCCGCCATAAATCCGAGAATAATAAGACAGCCGAACGGAAGCGCCATTCCCTTGAATGTTATCGGAAGGTTGACTTGCATTCCGCCGATTGCGGAGATACCGAGAAGTTCTCTGACTGCACCGATAATGATAAATATGATTGATGCGCCCACACTTGCCGCAGCCGCATCGTAGAGCGAAAGCTTGACGTTGTTTTTAACCGAAAACTGCTCACAGTGAACAGCGGTCATCGAGTTTACGGCGATAAGCGGAATATAAATCTTCATTCCGAGGCTCAGATCAATGAGCGAACGGGTTTCGATGTACCAAAGAATGGGGCATATTATTGCCGTTCCGATAATAAGATAGAGCGGAACTCTTACCCATCTCGGGATATTTTTGAAAAACGCACTTGTGATAACGCAGGTAACGATAAGCTCTATGCAAAGCACTGCGGAGAGCATTGCCGCCCTTGCAAGAGTAGTTGACGCGGCAACAACAGGACAAAGACCGACAAGCTGAATAAGAACGGGGTTGTAAATCACCGCGCCTTTTATAAATACGTCTTTAAAAGAAATATTATTACTCACTTTTCAGCCGCCCCCTTTCTTTTGAGGCTGACCGAAGATGAAACCGACTTAACAACCGATTCGATAACGGGCGAAACGCCGTTTGCCATAAGCACGGCAAAGCAGACGGTTTCTTCGTAAGTGCCGACTCTTCTCATAATCATACACAGTATTCCGCAGACCGCGCCGTAAACGACCTTTACCGCACCGCCTTTGGGAAGAGTGGATACATCGGTGATAAGAAATACCGAGCCGAAAAGCAGAGAGCCTGCCGAAAGCTCGAGAACAATGCTTGTTAATGCGGATGAGTTTATTCTCGGGAAAAGCGCCGCAAAAACCGCGCAAGCGCCGATAAATCCCGCCGTTGCAAGAAGTGCACTTCTTCTGCGCATAAAAAGATAGCATCCGCAGACAACCATCAGTAAACCGCATCCCGTACCCATCGGGCCCGAAATATTGCCCGTGATAATATCAAAAATATTGCCTATGTTAATATGAACCGCACTGCCCTCCGAAAGCAGGGATGCAAGCGATTTTGCACCGAAAAGTCTGTCCTCGGTATTCTGCGCATAGGCAAACACCTGCTCTTTGAAGCATACACTTGCAATTGCAAAGCCCGCCGCCGCGGGTACAAACGGAGCTTTAAGAGCACTGCCAAACGGGATTTTTGCCGTCAGCACACCCGCACCCGCCGCAATTGCAGGCACATAAAGAGGCACACTTGCAGGCATCATTACAGCAATCGCTGCACCGATGAAAATATTGCTCGGATCTCTGAGCAAAAATCTTCTTCTGAAAATAAAGCTTGCAACAAAATCGCAGATAACAGCTCCGAGAACGCCCGAAGCAATGACCGCCAGCGACCTTGAGCCGTAATACATAAAAGAAACTATGCACGGCGCAATGAGCATAACAAGATAGTCGCCGAAAATCTGCGAAGCTTTGACTGTATTATGTTTTGAGGTTTTGTTTTCCACAGGTAATCACCTCTTTAAATTCCAATATTTAATCATTGCATATCAATCCATAAAAACATATCATATTATTATGAACAAAAAGGAGGCAAATTATGAACATCAATTCACCTGCCGAGGATAAAATCATAGTAGACCTGACAAAGCAGGATATGCTTGAGCTTGATATTACATATGAAGCGATGGATTATTCAACAATCGAAACACGCCGTGTGATATGGACCGTACTCGGAGAAGCGGGAAAATATCTCGGGCGGGAACTTGACCCGTCACGCAGAATGATTATCGAAGCTTCGCCGAAATCCGAAGGAGGCTGCACGCTGACCTTCACCATCCTTGACGGCAGAAAGAAATGCGTTTCGCAAAAACACACTCTGAAAAAGCAGAGCGAAAGCGTTGTATGCGATTTTGAAAATCTCGATGACCTTTTCAGAGCCGCCGAGGAAATCCGCCGCTCGGGCGAAATGCCTCAAAGCAGTCTTTTTGAGCTTGACAAAGCTTACAGACTGATTCTGAGCTGTTCTTCGGAATCGCTCAACGGCACCCTTTCGGAATTCTGCAAAATCAAAAACTGCACCAGGCTGATAAGCGATTTCACCAGCGAACATTGGCATTTGCTTGCATCGGGCGATGCCGTTGAAAGTCTGCTTAACAGACGGATTAAGAGCTAAAAAGCTTTTTCCGCAAGACTGCGGAGCTTTGCGATTTCCGCTGATGCATCTTCCGCACCGAAAACGGCACTGCCCGCAACAAAAACATTTGCGCCTGCCGCCGCCGCGGTTTCAATCGTCTTTTCGTTGATACCGCCGTCAACCTGAATATCGATATCAAGACCTCTGCGTTTCATTTCGGAACGCAGAGCTTTTATTTTATCCATTGTTTCAGGCATAAACGACTGACCGCCAAAGCCGGGTTCAACCGTCATCACAAGCACCATTGAAATCTTATCGAGATAAGGGAAAACCACTTCTGCGGGAGTGTTGGGTTTAATGCTTATGCCCGCTTTACAGCCGCATTCAAGAATCTTATCAACCGTTTCGCCGACGGGCGATGAGCTTTCTGCATGGAAGGTAATGATATCCGCGCCTGATTTCTTAAAATCTTCAATATATTTAAGGGGTTCATCAATCATAAGATGAACGTCAAAGATAAGGCTTGTCTTATTTCTGATGCTTTTGATAACGGGCGCACCGAAGGTGATATTAGGCACAAATCTGCCGTCCATAACATCAAGATGAAGATAGTCTGCGCCGCATTTTTCCATTCTTGCGCTTTCAGCACCGAGTGCAGAAAAATCACTTGCAAGCACCGACGGAGAAATTTTAATCATAAGGTTATTCCTCCCCATATTAAATCAGTTTATTATATCATTTTTAGGTGTCAAGGTCAACAATTCAAATATAAATTTATATATAATTAATAATATATACGAAAAAACGGACAGCCGAAGCTGTCCGTTAAAAAGCTATGTAAAAATTAAAGGATTTCACCCATCATGCCGGGCTTGGCACCTGCAGCATTTGATTCGTCAGTGTCGATGTGCATAGCAAGAGCGAAGTTGGGGTTAACTCTTACAACAACGTCATCGAAAATAAGGCTTCTGCCGTCGGATTCAACCTTAACGCAAACAATCTGCTTGTCCTCAAGGCCATACTTCTCTGCATCAGCGGGAGTTGCATGGATATGTCTCTTTGCGGAGATAACGCCGCAATCGATTGTTACTTCACCCTTGGGGCCAACGAGCTTGCAAGCGCCTGTTGATACGATATCGCCGCTCTCTCTTACGGGAGCTGTAACGCCGATGCTTCTTGCATCTGTGAGTGAAAGCTCAACCTGAGTTGCGGGACGAATAGGTCCGAGAATTGAAACAGCAGGGAAGCTGCCCTTATCGCCGACAACAGCTACTCTTTCTTCGCAAGCGAACTGACCGGGCTGTGAAAGGTCTTTTTTGTGTGTGAGTTCATAACCCTCGCCGAAAAGAACGTCGAGGTCTGCACGGCTTACGTGAACGTGGCGTGCTGAAGTTTCAACAAGAACTTCCTTTTTCATAATAAATCACCTTTTATTATAATATTTTTTTAACGAAACAAAGGTGACCGCAGAAACACGGTCACCCTATTTTTAAATTACCAGTTGATGTCGTAATCGTTCTCTGTTGAGAAGGGAAGAACAACGTCTGTTCCGCTGAGGGGAATGTAAAGAGTCCAGTAAAGCATATAGTTAGCGTGTGTTACGTTGCCTGTTGCGGGGTCAACAGTAACCTGAACTGTGCTTGAGGGATAAGCAGTTGCAACTGTGCCAACGCTGAAGAGGCTCTTTGCGATGCCGGGGATATAACCGTCAATGATACCGGGAAGAACAGCGTTGAAAGCCTTGGGAGCATGACCGTTGCTGTGTGAGTAGCCTTCTGAACGGGGATCGGCAACTGTTGTGATTCTGATGATCCACTTGCCGTTTTTCTCTGTGATCTTTGCATCCTTAACGTCTGCTGCTGTGAGCTTTGATGCATATGTTTCGCCTTCAACGGGGAAGAATGCATTCTTGTCTTCAGCTGAAGTCCAAGTAACGTTCTTCTTGCTGTCATCTTCGCCCATGTTGTCCTTGATAAGTGACTGGCCGATTGAATCAAGAGCTGAGGGGATACCTGTGATTTCGCCTGCAACAGCGTGCTTCATATAGTTTGAGTGAATGCTCTTTGAGTTTTTCTTTGCGTTGTTGATAGCTGTGTTGTAATATGCAACAATTGCTTCTTTGCCTTCGGGCATAGCGTTTGCAGCTTCTGTTGTTTCTTCTTCTGAAGCAGCAACTGTTGTGTCGTCAGCTACGGGAGCTTCTGTGGGGTCTGAAACAGCAACTTCTGATTCGTCAACTGCGGGAGCTTCTGTTGCGATTTCTGTTGCGGGAGCTTCTGTGGGGTCAACTTCTGCGAACAGATCTTCTGTTGTTTCAACGGGAGCTGTGGTTGTTACATCGTCGCCCTTGCCGCCGCAAGCTGCGAAAGCAACTACGAATGAGAGTGCAAGAAGAATTGCAAGAATTTTCTTTGCCATGGTTTTTTCCTCCTAAGTATGTATGTTTTTGACTTTTGGAATATGACGAAATCTGTCATATCCGCGTATAAAACAATTATAATATAAAACAAATGTAAATGCAAGCATTAATTTTTTGCTTAACATAATTTTACAGGTCAGCTGTTCGATTTGGGTTTTGCGGGCATTTTGTTAAGGAAAACATATGCTGTTATCGACAGCACGAGCATAAGAACCGTTACTGCCATGGGCGATTCAACGCCGAAGAAAGGAGCACAGATAAGCTCATAAAGAACTTCAAAAATTTCGGATGCGCCGAGTGCTCTTGTCATCATCGTGATGATGCAGACTGCAAGTCCAACCGAGGAATAGATGCTGATTATCCTCACCCAAAGAGCTTCGCCAAGCTTGAATGCTACGACGATTGATGCGATAACAAGAATCGCATAGCCCGATGCGGAAAGGATTTCCTTTGCGTTGGGAAGCTTTTCAAAAATCTCGGGCACGACTTTTATAAGACGCCATATGTAAGGTGCGCCGAGAAGCAGACCGCAGACTACATAAAAAGTCAGCTTCATATTCTTTTTATCCATTATTTTTTACCTCCCTGAGTGCCTGGGCAAGCTGGTCAGGGCAGGAAGTGCTTTTGAATCCGCAGCGGATACCCTCAACCTTCTCAATTACATCGTCGATTTTCATTCCTTCAACAAGAGCGGCAATGCCCTTGAGATTGCCGTTGCATCCGCCCTCAAAGCTTACGTTTTTAACCGTATCGCCGTCAACCTCAAAGCTGATTGAGCGCGAGCAGGTGCCGCGGGTCTTGTATTTGTAAACCATCCGGTTCACCCCTGTCTTTTTATTTTTTACTATTCTACAATATTTTTATGTTTTTTTCAAGATACAGTTTTAAGTGCAGAGTTCAGAGGGCAGAATACAAAACTAAAGTATATTGCTTCGCAAAAGCTGAAATCGAGGTGGCACGGCATTAAACCGTGACGGAGAGTTGATAATTACATAAGTATATACATCAACGCAAAAACGAGAAAAAAATCGCATCTGTCCGCTATCAGTAAAATTACAATCGGAAGAATGATTTCTCTGTCGGCATCGGTATTGTTTGTGCGGCACGGACTTTTTGAGGGCAAAAGCAACCGTAACAGATTTTCGTTCATTTTCCGTCGAAACCTCCCGTTATCTGCCCGATAAGAGGCAGCAAATCCATAAGCTTCATCATCTGCATAGCTTCGTCGGCTTTTCTTCTGCGTTTTTCACTCAACAAAGGTTTTAGCGCCTCAATAAGACGAGTGCGATCGTCTTTTTTGTTCATCGCACCCATTATCGAGCTGATTTTTGATATCATCTGTGCGTTGCCGAGTAAATCCGAAAAATCGGGCATGGAAAATCCCGGGTCGGAGGGCTGAGCCTTCGACCCGTTATCCTGCGAAAAAAGATTCTCCGCCGCCGCTCTGAGGTTTTCCATATCCTCATCGGAAAGTGAGGACAAAATATCGCTTATGTTATCCATAGTTTATTTTCCGTTTCTGAACTGACGCATAAGTTTCTGCGCCTGCTCGCTGCTGAGAAGTTCCTCGAGAGCTTTTTTATCGCTGAGCACTCTTTTTATTTCTTTCATTTTATCATCAGGCACCTTGCTCTGCACCGCACCCAGTAAATCCTCGGGTTTCTGAGCGTTTGCCGCCTTGGCAAGACGGAGCATCTCCTCGAGCGAAAAATTATCTTTACTCATTGCAATCACCGCTTTCTTTCTGTATAATTAATATGTTGAATTTTTCAATTACAGAACGGAGGACTCTGATGAGAATTCTTGTTTTTTCTGATTCACACGGCTCAACTTATAAGCTGAGAACCGCAATTTCAAACCATCCCGAAGCGGATATGATTATTCATCTGGGCGACGGCGAACGCGATATTTCTCTTCTCGATGAAGAAATCGCGGGTCGCAAAACCGTTCAGGTATGCGGCAACTGCGACCTTTATTCTATGCTCCCCGATAACGAATTCATCACCGTTGCGGGCAAAAAAATCCTCTGCACTCACGGCCACTCCGAGCTTGTGAAGCACGGCACGGGCGTGCTGATAAACAAGGCGCAGAGAATGGGCGCCCACATTGCATTATACGGTCACACACACCAATGCGTTACAGATTATATTGACGGTCTTTACGTTATGAATCCCGGTGCAATGATGAACGGCGAATACGGAGCAATCGACATCACTCCGAACGGAATTATGCTTTTGAAAATGAAACTTTAATTGAAATAATTGCGTCGCCCACCCTTCATTTTGCGTTCTGAATCTGAATTTTGCATTCATAAAAACCGCCGCCCGAGCATACATTGTTCTCAGGCGGTGAATTTTATGTTTGTATATTCTGTCAAAACATCAAAAGCAAAAATTTTTACTCTTATCATTGCGATTGCGGCAGTAATCGTTGCGGCGGTTTTCGTTATGGGAACGGAAAAAGAGCCTGCTGCAAATGACTCCTCCGTCAGCTACAAAGCGGAAAATGCGGCTGAAAGAACGGCATTCCTTTCGCAGTTCGGATGGAAAATATCCGAAGACCCTGCAGAAATCAGCGAGGTTATTATCCCCGCGGATTTTGATGCAGGCTATCTTGAATATGCCGAGATGAACAAGGCTCAGGGGCTTGACCTTGAACCTTATAAAGGTATGCGTGCAAAACGTTGGACATACGATGTTCTTAACTATCCCGGTCTTGAAAATCAAAAGGGAGTGCAGGCAAATCTGCTCATTTTTGAGGGCAGAGTCATTGGCGGAGATATCTGCTCGCTCGACCTCGGCGGATTTATGCACGGTTTTGATTTTCCCTCCGTTCCGCAGACAACCGCGCCCCCTCTGAGCGTTACCGAAATCCCGATTGAAACAACAACTCAAAGCTGATTTTTAAGCGACAGTCAAATTCAATATTTTATTTAGTTGCATTTTTCTTTCTGATGTGCTATAATTAGCGAGACAATTGAGCGAATTTTGTAACATTAGCAAGAAATAGTTTTCTTAATGTTAAACATTAGGAGGTAAAAATGTCTAACGATAAAAAGAAACTTATTTATAATACATTTATAGATTTGCTTGAAAAAAAGCCATTTGACAAGATAACAGTCAAGGATATAGTTGAAACCTGCGGTATTAACCGCAACACTTTTTACTACTATTACAGCGATATTTATGACCTGCTTGAAGAGATTTTCGCAAAGGAACTCAATCATCTTGTTGAGGCACACAGAAACGGTTCTTCATGGATTCAGGCATTCGCAAAAGTTGCAACCATTGCATATGAACACAAAAAAGTAATCCACAACATCTGCTCATCACGCAGCTACGATTATTTCGAAAACTATATGTACAAAGCCTGCAAGCACATAATCATTGATTTTGTGAACGTCAGCGCAGAAGGCATGAAAGTTCCTGATGAGGATATCGAATTCATCGCATCGTTCTACGAATATGCATTCCTCGGCATCATTTCAGAGTGGTTCAGAACGGGTATGCGCGAAGATCCGATTTACCTCGGCAGCCAGCTCTGGCTGATTTCGGGCAACATCAAGGAAGCTCTCAGGCGAAGCGAAAAAAGATTGGAAAACAGGATTGAAAATGGAAATTTTGTTTGAGGATAAGTATATCGCCGTCTGCATCAAGCCTGCAGGAATAATAAGTCAGAGCAGCGAGGTCGGTAACGATATGATTGCTTTGCTGAACGCTCATTTTGCAGAAAACGGCGAATCCGCATCGGCATATCCCGTCCACAGGCTCGACAGAGAAACGGCGGGGGTTATGGTCTATGCCAAAAGCTCATTTGCCGCATCCGTTCTCTCAAAGCAGGCAGAGCAGAACGCTATTAAAAAACGTTACTACGCCGTTGTCAGGGGCATCCCTGAAGAAAACAGCGGTGTGCTTAAGGATTTGCTTTTCAGGGATAAGCAGAAAAATAAAACATATGTTGTTAACCGTATGCGCAAGGGCGTGCGCGATGCATCGCTTGAATATTCGGTTATCGGCGAAGCGGAAGGAATTTCGATGCTTGACATTCTTCTGCACACGGGCAGAACCCACCAGATAAGAGTGCAGTTTGCGAGCAGAAAAATGCCGCTGATCGGTGATATAAGATACGGCGGAGGCAACGGAAAGCTTGCGCTTTTTGCGCACACGCTCGAATTCAATCATCCCAAAAGCGGAGAAAAACTCACATTTTCGGCAAAACCCGATTCAAGTGAATTTCCATGGAATAAATTTTAAAAGGCATTGTTTCTTTTCTGAAACAATGCCTTTTGTGTTTTTATGCCGGGATATATTCAAATGTAAAGCAATGTGAACGGATTTTGAAATCAAGAACATAGCAACGGAATGTGTTGCCTCTGACCTCTTTATCGCCGATTCTCACGGTTGTTGCGTAACCCGTGTTTGCATTTACAGCCGCATCGTGCGACACAACCTCAATCCATTCCGCGGGATTATCGGAAAGTGTTATTGTAATGTCATTTTCTTTTGCATAAGCTTCAATCAGCTTTTTCATCTCTTCCGCAGTAATTTCTTTGGTTGATACATCTACGGTTTCACGGCTTGAAACACCGCCGTTGAGATAAGGATATTTATCTGCACCCCACACGCTTGCGGCAGAAGCGGTTTTGCCCGCCGAAGAGGAGAAATAAACTGCGTTTGCCGCTGTTCCGTTATAATCAACATATTTTGCAACGGGAGTATCCGTTGCTGCTGACATTCCGAGATATTCCAGGCAGGCTTCATATATCTTTGTGCCTTCATACTCAAAAGTTTCAGCATAGGCATGTTTGCTTTTTGCAACATTAAAATCATTGTGCTTTGCAAAGGTATAAATGGTTGCCATCTGAGCCTTGAGCGCTTCTTTTCCCGCGTTGCTGTAACCCATTTCCTGCTTTGTTGTTTTGCAAAGATATTCAACAATCGGAATATCAGCTCCGCCGTATTTTATGGTTGCGGGGGTTGAGGAATCGGCTTTCACGGTTGTTCCGGGATAATAATGAGTAAGTATTTTTTCATATGTATCGCCGTTATTTGCCATAGCCATTGCACCGTGCTGACTCATTCCTACGCCGTGGCCGTGGCCGTATACCTTAAAGACGAAAACTCCCTTCTGCGATGAAGAAGATGTTGTTGATTCAACTGCACCACCCGAAACCGCCGTTGTTGTAGGTGCGAGGGTGGTTGTGGGTTTTGCTGTTGTTGTGGGCTTAAGGGTAGTTGTTGCCTTGGTGGTTGTGGGTTTGAGCGTAGTCGGGGCAAGAGTGGTTGTTGCCTTAGCGGTTGTCGTGAGCGCTTTTGTTGTTGTCGGTTTCTTCGTTGTGACAACATTTTTGATGGTTGTTACGATTTTTGTAACCGTCTGGCTCACGCTTGTCTGCTGAACGGTTGTTGAGGTTGAAGAAACCTCTGTATATAATGCGGTGGTTTCATTCTGAAGAGCCGCCGCCTGCATATCAAAATAATCTGCGTTGCCGTTGCCGTGATAATCCATATCGGCATAGTAGCTGTCCTGCTGAATGAAATCGTAGTTTCCGTTTTCGGGCACTACGGTTTCGTTTTTATTGTTTCCGCCGAGAGCAAAAGCAATTATCAGACCGATAACAACAGCAATGGCAATGCCGATTGCCGTAATAACTATCGGAAGCTTGGAATTCTTCGCCCATTTTTTGGGTTTTGCCGACGGTGCATCGGGATTCACAAGACCCGCGGGACCCGAAAGCTCACCGAGCATTCCGCAAAGACGGATAAGCGCCGCCGCAACGAGATGCTTATGGTCCTCACCCGGATTCGCAAAGACCTTTGCAGCCTTTGCTCTGTCGGAATCCGCAACGCAAACGATAACAAAATCGCTTTCATCGGTTTTATCTTTATAAATTGTTGAAACGCTGATACCGAGGTCGGTGCCTGAGTTTTCTTTTGATAATTTCGCGCACTGTGCGATATAATTCTCTGCGCTTTCGTCGGGAAGTCTGTCTCTCAGAGAATTGTCCTGAACAAAAACCTGCTCACAGCCGGGGACAGCCGAAATTGCAGAAATAAGCGGTTTTGCGCATCCGCAAGGCGAAATTGCAACAGTTTTTCCGTTTCTGATAACAGTTTCGACGCTCTCGCGCAGTGCCGCTGCTCCGCTGCTTTTGGGAGACGGCTGGGTTTCGGGAAGCTTTGCTTCGGGGAAAATTGCGCCGATAAACTTTGCAAGACCTGCCGAGAACAGATAATCAATCCTTTCGGCATCAAGCGGAAGGAACACAACGAGCGCCTTTCCGTGTTCTTTGATGAACGCCGAGAAAAGTCCGTCCTCTGTTCTGAGAACCTTTGATTTTTCGGGAATTGCGCAATGAAGGTCCTTTTCTTTCTGCTCGAGAGATGAATTATCTGCCAACGCATTATTTACAGAATTGCTTCTGACGATTTTCTGAGAAACGGTTCTGATTAAACGAAGCTTTGCATTAAGGAACTCGGAAAGAGGTGCGGCAGCAAGGATAACACCGCCGTCAAGGGCGCAGGAATCCACACCTGCGGCAAAAGCCGAGGCGCTCTCATAGTCATTCACTGCAACATCGGAGGTAAACGCCGATGCCCTTTGTTCAAGATGATTTGCCGCATCCTGCACCGTTGAAGCGCAAAGCGTGCAAATCCTCACCTTTCTTTCCATAATTATCACCGTTCCTTAGTTAATTTGCTTCGTAATTTTTACCATCTGGGGTCGCTTTCATAGGGGTTTTCTTTTTTGTTTACGTCATACCACTTCTGCGGGAACTTGGGATTGGGGTTCTTATATGCCTTTGAGGTATCAACGCTGATGCTTTCGCCCTCTCTCTTCTCTCTTGCAACAACAACAATCATAGCTCCGTCAAAATCGTAAACGCAAGCCTGAAGAGTGAGAATCTTATCGTTTTCGTTGATGTCAACGCCTGTTGTGTAAAGCTTTCTCTTGTCGATTTCCTTGATGTAATCAGCGAATTTATCGGTTGAAACATCAATGAAGTTATAGGGGAGGAAATATCCGTTATCATCCTTGGGATTTGAGTTTGTGATGAACACAGCATAAACAAACCATGTGTGGTCGCCGTAAATTGTGTTACACTCGATAACGGGTGCCTGGGCAAAGCCGTCGATTTCTCTGTAATTTTCGAGCATACCGAAAATATAGTCATCGTGGCGCATATTGTGGCCGTAAACCATAGTGTTCCTGTGAAGATTCTTGAGGTCCTTCATTCTGTAATCAAAGAAGGGAACACCGTAGCTTGTATACTTTTTATAGATATCTCTCTTGAGATAATACTCGTTATCATCGCCCTTTGCGATGGGAAGATTGATGCCGAAGCCTTCGATGGTAACCCAACCTGCAAAATCGTTATTCTGTGCATAAAGCTGTGCATACTTTGCGAGCATTCCCTCGGGGAATTCGGTATCGGGGTTATCCTTCTTCATCTGCTCATTAACGGTTGCGGAATGGTCGTGGGCATCGTTGTTAACGCTCATCTGCTCAACAAGAACATCCGAATCCGCCTTGAATCTGTAAGGCTCGATGAAATAAGTATTAACAAGGATTCCGCAGCTGATGATGATTGTTATAATCGAAAGGGTGAGAACAACTTTTCTGATTACGTCGCCTGCACCGCCCTTTTTCTTTTCATCGCTGTTGCCGGCATCTTCTCCTGTTTTCATTTCAAAATCGGGGTCGTCCTCGATAGTCTGAGTGCTCATCGGCTCTGCTTCGTAGAGCCTTTCGGATGCAAATGCCGCTTTTTCATAATCGTTGCCGTCGTCGGGTATATTGATTATAAAGCTTTCCTGATTTTCTTCGGGCTTTTCTTCACCGAGAAGCTCTGCAAGCTCTTTTTCAAAATCCAGTTCGGGCTCAGCGGTTTCTTCGGGAATTTCAATGCTGAAGTTTGCGGGTACGCTGTCAGGCACAGGGATAGGAGCAGGAAGCTCTTCTGCCGGCTCATAAGCAGGCTGTTCCACATCAAAATCGGGAATGGGAACCTCTTCGCTAAGCTCGGGAAGAACCATAGGCTCGTGAACTTTTTCTTCAGCTTCAGCCTCAGTTACGGGCTCGGGAGCGGGAAGCTCCTCGGCAGGTTCCGACTCGGGGAATTCAAGCTCATCCCATATGCTGTCATCATCACCGAATTCGATTTCCTCATATTCCTCGTCATAGACTTCCTCTTCGGGTTCGGAATATTCGACGGTTTCAGAAACAAGCTTTGATGCCGCCGAAAGTTCTTCTTCAACCGGCATAATGCCTGCGTTTGCTTCAATTTCAGAAAGAATATCGTTAAATCCCGTTTCGCTGTCACTTTCGGATTTGAGGAGGTCAATCATATTGAATATGTCACTTCTTGCGCCGTCCTCGCTCTTCAATGCGGCAAGCTCGTCCACCGCAGCAGGCTCAAAAATTGCCTCTTCGGGAAGCTCTGCATCAACGATTTCCTGAACAGCCTCTTCCTCTGCAGGTTCATCGAGCGAAACAACGGGAATATCGTCATCAAAATAATCCTCGGGATTCATCCAGAGAGACTCGAGAGCGACATTTTCAGGCTCTTCAAAGATTTCGGGGTCCGAAAGAGCAATCTTCGGAGGCTCGGCTTCGTTTGAGGTAAGCACCGACATAGGCTTGGGCACGATTGTTTCGGGTCCGCTGCTCATAATGTCGTCATAAAGGCTCTGAAGCTCGCTTTCAATGCTCTTTTCGGTTTTTTCAATATCCTCGTGGAATCCTTCAAAAAGCGGAGATGCCTTTGAGCTTTCCTCAAGAAAATCGGTAAGATTTATTTCCGTTATCGCTTCATTGTCTGCGATGGAGCTGAGTCCCTCGGGAAGGGACGAAGGCTTTTTCTGATTATCATTATTAGACATTTTTTTGTCCTCCGTTTTTATCAGTTAGCGCTGGGCTGCCATTTTTCTGTGTTTTTATAAGGATTCTGCTTTCCGTTGCGGTTATACCAGACCTGGGGTCTGCGGTAATCGGGGTTGTCCTTGACAAGCGATGCATCGATGCTTTCGCTCTCACCCTCGTGAAGAAGTCTGCCTACAACTACAAGTCTTGTGTCAACACTCTTGCCGTAGTCATAGATGCAGGTTGAAAGAGTGATAACCTTATCGGTGGGCTCAAGGGAAACACCCGTGTCATAAAGCATTCTTTGCTTAACCTGCTCAATGTAGCCTGCCATGTTGCTCTCGCTCATGTCGGGATAAATATAGTTGAAGAAATATCCGTTGTCATCCTTTGTCTGGGTTGATGAAAGGAAGACCGCACATATTTTAAATGTATATTCTTTATAAAGAG
>JAZNHM010000110.1:0-2668 GCA_045576955.1 Acutalibacteraceae bacterium | reverse complement strand
CTTCTTCAGCCTTAAGTTTGACGCAGCTGCAGAGCTTGTTTCAATCTTCGACAAGAAGAATGACCGCGAAGTTCTCGAAGGCAAGGGTAACGTATTCCGCATTTACGAAGACCTTCCCGGCAAGTACGATGCATGGGATATCGTTGCAACCTACACAGACCGTGAATTCGAGACCGAAGCAGGCAGGGTTGAATCCGTTGTTTCGGGCGATGCTTTTAGTTGTAAAACAATCGCAAAGAACATCATGAAGTCAACTCTCAAGCAGAATATCATTATCTATAATGAGCTTGACAGAATTGATTTTGATACCTTCATCAGCTGGCATGAGCAGGAGAAGCTCCTCAAGGTTGGCTTTGACGTTGATATCAAGGCTCAGAAGTTCACAAGAGATATTGCTTATGCAACAATCGAAAGCTCAAACTACCGTCATAACCCCTATGACAAGGCAAAGTTCGAGGTTTCAGCTCATAACTTCATCGATATGTCCGAAGATGATTACGGTCTTTCAATCATCAATGACTGCAAGTACGGCTACGAAGTAAACGAGCAGAGAATGATTATCACTCTCCTCAAAGCCCCCATGAATCCCGACCCGAAGTCAGACAGAGGCGACCACTACTTCACATACTCACTTTATCCCCATGCAGGCAGCTGGAAGGATGCAGACACTCTTGCAAGAGGTCTTGAATTCAACAATCCCATGCTTCCCGTTGAAATTGCAGAGGGTGCAAAGGGTGCAGAAAGCGCATCGTTCATCGCTGTTGACGGCAAGAACGTTACTCTCGAAGCTGTCAAGAAGTGCGAGGACGAGGATGCTTATATCGTTCGTTTTGTTGAAAAGTCAGGCAGAAGAGCAAATGTTAATGTTGAATTCTTTGCTGAAATTGCAAGCGTTGCAGAGTGTAACCTTCTTGAAAGAGAAGATGTTGCGGTTGACATCGCAAACGGCAAGGCAATGAACTTCGAAATCAAGCCTTTCGAAATCAAGTGCTATAAAGTCAAGGTTAAGTAATTAAAAATTAAGACGGTGTGCAGTTTTTGCACACCGTCAATTTTTTATTTATGTTCACTGTTCTGTTTTGCCTTTGTTTTCGAAATGAGTCTTTTTGTTATCAGACTTGCGATAAGCATAAACACGATGATAACCGCAACAGGGATAGCTGCAACCCAGGGCTGTTCGCCGACATTTTTGAGAGTGATGCCGAAGAATGTGTAAACGATAACGAGCGGAAGATTGCCGAGGTTTGCGCCGATTGTGTAATTCTTGAACGAGATTCCCATTGCACCGAAAAGAAGGCTTGAAAGGTCGCCCGGCATAATGCCCGAAAGCTTTATCGCAAAGGTCATTTCAATTTCGTTTGCGCCTGCAAAATCATCAATTTTCTTGATCGCCTTGAACTTGCCCTTGAGGGTTTCAACCATACCCGCACCCGTGAACTTTCCGAGAAAGTAGGGGATTGAAAGACTGAGAAATACCGAAATGATGTTGACAAGAAGCGCAACCCAGAAGTTGGGCATTATGTATGCACAAACCGAAAAAACAACGGCGGGCGGAAAAACAAGCGCAAAGGATTTGACAACCGAAAAAACAATTATGCCAATTGCAAGGGCGAGTGTTCCGCCCGTAAGACTTTTGCTTAATTCAGGGATATTGGAAACCTTGATGTTGTATTTCTGTGTGAGATAAATGCACAGAACAACCATTACCGCCATAAATATTCCGGCTGCAATCTGCAAAGCTTTAATAAGCTTTTCGTAGTTTTTGTTTGCCATAAAAACACATCTCCTTAAGGCGAATCTAATGATTAAATGATATAACACGAATATGTAAAAGTCAACAGAAATTGACTTGTGGGTGTTGCTGTGTTATATTATAAGTATCATAAATAAAAAGGTTTTGATAGTATGAAGATAATAGCAACCGATTATGACGGCACACTCAATCACGGCGGAATTGATGACAGAAAAAGAGATGCGATAAAGAGATGGAGAAAAGCGGGAAATCTTTTCGGTATTGTGAGCGGCAGAGGGCTCGGCGACCTTGTCGAAATTCCCATAAGACAAGATTTTGAATGTGATTTTCTTCTTGCATCAAACGGTGCGGTTGTCGCAAAGACGGACGGTACTGTTCTTGCAGAGTCAAAGTGTGACGGCAAGCTTGCAAGACCGCTTATTGAATTTATATTCGGTATCGGTTGCAACTGGGCGAGTGTCCACACGGCGTTCAGATGCATTGTTGATGAAAATGACGACGAACGCCTTGACGATGAATTCACATTTAAAACACTGCCCGAAATCCCGTATTTCAACCAGATAAGTACGATTCTTCCCGATGATGAGTCGGCTGAATATGTTACGGCGGCAATAAAAGAAAAATTCGGTGATGTGCTCAATCCGTTACAGAACGGCAGATGCATAGATGTTGTTTCAGCGGATATGAACAAAGCAAAAGGTCTTTATGTGTTTCTTAAACTTGTCGGTGCGGAATATGACGACCTTATTACCGTTGGCGATAACATAAATGATACGCATATGATAGAGGAGTTTCGTTCCTACGCAATGGAGAATGCCGTTCAGTCAATCAAAGATATCGCTGATGATATCACTCTCGGTATAACAGAACTTATCGAAAAAGAAATGAACAGATAAAAATAAAAAATCCGAACCG
>JAZNHM010000109.1:0-7089 GCA_045576955.1 Acutalibacteraceae bacterium | reverse complement strand
TGCAACATCAGCTCGTAAGAAGGAAATGACTCACATGGGTGCTGCATATATGGCAGAGGGTCTTGTAACTCTTGCAGGCAGCCGTCTCTACACCAGTGCTGCATACACAGAAGAAATGATTGACGATGCAGTTGCAAGATTCGACAGAGTATTCGAAAACATTGTATGTCTCGAAAAATAAAAATTGTGATAAATGCGCTGTATGACGCTGTTTCTCACAATACATAAACAAACAACGGCGGGATACCCGATATCCCGCCTTAATTTAACATAAGGAATGAAATTATGGACGTTTTAACCGCAAAAAAGCTTGTTATCGAGGCAGGCGAAAGACTTGTTGAAAAAGGACTTATCGCAAGAACATGGGGCAACGTAAGCTGCCGAGTTGACGATAAGACTTTTGTTATAACTCCCAGCGGCAAGCCCTACATCGGTCTTACTCCCGATGATATCGTTGAGGTTGCAATCAACACTCTCGAATGGGGCGGCAACGTTAAGCCTTCATCCGAAAAAGGCATCCACGCCGAGGTTTACAAGCAGTTCCCCGACGCAAACTTTGTTATCCATACCCACCAGAAGATTGCTTCTGCGGTAAGTGCTCTTTCAAACGGTATTGAAAAGGTGACAGGTGAAGCTGCAAACCTTATCGGCAGCATTATCCATCTAGGCGGCTACGGTCTGCCCGGCACAAAGAAACTCAAAAAGGGCGTTACCAATGCGCTCAGACTCGGCCCCTCAAAGGCTGTTATTATGGCTCATCACGGTGCTCTTTGCTTCGGTAAGGACAGCGATGAAGCTTTTGAAGTTGCAAGTTCGCTTGAAAATGTATGTGCAGATTATATTCTCGCAAGTGCAAAAGAAAAGCTCGGCATAAATTCAGACAATCTCGACAGCTTCTGTTCAGAAATTGCTGACAAGCTCACAAAATCCGAAAAAACTGTTGAAATTGATAAATCAATGCTGTATAATAGTACCTGCAACAGAGAAAGCGGCGAAATCGTTTTCACAAATGCTGAAAGCGGAGCCGAAATTTCAATGAATCTCAACAGCGGAGCAGCAAACGAAGTGCTTGCTGAAACAGCAAACGCACACAGAGATATCTATCTTGCCTGCCCCAAATTCAACAATATTATTCATAACGCTTCAAGCGAGGTTGTTGCCGTTTCCAGACTCGGCAAAACAATGAAGCCTCTGCTTGATGACTTTGCTCAGATCTGCGGACCTACCGTTAAATGTGCAAAATCTTCCGATAAAGCCGCAAAGAAAATCAAGGGCAAGAATGCCGTGCTTATCAAGGATAACGGTGCTCTTTGCTGCGGTGCAAACGAAGGCGACGCTCAGGCGGTTGACATGATTATGAGCAAAAGCAGCCTCACCTTGCTCACTTCAAAAATATTCGGCAAGTCAAAGGCTATCAACCCTGCCGAAGCATGGTTAATGAGAATAGTTTATACGCTCAAGTATTCCAAGCAGGCAGAGAAATAATTAATTTTGACCACTACCATCTTTTGTCCCCCCCGTTTTATACGAGAAAAATCCGAGGCTTGAAGGCCTCGGCTTTTTCTTTATACAGACAAAGATAAAGAAAAAAAGAAATCCCCTCTGCCGAAGCAGAGGGGATTTTTGCCTGTATTATCGATTAATACTTGATGTTTGAGTAAGATGCTGTAAGCTTAGCTGCGCCGTCGCCGTTGATCTTAACAACTGCTTTGAGCTGAAGAGTTGCAGCAAAAGCATATGAATATGTGATGTTTGTGATTTTGCCGCCTTCAACAGTAACCTGAACCTTGATGTCCTTGTAGTCAACGTTTGTTTCGTTAACTGTGATAGCTGTTGTGAATTCAGCAACGCCGTCAACAACTTCTTCGTGTGTGATGAAGTCGTTTGTGAATCTTGAAAGGCTTGTTGCGCCTGTCTTCTTGGGGTTGTTTACGTTTGCAAGAGTGAATGTGTAAACACCGTTTGCATAGCTGAATGATGTAAGGTCTGATTCCTTAAGAGTTGTTGCCTTAAGAGCATAGTCATCTTCAGCTTCAGTGATTGTACCGATACCGAGGAAACCGCCAACAACTGTGTCAAGGTTTGAGTTTTCATCGATAGCGCTGATGATACCGTTGAGGATATCAGTTGCACCGCCAACATCGATGGGGTCTGTGTATGAGCAAACTCTCTTGTAGCTGTACTTGCCCTTTGCAGCCTTAGCTGTTTCAGCGTTAAGGAAAGCAACGAATTCAGCCTTTGTCATTTCTTTGTCAGCTGCTGCTTCGGTTGTTTCTTCAGCTGTTGTGTCAGCAACGGGAGCTTCAGTAGCAACTTCTGATTCTTCAACTGCGGGAGCTTCGGTAGCAACTTCTGATTCATCTGCTACAGGAGCGTCTGTTACGATTTCTTCTGTTACGGGAGCTTCTGTTGTGGTTACTTCGTCACCATTTCCGCCGCAAGCTGCAAATGCAAAGAGCATTGAAGCTGCGAGGAGAACTGCGAGAATTTTTTTCATGATTCTTCCTCCTGAAAAAATAATAAAAAATTTTTTGCGCAGTTCTTGTTACGATTCTGCGCACTTGTAATATAAAAATACTCCAAATTTAGTAATTTGTCAAGGGCGAAACCCAAAATCACCTTCCAAAAAACCACACTGTATTTTATATATATTTACTTATAATTTATTATTTACAAAACTTTAATATTATAAATAGGTGACATATCGGAAAAAGTGTGTTATAATACTATCTGATTATAATGGAGGGATGTACGTTATGGCGGTTAAAAAGTTCGTTTCGTGGAATGTCAACGGAATCAGAGCATGCCTCACAAAAGATTTTTACGAGAGCTTTGCGGCGCTGGACGCCGATATATTCTGCCTGCAGGAAACAAAGATGCAAGAGGGTCAGGCTGAGCTTACCCTTGACGGATATCATCAGTATTGGAATTATGCGAAAAAAAAGGGCTATTCGGGTACTGCCGTTTTCACCCGCGAAGAGCCGCTTTCGGTTGCTTACGGACTCGGAATTCCCGAGCACGATACAGAGGGCAGAGTCATAACTCTTGAATTCAATGATTTTTATTTCATAACCGTTTATGTTCCCAACGCACGCGACGGACTTGTGCGCCTTGACTACCGTATGGAGTGGGAGGATGCATTCAGAAATTATGTGTGCGAGCTTGATAAGAAAAAGTCCGTCATCTTCTGCGGCGATCTTAATGTTGCCCACAAGGAAATCGATCTTAAGAATCCCAAGTCCAACAAAAGAAATCCCGGTTTTACCGACGAGGAGAGAGGCAAATTCACCGATATGCTTGCAAGCGGATTTGTTGACTCTTTCAGATATTTTTATCCCGACCTTGAAGGTGTTTACAGCTGGTGGTCATACCGTTTTTCCGCAAGAGCAAAGAATGCGGGATGGAGAATTGACTATTTTGTAGTTTCTGAAAAAATAAAAGAGAAAATGAAAGATGCAAAAATCCATAACGAAATTTTCGGTTCAGACCATTGTCCGGTTGAGCTGGAAATTGAAATATGAGGAGAGAATAAAATGAAAGATAATGCTTTAAAAATAGTAGCCGCCGTTCTTTCGGTTGTAATGATTGCATCGGGAGTTGTGTTTTTTATTTCATCGGGAAAAGACAAAACCGAGACAATCAGCAAAGACCCTGAACCTGTTGTTTATACCTACGAACAGAGCGAATATTTCCTCAGTGGAAAGCTCTCTGTTAAGGGCGAAAACGGCGAGGTTTATCTTCCTACGGATTTTGATAATATTTATTACGCTGCATCGCTTGACGGAAGTGTAAAATTCTTCGAATACGCAAACGGTGCAATGAATTCCTGCCCTCTTGAAGTAAAGCAAATCAAGGCTAACCTCAAGGCAAGCTACGAAACAATTCCCGTTACCGTAAACTATATAGAAAAAGACGGTAAGGCTTGTGGCTACGGTGTTTTCACCGCATCGATGAATGCGGATGTTGACGTTTATTCCTATGCATTTGTCAAGCTCACCGCAAAGCCCGCAGGCTACGGCGAAGGCTATCTTCTTCTTGCAGATTTCGATAAGAATAATTTCTATAAGGCTGACAAGCTTTATTCCGAAATCTATAATTTCAATCTTGCAAACGGCTCAACATCAACCTATGTTTCAAACCACACAAGAATGATTGACCGCAACGGTACTTTCCGTCAGGACTGGACACTGCTTACCGATGATATGGTGAAGAATCTCGGCAATGCGAAGTATTTCCTTTCATCAAGATATTATAACGAAAGCGACAAGGGCAGAAGAGCCGACGTTATGGAGCTTTCAAATGCTTACAGACCCAAAATCGTTGTAAAAGATATCCTCGGTGTATGGTATGTCAACGATTCGAACGGTATGCATTATCTCAAGAAAATCGATTCGGGATTTGCAAATATGAATCTCGTCAACGGCGAAGAGAGAGTTCTCACTCAGTTTGAGGGCGACTATTATACCGACTATATGCAGTGCGGCAAATATCTCATAAACAGAAAAAGTCTGGTTATGACCGACCTTATGACCGGTGCAACACAGACTTTCAAGGATATTGACATTACTTCGGCGGATGTATTCTCCGTAAGCCCCGACGGCACAAAGGCTGTTTTTGCTTCTTGCGGCGAGGTTAACGCAAACGGTGCATCTGTGCAGACGCTTATTTACTGTACAGCCGACAGCTCGGCTGAACCCGCAATCTATGCGGAACCGCTTCTCTTTGACGAGAGTGCGGGATTTGTATGGGTTGATAATGAAAGCGTTATGAGTGTGCGTGCACTCGACGGCACGGGTGAAAAGGTCGGCTCGGTTGTTTATAATTTCATTACATATGCTCTTACCTGAAATCAACACCGTAGCAACACAATAAAAAAGGCGGGAGATTTCTCCCGCCCATTAATAATTACGCATTATATGTTTTCTTCCCTGAAATCAACCACAAGCTCCTGCTTTGCGGGCTTGAGCTGTGTATATTTTACTCCCGCAGAGTCAAACATACGCTTTGAAGCGCGTGTGCCGGGAGTATCCGCATATTTATCCGAAAGATAAAAAACTTCTTTTATTCCGCACTGAATGATTGCTTTTGCGCATTCGTTGCAGGGGAAAAGAGCAACATAAATTTTGCATCCCTCAAGGCTTGAACCGCCGTTGTTGAGAATTGCGTTAAGTTCTGCATGGCAGACATAGGGATACTTTGTGTCGTATGTTTCGCCGGTGCGCTCCCAGGGGAAATCGTCATCGTTGCAGCCTCTCGGGAAGCCGTTATATCCGACGGACATAATCTTATTGTGGTTGTTGACTATGCAAGCACCGACCTGAGTGCTGGGGTCTTTACTGCGGTAAGATGAAAGAAGGGCAATGCCCATAAAATATTCGTCCCACGAAATATAGTCTTCTCTTTTCGGCATAGGTGATTCTCCTAAAAGTTTATTGTAATTGAATTCTAACACAAACAATCAAATTTTACAACATAAAAAATCCCGAATTAAACAAGAGGTGTATTATGGGTCTTTTAACCAAAATTTTCGGCAACTATTCTCAGAAAGAAGTTAAGCGTGTGCGCCCGCTTTGCGACAAGGTGCTGAAGCTTGAAGAGGAATTTGCGAAGCTTACCGATGAACAGCTTCAGGCAAAAACTCCCGAATTCAAAGAGCGTCTTGCAAACGGCGAAACACTTGATGATATTCTTCCCGAGGCATTTGCCGCCTGCCGTGAGGCATCGTGGCGTGTTATCGGTCTTAAGCATTTCCCCGTGCAGATTATCGGCGGCATCATTCTCCATCAGGGCAGAATTGCCGAAATGAGAACGGGTGAAGGCAAAACTCTCGTTGCAACCCTCCCTGCATATCTTAATGCTCTTTCAGGCAACGGTGTTCACATTGTTACGGTCAACGACTATCTTGCACGCCGCGACAGCGAGTGGATGGGTAAGGTTTACCGTTTTATGGGTCTGACCGTCGGTCTTATCATCCACGAAAAAGAAAATCCCGAGCGAAAAGAAGCCTATGCCGCAGATATCACCTACGGCACCAACAACGAAATGGGCTTTGACTATCTGCGTGACAACATGGTTGTTTATAAGGAACACAAGGTGCAGAGAGGTCATAATTTTGCAATCGTCGACGAAGTTGACTCAATCCTCATCGACGAAGCAAGAACTCCGCTTATCATCTCGGGCAGAGGAGAAAAGTCCACCGACCTTTACAAGATGGCTAACCGCTTTGCTCTTTCACTTAAATGCACAAAAATCAAGGAACTCAACTCCAAAGAAGAGGTTGACGATGTTGTTGATGAAAACTGCGACTACGTTGTTGACGAAAAGGCAAAAACCGCAACTCTCACAAAGAGCGGTGTTGCCAAGGCAGAGGCTTTCTTCAATCTCGAAAATCTTATGGATGCCGAGAATATGACAATCCAGCACCACATCAATCAGGCTCTTAAGGCAAATGGCGTTATGCGCCGTGACGTTGATTATGTTGTTAAGGATAATCAGGTGCTTATCGTTGATGAATTCACCGGCCGTATCATGATGGGCAGACGCTATAACGAGGGTCTGCATCAGGCTATTGAAGCAAAGGAAAATGTTGATGTTGAGCACGAGAGCAAGACTCTTGCAACAATCACATTCCAGAATTATTTCCGTCTTTACACAAAGCTTTCGGGTATGACCGGTACGGCTATGACCGAAGAAACCGAATTCAATCAGATTTATAATCTTGACGTTATCGAAATTCCTACAAACAAGCCGATGATAAGAAAAGATATGCCCGACGTTGTTTATAAAACCGAGCAGGCAAAGTATTTGGCGGTTATTCAGACTATTGAGGAATGTCACGCCAAGGGTCAGCCGGTGCTTGTGGGTACGGTTTCGATTGAAAAATCGGAGCTTCTGAGTGCGCTTCTCAAGAGAAAGGGCATCAAGCACGAAGTCCTCAACGCAAAGCATCACGACAAGGAAGCGGAAATCGTTGCTCAGGCAGGCAAACCCTATGCCGTAACGATAGCAACCAATATGGCAGGTAGAGGTACCGACATCAAGCCCGGCGGCAACTCCGAATATCTTGCAAAATCAGAGCTTCGCAGAAAG
>JAZNHM010000108.1:0-1692 GCA_045576955.1 Acutalibacteraceae bacterium | reverse complement strand
AAGCTCATCCTCGAATTTAACCGAATCAATGTTGGTGAGGAATGTTGTGTGACGGCAGTGGTCCGACCAGTATGTATCAATCATTCTGATTTCGGTGATTGTCGGGTCTCTCTGCTCGCTGATGAAATATTTCTGGCAGAATTTGATGTCGTCAAGGTCCATTGCAAGGCCGTAATCGTCAACGAATGCCTTAAGACCTGCTTCGTCAAGAGCGATGAAGCCGTCAAGAGTCTTTACGCTTTCGGGAACAACGTAGTCCATTGCAAGAGTTTCGTATTCTTCAAGTGATGCTTCTCTTGATTCAACGGGGTTGATAACGAACTTTTTGATCTGTGCAAGCTCGTCGTCGCTGATATTGCCGTAAAGGCAGTAAACCTTTGCGGTTTTTACGAGGGGTCTTTCGCCCTTTGAAATGATCTGAATGCATTCTGCGCAGGAATTAGCTCTCTGGTCAAACTGACCGGGGAGAAATTCAACGGCAAAAAGTCTGTCGCATTCAAGGTCGGGATTTTCGGAGATGTTATCAAGCTGAGGCTCCGAAAGAACTGTGCCCTTTGAATAATCAAAAAGCTCTTTTTCGATGTTTTCGATGTCGTAGCGGTTGAGAACACGAAGATTCTCAAGGCTGTTTATGCCGAGAAGCGAAACAAGCTCGTTTTTGAGCGAACGTGCTTCGTTGTCAAGACCGCTTTTCTTTTCAACATAAGCTCTGTATACCATAATATATTAAACCTCCAATGCTTTTTTGCCGATGTCCTTACGGTAATAGGCATTTTCAAAATTAACGGTTTTAACGGTTTCGTAAGCCTTTTCGATTGCGTTTGCAAGAGTGTCTGCGGTTTCGGTTACGCCGAGAACACGTCCGCCCGCGGTGAGGAGCTTACCGTCTGCAAGCTTTGCGCCTGCGATGTAAATATTTTTATCAGCGGGCATTGTGATTTCAAATCCGCTGTCATATTTCTGGGGATATCCGTCGGACGCCATAACAACGCAGCAAGCGCTCTTATCGCTGAACTTGACCTGCTCAGCCGAGAGAGTGCCGTCTGCAACACTCTTCATGATTTCGAAAAGGTCGCTTTCGAGAAGAGGAAGAACAACCTGAGTTTCGGGGTCACCGAAACGGCAGTTATATTCGATAACCTTGGGGCCGTTCTTTGTTATCATCAGTCCGAAGTAGAGGCAACCCTTGAAGGTTCTGCCCTCGGCGTTCATTGCGTTGATTGTGGGAAGGAAGATTTCTTTCATGCATCTGTCCGCAATGTCAGCTGTGTAATAGGGGTTGGGAGCGATTGTTCCCATACCGCCTGTGTTGAGACCTTCGTCGTTATCCTTTGCTCTCTTGTGGTCCATTGAAGAAATCATCGGCACAACAACCTTGCCGTCGGTGAATGAAAGAACCGAAACCTCGGGGCCTTCAAGGAATTCTTCAATAACAATCTGATTTCCGCTTTCGCCGAACTGCTTGTCCTGCATAATGGAAACAACTGCATCCTTCGCTTCGTCGCGTGTCATCGCAATGATAACGCCCTTGCCGAGAGCAAGACCGTCAGCTTTGATAACGGTGGGGATGGGAGCTGTTTCGAGATATGCGAGAGCCTTGTCCGCATCGTCAAAAACTTCGTATGCGGCAGTGGGAATGCCGTATTTTTTCATCAGATTTTTGGAGAAAACCTTGCTGCCTTCGATGATAGC
>JAZNHM010000107.1:0-12443 GCA_045576955.1 Acutalibacteraceae bacterium | reverse complement strand
GTCTTTACGGATGAAATTCCCGACGGCGTAACCGTTACCGCAACAAGCGAAACCGTTGTCAAGACCTATCCCGGTGCAGACCTCGGAATTTTCTCGCTTCTCCCGTTTGAGAAAGAATATATCAAGCATACCGTCAAGCTCAGCGGACTTGAACCCGGCGCAAAATACAGCTACCGCGTAGGTAATGAAGATTACGGCTGGTGGAGCGATGCGGGCGTTATCACAACCGCAGAGGGCGGCAGCGATGCGTTCACATTCTTCTACGTCACCGACCCGCAGGCACAGAGGCAGGATCAGTACGAGAGATTTGCAAACGTTATCGAAACAGCGGTCAAGACCTGTCCCGACGGACGTTTCATCGTTTCCGCAGGCGACCAGGTTGATGCCGGTGAAAATATCAAGCACTGGAGATATCTCCTCAACTCAACTCCCGCACTCCGCAATCTTCCGTTTATGCCCACAACAGGTAACCACGAGGACGAAGGCGCTGTTATCACCGAAAACTTCGCGCTTCCCAACGTTCCCGATCAGGAGCTTGAAACAGGTGTATATTATTCATACGATTATAATGATGTTCACTTCACCGTTCTCAACACCAACGACAATGAGGACGATAAGCTCAGCGATGCACAGATTGAGTGGATGAAGAACAATATCAAGTCGAGCGATGCAAAATGGAAGATAGTTGTGCTCCATAAAGCACCCTATTCCAACGGCTCGCACTATGACGACGGCGACGTTGAAGGCTTCAGAAAGCAGCTCGGCGCTCTTCTCCCCTATCTCGGAGTTGACCTCGTTCTTCAGGGACATGACCACGTTTACCTGCGAACCGACGTGCTCAATGCCAATGTTGTTATTCCGACCAAGGAAGGCACAACTACATACAACGGACTTGATTATAATGTGAAGTACGACCCCAGAGGAACAATTTATTCAATCTGCGGCACTTCGGGCGTCAAGGTTTACCACACCAAAGATGTTGCTGCAACCGATGAAAAGTTCCCGAGAGCAGAGGCTCTTGCAGACGTTGAAAATTCAATGTTCTCCGCAATCACCGTTGACGGAAACGCGCTTTACTACAACGCATATCAGGTTGACGGCGATGAAGCAGTCAGAGTTGACAGCTTTGCAATTGAAAAGAGCGGCGATAACGCCGACAATAATGACGGTTTCGCAAGCGGACTTATCGAAGATTTCCTCTCCGATTTCAGCCTCGGCAGTCTTTGGAAACTCGTCAATTTCTTAATGGAAACCGTTGAAAAGGTTATGAATCTTTTCTGGAGTATAGCATAAATAAAATTAACCCCTCTGCTGCGGCAGAGGGGTTGTTGTTTACGGATTCAGTATACCGTCTATCGTCAAAAATGCAACTACGATTATTTCGAACACAGCAAAGCCAATCAGAACAAATTTGATAACTTTTTTTGCAATTGCTCCGTCATCAATTTTTCGGACTTCCGCACCGCAACCGGGGCAGAAACTCATCTTCTCTCCGACCTTTGTGCCGCACGACCCGCATTTGAGAGTCGCTTTTTTGATTCTGACATATATGTAAACGGGCAGACTGTAGAAATTGAAAAGAAGTGCCATAAGTGCCCAAAGCCACGCCTTCATACCGTGACGGTATGCATCAATAAAAATCACGGCGGCTAAAATCAAAGTTTCCACGATAAAGCAAATCCAGGCAATTCCGCCGCCTATCATTCCGATAAGCATTGCTCCCAATCCCGCCATTCCTGTTCCCTTCCTTCATATTTTTGGGTTTATCTTATCATATTTCTGTCTGATTTTCAACTCCGTTCAACGGAACGTAGGTTGTAACTTCTGCAAATACGATTTATAATAGTCATGGAAAAAGGAGAATGACTATGGATAATTATATAACAGGCACAACAATCAAACGATTGCGTGAAGCAAAAGGAATAACACAGGCTCAACTTGCCGAGCAGATAGGGGTCGGCAGTAAGGCTGTTTCAAAATGGGAAACATTAAAAGGATTGCCCGATATCACACTGATTGAGCCGCTTGCAAAGGCACTCGGAGTTTCGGTTATGGAGCTTATGTCGGGGCACACCGTCACAAACAAAAACATCTCTTCAAACATACTGCGCTCAAAATTCCATGTCTGCCCCGTATGCGGCAACATCATCCGCACAACGGGTGATGCCGTCATAAGCTGCTGTGGAATAACTCTGCCTCCGCTCGAAGCAGAAGACATTGACGATGAGCACGGAATAACCGTTGAAAAGGTTGAAGACGAGCAATTCATCACCGTCAATCACGAAATGACGAAAACCCATTTCATCTCATTCATAGCTCATCTCACATCAGATAGAGTGCAGTTTGTCAAATTCTATCCCGAAGGCAACGCCGAAACCCGCCTTCAGCTGCGCGGCAGAGGATATCTATACATTTACTGCAATAAACACGGACTTATGAAAAAGAAAATATAAAACGTAATGCCGCCTGAAAAGGCGGCTTGATGTTTATCTGCTCCTATGCTATACTTGAAATATAACAACCCTAAACGGAGGCTGAAATATGAAATACGACATAGCGGCATTTATCTGGCCGTCATACACCGGCGATGAACCCCGCGCCCGCATTTTCTGGCCCGAAGGCTACGGCGAATGGCAAACCGTCAAGGCAATGACTGACAAAGGTTATGATGGATGCCGATGGCCGAGAATTCCAACCTGGGGTTATGTCAACGAAGCCGACAGCCGTGTTATGGAAATGCAGATTGACTGCGCCGTTTCCCACGGCGTGAATGTGTTCATATACGACTGGTATTGGTACGATAACCGTCCATTTCTCGAAAACTGTCTTAACGACGGTTTTCTCAAAGCACGCAACAACACCGATATGAAATTTATGCTTATGTGGGCAAACCACGATGCAACCCACCTTTGGGATAAACGAAATTCTGACCGTGACCTTTCAACCGTCATATGGAAAGGTGCCGTTACTCCCGAAATATTTTCAAACATATGCGACAGAACAATCGAAAAATATTTCAGCCACGAAAACTATTATAAGATTGACGGATGTCCCGTTTATATGATTTTTGAGATTGACAATTTCATCCGTTCTTTCGGAACAACGCAAGAAAGCAAGAAAGGCATCGAAGAATTCCGCAGAAAAACCGTTGAAGCAGGCTTTAAGGGCTTGCATTTTCAGGTTGTACATTGGAGCGGACGTGTTTACAACTGGCTTGATGACGGCGATGAATGCAAAGGCATGGACTCGTTTGAGCTTTACGATTATCTCGGAATCGACTCAGTAACAAGCTATAACTGGGGATGCTCCGCGAATTTTGACGGCGATTACAACGATGTCACCGATGCCTATGCCCAAAAGCTTATCAGCGAATCTGAAAAGCTTACAGTTCCGTTTTACCCTAACATTTCTGTCGGCTGGGATAATAACGTAAGATTCAATAAATTCATTCCCGGAGTAGTCAAGAATAACACTCCCGAAAATTTCAAAGCCGCTTGTAAAAAGATAAAATTCTTTGCCGACGGTTCAATGGAAAAAGGCGTTATGAAAGCGCCATTCATCACCGTTAACAGCTGGAATGAGTGGACCGAAACGAGCTATCTCCAACCCGACGACCTCTACGGTTACGGCTACCTTGAAGCAATAAAAGATGTTTTTAAAGACTAATATATAAACGGAGATTTTGCTATGCTTGATTTATTCAGAATATTATTCAAATGCTTTGTCGCTCTGTCGATAACATTTTCTTCAGTTTCCTCCCCCGCGGTTATTGCACCGCCGAGCGAAAATCTCGATTTTGATGCGCTTCAATATCCCGCAGAAGCGGTAAAAACTCTTGAAGAATGGGGTGTTACCGAAGAAGAACTCAAATCCCGTGCCGATTCGGAGAAAGAGCTTTATATCGGCAATCAGGGATATAACGATATTAACGGCATTGTTATTTCGCCCTATTACACGGCAAAAATCAGCGATAAAGATATTCCCGTTTATGCGGCAACCGTTTTTCTCGGCGAAACCCAGTACGGCGAGCTTCATTCGTTTTCGGAGGTTTATCTTGACGAAGGCAGAGATTTTTCATTCAACATTGAGCTTCATTCGAAGGATTTGAAAATCAAAAATGCAATCTGCTTGCCCGAAAGCCTCGGAGTCAAGGCAACATGTTCGGGCGGCGTTATGACCGCAAGCATCAATGATTTCGGCATCTACACCTTCCTTTTCAATTCCGCATCGCAGAAATGCGCCTACACTCTTTTTGTCAGAGAAAAAATTGACGAAGAAACTGAAATTGCGGAATACAAAAGACAGTACGGCGAAGATAATGTTTATGTTGTCGAAAGCGGTCTTATCGAAACTCCCTTTGCTCATTTTTCAGAGGAGAACTATGTTGTCTATCTCAAGCAGGGCGCCTATGTTCTTGCCGAACACGTCTACGATATCATGAGCGAAGAGGATGAAAACACCTGCATAGAATCCGGTGCATCGGCAGACAATGCGTTTGGTCTGACCAGACGACCCTTCGTAAACTTTTATAACTGCAACAACATAAAATTCGTCGGCAGAGGCGTGCTTGACTTATCTCATCTTGACCGCAGAGAACGCAGAGGAGTTGTTTTCACAAGTTGCAAAAACATTGAAGTCAGAGGAATAAAAATCGTCAACTCCCCCGAATGGTCGTTCATCAGCTACCGCTGTCAGAATATTAACATCAAGGATGTTGACATTTTCGGCTACAGACAGAATTCCGATGCATTCGCAATCTGCAACACGCAGGGCGGCTTGATTGAACGCTGTTTTGCGCGAAGCGGCGATGACCTTTTTGATGTCAAAGCGCTCGGTGCACCCGAACCCTCCGCGAGCGAAAATATCACCTTCACAAACTGCGTTGCATGGGGCGGAAAGGCAAGATGCTACGGCATTCACGGCGAAGTGAACAGACCAATACGCAACATCACTTTCAAAGACAGCGCAGTTATCTGCCGCGACGCAACCTGGAACAACAACAGAATCGCATCGCTTGCGGTTATCATTGAACTTGCGGAAGGAAGCATCGACGGAGTAACCTTTGATAACATTGAGATTTTCCGCGATGACGGACGTGCAATGTCCTGCGTAATTTTCACGGAAGAAATCGGCGATATGGAAACGGTTCCCATCAATAATTTCACTGCAGACAATATCGTTTTCAAAAACATAACCTATAATGCGGCAATGAAATCCAAATTCTCCGCCGCCAACGAAACCAACACAATGAACGTCACCGTTGAAAACGTAAAAGCAGGAATCTTTTCTTCGACGAAAAACAACAGACTGTTGTTTGAAACCGACGAATTCGCAAATGTGACATATAAATAAGCAGTTTTTTTAATCAAGTTGCCGGAAATATTATAACAGTAAAAAGTTTTAAAGGTGATTAAAAATGTTTTCAAGGATAATTGCGGTAATAATGTCCCTTGTTTCTGTTTTCTCTGCTCCGTTTTCACAGCTTTTCTCCGAGATCGGGCTTAAAATTGAACTTGCAAAGGGCAACTACGAAAGCCCGTATATTGTAAGACCTCTTGATTCAATAACCGTAAACGGTGTGTCTGTTGACGAATACCGCGTTGTCACTCCCGACGGCGAACTGTACTGCAACACCGCGCAAACCCTATGCGATGAAATTTATAAGGCCTGCGGCAAGAAGATTACCGTTGCCGAAAAAGATGTTGACAAAGCATTTATAATTGACAGCACTCTGAATGATACGGACAGTTTCACTCTTAAGGTCGAAAACGGCAAAATTTATATCACGGGCAGTTCAAAAACGGGAATTTCAAGAGGAATAACCGCCTTTGCCGATGAAGTTTTGCTCAATTCACAAGGCAGTTATGACTTTAAAGACGGCTATGAGTTCAATAAAACTTTCTCGGATTATGTGACATATGAGGATTTCGGGGCTGTGGGTGACGGCAAAGCAGATGACTTTGAAGCCATCGTGAAAACCCATGAATATGCAAACACAAACGGTCTGAGCGTTTTTGCGAACGAAACCGCAACATACTATATCGGCGGCTCAGATAAAACCGCCTGCATTATGACCGATACCGACTGGTCAACCGCACGCTTTATAATCGATGACACTCAGGTTGAAAACAGAAATGCATGGATATTCAACATTGCCCCGTCACAGAGTTCAATCAATATCACCGATAAAGTTTCTCCGCTTGAAATTGATGCAAAAAATATCGGTACATCACTTAACGGCAAAAGCTTGGTTGTGCTTACGGATTCCAATGTAAAACGATATATCCGCAAGGGTGCAAACCAGAATTCGGGCAGCAATCAGGCAGATGTTATCCTTGTTGACAAAAACGGAAACATCGCACCCGAAACCCCGCTTATCTGGGATTTTAATGCAATAACCAATGCCATTGCCTATCCCGTGGATACCGAAACATTAACCGTAAAAGGTGGCAAATTCACAACTCTTGCAAACAATGCCGCTTCCGAATATAACTATTACTCAAGAGGCATTCAGATCAGGCGCTCAAATACTGTTATAGACGGAATATACCACGACATAAAAAACGAAGGTAAAACAGGTGCGCCCTATTCGGCTTTTGTCAGTCTTTCGTGCTGTGCCGATGTAACGGTAAAAAACGGCACGTTTACGGGGCATAAAAAGTATTCAACAACAGGCTCTGCGGGAACATCCGTAACAATGGGCACTTATGATATCGGTGCGGCAACGGCAGTCAATGCAAAGTTTATTAACTGCAATCAGACAAACGATATAACCGATATCGATTATTGGGGAATTGCGGGCACGAACTATTGCAAAAATCTTGTGTATGACGGCTGTGCGCTTTCGCGCTTTGATGCACATCAGGGCGTTTTGAACGCAACAGTTATAAACTCCGTCCTCGGTCATCACGGAATAAAGCTGATAGGCAGCGGAACAGCTTTGATTGAGAACACAACCGTTTTAGCCGAAGACTTTGTTGACCTTCGTGCCGATTACGGTTCAACCTGGAACGGTGATCTTATCATCCGCAACTGCAGATTTTATCCCACGGGTATTTCAAGCCATATTATCAAAGCCGAAAACTCGGAAGATCATAATTTCGGTTACACCTGCTATCTGCCTCAAAGAATAGAAATCAACGGCCTTTATGTTCACAGAATCGGAATAAATTATCTTTTCAACGAGGTTAATTCAAAGCATACTTCCGATTCATACAATGCAGCATATCCCGTTGTTCCTCCGCACGAAATAACCGTTAAGGATTTCAGCAATCTGCTTTTCGGAAAGCTTTATGTATCGAAAAACAAGGCAATATTCAAGGCTGAAATTGCAAAATAATGAATATAAAAATGACCTCCTTGTATTTGGTAACACCATTTACAAGGAGGTTTTATTATACGATTTTAAAAAAACAAATCGCCTCTTATGATTTGCGTTTCTTTTTGCGATTGTTATCCCACACCAACAGGATTATTCCGGGAATTACAAATATCAATCCAATAGGTCCGGAACCGCAAGCGATACAACCAATTCCTTCAATTATCAAAAACCATTCGAGGATTATGAGTGCAATGTCTCCTGCACTTCGTTTCTTTTTCGGCTTTTCTTCACTAATCAGCTTTTCTGTGATTTCCCAATACTGATATCCGGCTTTTTTGGCATCGTCCAACAAATTTCTCGCTGCATTCATTTTTCCCAGCTTTGCTTCAACTACAGCAAAGTTAGCCAAAGCAACAGCGTAATCACCGCAACCTTTATCTATTAACGAAATTGCCTTTTTACAGCAATCTTCTGCTTTTTGAAGCTCGTTCAAAACCATATAAGCCACTGATATGCCGGCATATGCTTTTCCGAAATTAGGGTTTATTTTCAAAGCCTTATTATAACAATAAATCGCACGGCTTGAGTAACCCATTTCTCGATAAATTTTACCTAAAGTTGTCCACTCATCTACAAGAAACGGATTATACGATAAAACACCTATGTACGCTTTAGCGGCATCAAGATTTTTTTTGCTATTATAAAATAACAGACCGTTTTTTCTGCCAACATCTATTATTTCTTTTTTTGATTTGTCGTCAATATTTTCAATTGGCAGTTTAATATATCCTTTAGCGTTTTGCCAGGATAAGTCTATATTCACTTTTGATGCTTCGTCATTCAAAAAAACAATGTTACCTTTTTTAAGCTCCGCTAAATGTTTTGTCAATTTATTTCTAACTGATTTCACCGCTGATAAGTTGCCGCTAAAATCAACTTTATCACGCATTTTTACCATAGCGACAACATAACGGAAGCAAATTTCCAAAAGCGCTGCATCATCGCCATTATCGGCATATTCTATCAAACGCTCACTCGGATATGAATCGTATCCGTTATCTGACGGTGTTTTCATAGTAGATTCAGGTTCTGTATTTTTATTCTGTGTATTATTAACGGATGACGGTTCTGCTTTGGAGTCATCTTTTGCGAAAATATTTATTCCGTGCTTTTTTGCCCACTCATACACACCGATTTCGTCCCACTCCTGCAAATCACTTTTTGTAACCTTAAGATTATTTTCTTTAATCGTTTCCAGGCATCTGTTATATGCGAAATCATTATTCAAAACAAGATAATGCTCGTAGTCATAATAAGCGGCGAGATAAAGCGAAGGGTTGCACACACCCTGCGGAAAATGATACAATCTTTCTAATCCAAAGTATGCTTTTGACAAATAACTGTCGCTGTTGCAATGCTCTATACCGTAAAAATAAAGGGATTCTATCTTACTATACAAATCTTTCTTTACAGCATCGCACTCTTGAGGCGATAACTGACCGTAAGTTTTTTTGATATAATTATATCTTCCCGGAACAACTTCGTTCCAACCTTTTGAATATTCATCTAAAGCAGACAGCTGATCCTGCAAGCAGTCTGCATAACCGATTTTTCCTTCGGCATTATTCTGCCTTGCAGATAATTCATACCAAAAAAGTGCATTGTACCTATCACTTTCACACAAACATTCAAGACCCATTCTGTTTTGAGCTTCAGCATTTCCGCTATCAGCCGCGAGTTTCAGCCATCTCATTTCTTCGCCGGGATCGTGTCCTAAACTACCGTATTTATTATATTGTTCGGAAAGAGCCAACATAGCATCTGCATCACCTTTTTGGATCAGACTCATATACCAATCATATGCCTCTCTTTTATAACCCAGATAAGCCAAAGCGTGTGCATATCTCAAAATTGCATTTTTATCGCCGTGTTCTGCAGGAACTTTATAAATATTAATTCTCGCTCTGCAAACTCTCTCAATGAATTTCGGGTCCATATCATATGCATCAAAAATACGTCCGTATTCGCGTTGCGCCCATTCTTCACCGTTGTCACTTGCTCTTATCAGATTTTCAAGTTTTAAATCATCAATTTTTTCTTTAAATGCCATTTTTAAACTCTCCTTTTCTTAGTTGTCATCTTTATTCTTTATGGTATTATATTACCAGCAAACCGTCTGAATAAGTCAATGGAAACTAAAGCCATAACATTTTCAAACTGTTTTCAACGTTATTATAATAGATGATTTTTTGTTGCTGTAATTTCCGTTTTACCCCTCATTTTTCAACTCAAATGCCGTTGTGCTACACACATAAACTCTAACAAAAACAACAAAAACGCCCTCTGCTGTTTCCAACAGAGGGAGTCGGTTATATCAGATATAGACTTCGACGGTTAAATCTTCCCATTGATACGGGCAGAGATATTTACCCGTCGATTTTCTGTGTTTCAGAGCATCATCGTAGCCGATGTCAACTCGTAAAAACAGGTCAGTCCTATTAACCTTTGATAGCTGCCTGTACTGCTCCAATGCGGATGGGGAAATCTCTTCCGAATCAACCGAAAGAGAGCAATTTTCGGCTCTTTTTCCGTTGATTTCGCAGTCAATCGGCTCATTTTCTTTGCCGAAACGCAGATACCACTTGAACTCATGGGGAGTCACAACAATCTTCTTTATGAGTGCTTCGATTACATACGGGGGTACGTCTCCTTCGTTTTCGGGGTATGTATATCTGTCGAGTGCATACCGCAGGAATGTTATCTTTTCTTCGTAGTCCTCATAGATAGGTTCGTATCGTGCGGGAGCAAGGTCAGCGAGTTCATTGTTGACGGCTGTGATTTGCTTTTGAATAGGTTCTGACCTTTCTCTGAAAACCTCGATAGTAATATCATCTTTTAATCTCATATCAAGCAAACGGTCATAGGCTTGTTTCAACTCGTTGAGTCGGGTTTCCTTCTGCAATATCAAATCTGAATAGTCATTTTTGTCGTTGGAGATTTCATAATGCTTTCTCAACACAGATTCTGCAATTGCGAGAACCCTCTGTTTGTCGGATAAAAACTTATCAAAAATGAACTTTGCCATCAGGTCGAGCTTCCATTCGGGAATCATCGGTGAACGGCAGGCATCTTCAAGCGGTAAACCTCTCTTTTTTCTGCTTTCGTAGCTACCGTGATTAATAACATAATAGCATTGATAAGCATATTTTGTGTTCTCTCCCGAACCCGACCATTTAACTCTGTTGAATTTGTGACCGCATTCGCAGACGAGAAGTTTACCCCATACGGTTTTCGGCGGTGTTTTACCTTTGGGTTTTCTTCCCGAATTCAGATTTTTCATTTCTCCTCTTTTACTTGCCATAATTTTTTGCACCCTTTCATATTCATCTACGGATACTATCGGCGTGTGGGTTCCCTGAACCTGCGTAAGCTCGATTTCACCATAGTTTTTTGTCTTTTTCTGATCAAGATAATTTTCAACGTACTCTTTGTGATATGTAATTATTCCGCAGTAAAATGTGTTTTGCAGAACATGGGATATGACCGTACAGTGCCATCGGGTTTTGCCCATTGATGTCAGTCTGCCTCTGCGTTCAAGCTCATCTTTGATTTTCATCAGACCGTCACCCGCAAGGTACATATCATAAATCATTCTCACAGTTTCCGCTTGTTCGGAATTTATAACAAGGTCTTTGCCGACTCTGTCATAACCGAGAATATTGCCGTTGCCGTAAAAAACTCCGTTGTTCATCGAAACCTGCTGTCCGCTTTTAACTCGGATTGATGTTTTACGGCTTTCTTCCTGAGCAAGGCTCGCCATAAGCGAAAGCCTCAGCTCACCGTCGCCGTCAAAAGTCTTGATTCCGTCATTGATGAAGAACACCTCAACTCCGACCCGTCGCAAAGCTTTGGTGAAATGCAGAGTTTCTTCGGTGTTTCTTGCAAATCGGGAAACCTCACGTGTGATAATAAGGTCGAATTTGTGTTCATGGGCATCTGAAATCATTTGAGTGAATCCCGGTCTTTTTTCAGCCGAAGTGCCCGTTATACCTTCGTCGATGTATTTATCAACAAGAATCCATTCGGGGTGTCGCTCAAGAAAAGCGTTATACCATTCAAGCTGATTGCCCAAGGCATAAACCTGTGCTTCGTGTTCGGTTGAAACTCGGGCATAGATTACCACCCTCTTTTCTTTTGGTGTATCAAACGGATACATCATTTTTTATCTCCTTTCTGTCCGAACGGTAGAATAAAAACTCTGAAGCATCTACCTTATCGGCATTTTCATTTAAAATTTCATGGAACATTTCTTCAGAAATTAAACCGTCGGCACAAAGCTGCTGGATAAGTTTCAGTGCGGCGAAATAAAGAGCTGATTCATATTCCGATTCCATATTATTCATAAAACTCCTTTCTTGCAAGGATGTCGATTTGCTCCTTGCGGTTGATTTTTCAACTTCTGCCCAAGTTGGGCAGAAGTTAGTTTTGTTTAACTTCCGACCAACTTGGTTGGAAGTTGTTTTCGTAACTTGTTCCCAACTTGGTAACAAGTTAATTTCGGGTAACTTCTGTTCAACCTGACCAGAAGTCGGAAATTCAGACCAACTTGGACTGAATTATTTTGTGTTGAGAAATTGTGTCCAACTTGCTCACAATTTTTTTACTTTCCGACAAGTTGTCGGGAAGTTGCTTCTTTCGGAAATTCTGCCCAACCTGGGCAGAATTATTTTTAACTTGTGTCCAACTTGGTCACAAGTTGAGTTTGCTGTTTTAACTTCTACTCAATTTGCGTAGAAGTAAGATTTATAACTTCCGCCCAACTTGAGCGGAAGTTGTTATTCGTGAATCTGCGTTGAGATTTTGCCTCTATTTTTATACGCACCGAGAATTTCGGGCGGTATGTTTTCAACTGTCTTTTTGAGTTCTTCGTACTCTTGAAGTTTGCGGGAAATTTCAAGTTTTTTGAGGGTGCTCTCTTTACTGTCATCGAGCTTTTTCTCAAGCGCTGTTATCTCTGTCTTAAGTGTCTTATACGCTGCATCGTATTTTTTCAGCTTCGACTTCATCTGGTCAACACCGGGGATGTATTCATCAAGCAACGCTTCGATTTCTGCAACTTTTT
>JAZNHM010000106.1:0-3057 GCA_045576955.1 Acutalibacteraceae bacterium | reverse complement strand
TCTGAATTTTAAAGTTTTTATTTATCTGAATTAAATTTATCATAACACGGGCGGATTTTACTGTCAACTTCATTCCATTCATCCAAATGAGTTTTCGCTTGTTTTATGCGGTTTTGACGCTTGAAAAGAGGACATTGCACGTGCTTGTGCAATGCCCATTCTCATTATTCCTCTGTTGTTTTGGTTACGGAAGGAATTGAAATACAGCTTGAAACTGTTTCTACACTTGCAGCATTTGCCTCTTCAAATTCTTCAGCATAGATATTGAGAGTTGTTGTAACATCCTTATGACCTGCCGCCGCTGAAACTGAAACTACGTCAATGTGATTCTTGATCATCAGCGAGATGTTGAAGTGTCTGCAACAGTGAGTGCAAAGATATCGGATACCGTTTCTTTTACAGAACTCTCTGTACCAATTGAGGGGTGTGCTTGTGCCCATAGGCGCTCCGTTCCACTGTGTGAAAAGGCGGTCATTCTCAATCCATGCATCGCCGAGCATCTTCTTGTATTCATCCTGTTCGGCTTTGTACCGTTTCAGCAAATCAATAACGTCGCCCGAAACAACAACCGTTCTTCTTGAACCGACCGTCTTGGGGGTAGATGTATATGTACCGATATCGTTTGCGTAAAGAGAAGCTCTTCTGATTTTTATTTTTCTTTCTTCAAACGAAATGTCACCCCATTCAATGCCGAGCAATTCTCCACGTCTGAACCCACAGAAAAAAGCCAAAATGTGAAATAAAAAATATTTCAGGGGCTCGTCTGCCATCAGATTGAGGATTGTCTGAACTTCTTCTACCGAGTATATCTGTCTGGGTTTGGTCTCTTTTTTGACAATTTTAATATCTTTGCAGGGATTATCAAAAACATATTCATTGTCAATGGCATACTTATAAATGTTGGATATAACTGTTTTATAGTTTTTTTGAGATTTCTCAGAAGCACCCTTATTCTTCTTGTCGCCGGTGCCTATCTTCTTGATAAATGCCTGTATATCCTTTTTTCTGAGGTCAGACAAATAGTAATGCCCTAACTCTTCAACAAGACGCGGTCTGCAGGTTTTATATCTTTTAGCAGAGGCATGAGTAATAATATTCATTTCTTCTGCAAAAGCAATCCATTCATCGAACGCCTCTTCAAAGCGTATTTTTCTGTTGACAACCATACCCTTCTTGACCTGTTCCATAAAAAGAACACGCTGTCGAAGAAGCTCATTTTTAATTTGCTTTTCGGTCATTCCGGGTTCGGGGTGCCATGTCTTGTATCTCATTTTCTGTTTGCCATTTGAATCGTAGCCGTCAGAAACTCTGATACGGTAAGCATCGCCGCGAACATCAACATTGGGAATTTTAAAATCGGGAAGATTAACATTTGACTTATTCATATTTTCATTTTCCTTTCGTATTCAAGAGTTTTTATATGGTATGTTTTGTTTTATGCTGCCAGAAAGTTGTTTTCGAGATATGCATAAACAACATCCATATCAACGAGATATTTCTTTCCTGCCATAACAGTTGGAATGTGCTTTGTCAAAATCGCTTTGCGAAGAGCGTGCTCCGTGAAGCAGCTGTTTGGGTCTAATTCTTTTATTTCCCTGATAGCCGCTGAAATTGTTCTCATTCTTGGAATTTTATTCATAATTGATATCCTTTCGTTATACAAAAATATTTATAAAAAATTGTGTCGGTTGCCTATAGTACAGTTTTACTCGCCTTTTTGTAAAAAACTAAATCCTTCTATGGTAGAGAGGAGGTCTTACAATAACACTCTTAAGTGTAGAGAAACGATAATCGGGACATGTTGGTCTTGCCTTCTTCTTACCGTTATAATCGGAACATCTGCAGTTGATAATCTCTGTTGCTCTGTTTGTGAAACCGTAACATGGATTATGCTTAACAAACGAAGCATCAAGCTTCTTAATCGGTTCATCACGTTTAACGAGTACAACAGGCTCTGAAGGTTCAATGATTTCAGCGGCTTCAGTAGTTGCAGCAACTGTTTCTTCTTCGACATATTCGGAATCTGAACGGTAACAAACATTATCTATGAAGCTTATTCTGTAATTAAGCTTTGTGTAGAGAATGCTTATCTCTGCATCCTGTGCAAGATTAAGGCAAGCATTGTAAATAACACGGTTACCCTTCTGTGAATGAAACGAGTGACAGCCTTCTTCGTTTATCTGCATCATATTTGCAAGAAGGTGGTCAAGCTTAAACTTCAGATATGAAGGCTTCTCGCCTTTGGGGTTTGCGCTGTATTCAGCCTTCTTGGCGTTGTAGCAATCGGTTAATAGCTTTTCATATTCATTCTCTGGAACGAAATCGTAAATCAGATTCCGAGAGGTAAGAAGATAAGCGAAACGGTTGTTGGCTTTCCTGAACATCTTTTCAACACTGCCGAACACCTTACCGTCATAAGCACTGAACGGCTCCTTGCATCTCATTTCAAGCCTCAGGGTGTTTTCTATTTTATTTTGGTCTTCCTTCGCTTTATCCTGCTCTTTCGCTTCATTCTGCTCTTTCGCTTTATCATAAAGAACGATATCCAATTTCTTTGAAGTAAAGCAGTAACCGTCAATGTCATAATCATAGGACTTGCTGCCTGAACGACCGGGCTTCAAATATTTAAAGTACATGTTCTTGAACAGTCGGCAGAATTCTTCCTGTTCTTCTATACCGTTGATGCGAAATGAAAAGCTGTGGTCGATTCTTCTTACATCAAAAACATCAAAATAAATCGGGTTCGCCGCAAGGTCAACGTTGATGTTGTAGCAGGTTAAAATATCCTTGGCTTCATAGTTCAGAATATTGCTGTCCTTATACAGAAAACCGGTTATGTTATCGCCATAATAAAGGACCTTCGGAACCGAAAACTCGATAAACACATTATCGTAGGGCTTGTCCTTCAGCTTCTTGTAAATGAACTTTGCGGTCGCATCGAGAAAAGGTATATCACCTAAGTAATGGTATTTGCGTTTGTTATCCCAAATCCATGTTCCTTTGACAGGAAGTATTTCTTCCGCCGGGTGGCAAGCTTTGATTGTGTCGACAAAAACT
>JAZNHM010000105.1:0-3878 GCA_045576955.1 Acutalibacteraceae bacterium | reverse complement strand
GGCAACAATAGCCAACGTCATATACATTGCGTTTTTATCATCACTGAAAAGACCGTAAATAAACGTACCAAGATATGCTGCACCGTAACCGAGGTAATATGACAACTGCCAGATAGTTGCAACAGTTTTCTTTTCTTTGGGATTGGGAGAAATAACCTGAGCAACGTTCTGACCGGCATTATTGAACGCGTTAAATATTGTCTGACAGCAAGCTATACCGTATCTGAGCATAGTCATCTGCTGAACCGTCCATCCTTCTGGAACGTAGAAATACAATACGGTCAAAGCAAAAACAGGCAGTGCACAAATAACATACCATTGACGGTATCTGCCCCAACGTGATTTCCATTTCTGAATAATTACGCTTGAAATCAAACCGATTACTATACCGAGAACTGTTGTGATTGTTGTCTGAACCGCAAGTATACTTGCAATTTCTTCCGAACCGACACCGACAGGTCCAAAATAAAGCTCATGCAGGAATGCCGCCGCAAGAGTGCCCGTAAGGGTTGTTCCGAACATACCGCCGACACGGGCAAGCATCAGGCACGCATATTCAAATTTTGTTATATACTTGCCTGTATCAGACGGCAAAGCATTGGCAGGAGCCGCACCGGCAGCAACCTTTTCTTTCTTCACAAGAACATCTCCTTCTCTTAGTTTATTAAATATTAATATAATTTTAGAGTAAAGTCAAGAAATATATGTTCAGAATATACAAATAATCAAATTCAGTTCATTTTGTTTAAAACTAAAAGTGCAACGGAATTAATCCCGTTGCACTTAATCTGTTTATTATTCGGTTTGACAATCGGTACGAACTTCACTGTGCGGAATTCCACGTCTTGTCTCCGGTTACTTGCTTTTAACCCATTCGCAGAGTTCTTCAAAACTGATTTTGCTTGAAGCAACTCCGACAATTATATCGGCAAGCTCCATCGGGTCGCAATCAACTTCGATTCCGTTGAGTGCGAGAAAAATAAGCATCATATGGCATCCGATACGTTTATTGCCGTCAAGGAAAGGATGATTTTTGATTATTCCAACCCCGAGACGGCAAGCCTTTTGAATAACGTCAGGATAAATTTCCTGTCCGCCAAAACTCTGAAAAGGTGAACTGAGCGCAGACTCGAGAAGCGAATTGTCACGTACACCGTCCGTGCCGCCTGTTTCTCTGATAAGATGCGAGTGTATAACACAAACGGAATCCGTCCTGAACTGTTTAATCATTTTGCCAACTCCTCATATGTTTTGTGATATTTCTTGATAAAGTGGTCGGATACTGCGAGGAGCAAGCCTAAATTATAATACTCCTCATCAGTTTTGCGACACATTTCGGCCGCCTCTTTCACCGACATATAAACAAGCTCTGCGTTCTTGTTGTTTTCCATTGCAATCGTCTCCTTATTCATGTAGCTTATTTAAGCCAAGCTATCTGTTTTCTTTGCGTAAGACCACGTGACAAGCAGGTTGTGAAAAAGCGTTGCTCCCACGTTGCCGACAGAAACCGAAGCTTGCTTTCATCAATAAAATTACTGTGATAATCATCAACGGAACGTCTGTATTCCGCCGAATTCAGTACTCCGTCAAAATCAAGAAAAACTACTTTCATCAGTGTATCCCCTTACCGTTCCCATGAGGGTTACCAACATGCCCTCTATTATGCCGAACGTAGCATCATCCTCAACGTTCACAAGCTTATTTCCGTGAGTTTCCTCGTTGACGTATGATGCATAAACAATCACGTTGCCGTTTTCGTCTTTTTCGTTGGCTGTATGAACAATATACGTGTTACCGTCAATTTCACTTTCAAAAGAAAAAAGTATATCATTCTTTTGAATTTTACCGTTTTTGTCTTCAGTATAGAAAAAATTCTTTGACAAATCAATCATTACTGTCACCTTCTTCCAAATTTATTTTCGCCCATTCCTCGGGTGTGGGGGCATGCATCCATCTGCGTGCAGTGTGAAAAACAACGTATCCGACGGAATAATAGAACATCATAAGATAGGCTATGCGGAAGGGATAATCAGATGAAGCGTCACCGTCAAGCTGCAGAATGATATGCGAAATCATCATAACCGCCGTCACAACCGTTATTGCATAAAAAACACACTTTCTCGCATCGGATGCACCGCGAATGGCAAATATGATAAATACGTCAACCGCAACGAAAAAAAGGATTCCCCAGTCTCCGTGAAAAAGCGGCAGATGAATATTGGCATTGATACCGAATACCGCGCCCAGAACCGTGGCTGCAATTTTTGCCCCCATAACAGACATAGCCATTTTGCTTGGATTTCCCACAAGTTTCGAGAGTATAATTGCAACAACGGGCAAAACAACGCTGTTACATATTGTTTCAACCGTTTTATTGCATTCAACAACTCCGTTCAGCCTTTCAAAGCTTGCATAATCCCTGCCAAGGAATCCGAATGCCATACCAAGAATTGCAGAAACGGAAATCACAATCTCAAATCTGTATTTAAGCCAAAAAAACTCTCTTTTGCTTTTGATCAGCATATTTTCCCTCCTCACGCTTCATCAGCAAGATATTTCCCTGCTAACCAGAAGTAGTAAACGGACCTCATCTTGCCGTGTTTTCTGCTGTCTTCTTCAACAACCTGTTTTTCGTACGCATCAAAGCCATCCCTTGATGCGCTCTGATAGTCATCCAGATTCTCATAATATCTTCTCGCGTCGTCAAAAATTTCAAGTTGCTGATATTCTTCATCAAGAGCAAGATACGCATCCACAACATTATACTGATAAACATGGCGCAATTCGTGGCAAAGAGTATCAATACACTGAATCGGGTTATCATCCTCCAGAAGTTCAGTGTTGATATATATGGTATGGTTTGTTGAATCGTATTGTCCGTATACTCCGAGTCCCATCGATTCTGCACACACTCTCACCTCATGAGTGATACCAACCTGTAAATTTTCAACGTTGGCAATTGTCTGCACTGTATCCAGTCTCTCTTCAAAAGAAAGAGTTTTCCATATTGATTTATCAATTCGGGATATGACAGGCATTTTCTCTTTAAGCACTTCGTCTTTGTTCTGCTCAACCGCCACGGTAGGCTTTACTGCAGGGATAAGTGACGGAGAGTCGAAAGCACAGAGACCCGAAAGGTAAAAAACCAAAATTGATAAACAAACAGCTGTAATGTTCCTTATTCCGTTCAGGAAACGGAGCAGACCGACTTTCAGCATTTTCAGCCTTCGCCTTGGCTCATCCGGAATTTTGTTCGCAACAATAATTGCAATTCCGAAAGAACCGCAGAGAACAAGAATTGCCATTTCAACCACCAACACAACCAGAGGCTGCGAATTCTCATAGGTCATAATTGTATAGATTCCGAAAGGCAGAACCGTATCTGAAAAGAGCGACAGATAGTTTCTGTGGTGTTTGCGCGTCAAAAGGTATGTAAAAACAAAGCATACGCCCCAGATAATCCAAAGAGCTGCCTTTGATTCGCCATAAGTCGAAAAGAAAAGACAGCGGAATATCGTTGAACGGTAAATAACCATTGCAATCAATGAACTTGTTACCGATAAAAACAAATATACCTGCGGTGAAATTTTGTTTACGCTTTTCATTGTTTACACTTCCTTTATCAATCGAAACTTCGGGGTCCGTTCTCCTTAAAAACCGTTTTTTGTTTGGGCAACAAGCTCAAAGGTTTTGTTTTTCCGTATGTGACGGTCGGCAACTTTTCTCTTGTATCCGTTCCGTTTCGTCCCTGACCCAAACAGAATCATAAAACCTTCTGACCATATTCACTTGTGTTTTCTTACCCAAGCAACCTCGAGGCATATCTTCCTAACGGAAATGTATTCCGCAAGTTTCTCCGGCTCTTCATTATTTATCCC
>JAZNHM010000104.1:0-2595 GCA_045576955.1 Acutalibacteraceae bacterium | reverse complement strand
CATACCGTCGCTGAGGATGATGTATGCCTTTGAATCGGTGCGGAAGCATTCGAAATAATCGCCGCAGAGCTTTTGGTTTCCGCAGCTTGCCGATGCCGACCCGAAACGGATTCTGAACAGCTCTTTGCGGGTGAAAAGAAGCTCTTTTCCGTCCTTATGCTCGCGAATCTTCGGCGGAAGAAGCTGAGCTTCAAGTTCACGCGAAAGCTCCGCCGTAAGCCGTGAAAGTGAGGTGGAAACGGGAATGTTTTCAACAACACACGTCAGCCTCAATGCGCCCGAAGGAGGGCAGACACAGCGGGCGGAAAGAGCGTTGAAGCCGTTGTCAGCAAGCACACGCAATGCACTTTTTTCCTTATTGAAAAGTACCTGAGACCCTTTGCCGATCTCCTCGGAAAGCTCTCGGAGAAGTGCCGAAACCCAATCAAACTGACTGCATGCGAGTTCTCTGTTACGTGCCGAATTTGCCTGCATTGCGTTGACAGCTTTCTGCCCCGCATATACTCTGTTGAAGCAGTCTGCAAGGCGCGGTGCGCTCGGACATTTTGAATTGAAATTGACCGAAAAATCCTCGCATCCTACCGTTTCGCCCTGTGACAGCTTTTTAACGATTTCGGAGAATTCGCCGTCCTCGGGGCAGAAGGTATCTTTAAGCGGACACTCTGCACAGATTCTTTCCCTGACCCTCATACAGACCATAATATCTGTTGCGGGGGAGAGTGCTTCAATTCCTTTAGAAACTGAAGAAACGCATTCCGAAACCGAGCCGATTGCCTTTGCGGCTTCGTTCAGTCTTTCGCCTGCCGAGCAGAATTCCGTTTCCATACGCAGAACGCCCGGATTGAGAATATCATTACGGATTTTACGAAGATACTTGCCGGGTATTACCGCAAAAACGAAGGCAGCTGCCGCCGCTTCGGCAAAAACAGAAATGCCCTCGGGTGAGCCGTCAAGAAGCCCCGCTATACCCGCCGTCAGCGAAAACGTGAGAGCGCAGAAAAATCTGCCGAATTTTGAGAAAATGCCCGAAAGCAGACCGCAGACACCATAGCATATGCTCAGCGCAACGCTTGTGCCCGAAACGGCAATGCATCCGCCGATAGCAACTCCCGCAACGCTTCCACCCGAGCGGCTGAAAAGATATGCCGCCGTAATAATAACGAAGCATCCGAAGAGTCTTGCGGGTCTGAATCCGAGAATGCTGATTTCAGATGAACCGAGAAGGATCGTGCAGAGGCTTGCGATGATGCACACGAGCGTATGGTTGTCCAGCATATAAATATTCTGTCTGCGCCTTATACAGTCCGCTGTGCCCGAATAAAAAACAACCGAGGCGCCACACAAAAGAGACGAGCAGAAAATAAGTATAAATTCATTGAGCGACGGCATTTCCGAAAACATAATTGCCGTTTTGCACACGAAGCAGAATGCAAAGACACTGATAGAAAGAATCAGACGTCTTTTCTTTTTTATGTTCATTTTTTCAAGTATAAAAACCGTTGCAGCAATCCCCGCAAGCGGAAGAGCTGCACTCAGCATATCTCCTGCGCTCAGCCGTAATGCCGCTCCGGCAATACCGCCGATGCACACAAAAACAAGCTCATATCCAGTAAAAGCGGCTGCAAGACCGATGCTCAGAGGGATGCGCATAGACATCAGCTCTGCGCCTGAAAGAATGAAACCCGAAACAAAACAGACCGAGCAGGTCAGAATCAGAATTCCTCTGTCCCACAGCTTGTCCGAAAAATCGGGTCTGTCAATAACAGATGGTTTTTCCATATTTTTTAGTCCTTTCGCAGATAATCACACACTAATTCTACACATATTAATGGCAAAAACTGTCATTTATTATCCGAACCCTTATATTTACTAAAAAATTTTTTTGTAAAAATTATAATAATACTGTTCAAAAGTGTTATTTTATGATATAATCAATTGAATATAGCTAAAAATAGGAGGAGTCTGCTTTATGGAAATGCAGAATGAGCGACAGGGACTGATTATCGGGCGCAATGCCGTTGCGGAAGCTCTCAAGAGCGGCAGGGCAATTGATTGCCTTCTTGTTGCAAAAGGAGAGAGAGGCGGCTCCGTCGGAAAAATAATAGGCCAGTGCCGTGACAAGGGCATTGTTATCAAAGAAACAGACCGCAGAAAGCTCGATAAACTCTGCGAGGGAGAAAATCATCAGGGTGTTGCGGCGTGGGCGGCAGTTCACGAATATTCGTCAATTGACGATATTCTTCAGAATGCCGAAAGCAAGGGCGAGCAGCCGTTTGTTATAATCTGTGACGAAATCGAAGACCCTCACAATCTTGGTGCGATCATCAGAACTGCTGATGCGTGCGGTGCACACGGAATCATCATTCCCAAAAGACGCAGCGTTGCACTTACCTATGCGGTAGGCAAGGTTTCCGCAGGTGCGGTTGAGTACGTGCCCGTTGCAAGAGTACCGAATCTTGCTTCAACCATCGAGGAGCTGAAAGAAAAGGGCTTCTGGATTTACGGTGCGGATATGGACGGCACCCGTTGGGATAAGCAGGATTATTCGGGAAGCGTTGCACTTGTTGTCGGTTCAGAAGGCAGAGGCATCAGCCG
>JAZNHM010000103.1:0-3515 GCA_045576955.1 Acutalibacteraceae bacterium | reverse complement strand
GGGAAAAGACCGGTATGCTTGAAGCCCATTGTTTTGATGTTGAACTTGAGATTATCAAGACCTATCTGCCACACATCGGGCATCTTCTTGCATACTCTCCAGCTTCCGCCGCCTGTGTTGGAGCGGTTATAAATTGCGTGGGGATTATACCAGAGCGGATTTTCCTTGGGAGTTTTCCAGATTACCTGAGGGTCAGGGCGCACGAGGATAATATCACCCCAGCGCTCGAGTCTTTCGCCGTCGGAGCAATCGATAAGCTCATAATCAATCCAGTTATCTGCTTTTCTCATATTACACATCCATTCTCTGCTGACCGGGCATCGCCATTCCGAGATGCGCATAGCCTGCGGGAGTAACCATTCTTCCTCTCGGTGTACGGCTCAGGAAGCCCACCTGCATCAGATACGGTTCATAAACATCTTCTATGGTAACGGCTTCCTCACCGATAGCCGCAGCTATCGTTTCAAGTCCTACGGGACCGCCGTTATAATTCTTTATCATTGTTTTGAGTATCAGTCTGTCAATCGAATCAAGACCGAGTTCATCAATTTCCATTCTGTCAAGTGCAAGCGATGAAGCTTCCTTTGTGATTTCGCCATCGCACATAACCTGAGCAAAGTCTCTCGCTCTTTTGAGAAGTCGGTTTGCGATTCGGGGAGTACCTCTTGAACGCGATGCAATTTCAAGCGAGCCCATCGGGTCGATATCAATATCAAGAATTCCCGCACTTCGGTTGACAATCTGCGAAAGCTGCTCGGGAGTATAAAGCTCCAGTCGGAGAATAACGCCGAAACGGTCACGCAAAGGTGCGCTGAGCTGACCGGCTCTTGTTGTTGCGCCGACAAGTGTAAACTTGTGTAAATCAAGTCTTATTGAGCGTGCTGAGGGACCTTTGCCGATGATAATGTCGAGCACGTTATCTTCCATCGCAGGGTAAAGCACTTCTTCAACTGCTCTTGAAAGACGGTGGATTTCGTCGATGAAAAGCACATCGCCTTCATTAAGATTTGTCAAAAGAGCGGCAAGGTCGCCCGGCTTTTCGATGGCAGGTCCGCTTGTCACGCGGAAATTAACGCCCATTTCGTTGGCAATGATGCCCGCAAGAGTCGTTTTACCGAGACCCGGAGGTCCGTAGAGCAAAACGTGGTCAAGCGGCTCGTTTCTGCGGCGTGCCGCCTCAATATATATCGAAAGATTCTCCTTCACCTTATCCTGTCCGATGTATTCACCGAGCACCTTGGGTCGGAGTGAAATTTCTATGTCGTTATCTTCTGCAGACGAAAACTCGGGAGCAACAATTCTGTTTTCAAAATCAAAATCCATAATGCTCCTCCTTTATATGTTCTTTGCAAGCACCTTGAGAGCCTGCTTAATCATATCTTCGGTTGAAAGATTGCCGTCGAGCCTGCCGACTGCAATGCTTGCCTCGGACTTGCTGTAACCAAGCATAACGAGAGCATTAACAGCATCCTCACCCGCATAGCTGACGGTTGCTTTTTGAGCCGCCGCGATGTTGCCGAGAGTTTCGGAGCTTGTTGCAAATCCGTCAAGCTTGCCTTTAAGCTCAAGCACGATTCTCTGTGCAATCTTAGGGCCTACACCCTGAGCGGCGGTAATCGCTTTAACATCTCCGCCTGCGACACTGACAGCGAGCATATCGGGAGTAAGCTGAGAAAGAATTGCAAGACCCGCTTTGGGGCCGACTCCCGAAACGCCTGTAAGCATCTTGAAGCAATCAAGCTCATTCTTATCGGCAAAGCCGAAAAGGTCGAGCGCATCCTCACGCACGTTGAGATGGGTGTAAAGAGTCTGTGTCTGCCCGATATCAGCGCACTTTCTGAGTGTATTCAAAGTTGTATAAAGCCTGAAAGCAACTCCTCCGCATTCGAGAGCAACGCTGTTTTCATCGGCATAAACAATTTTTCCTGTTAAGCTGTAGAACATAAGAACATTCCTTTTGATTAATTATAATCGTGAACGAAGCGAGCCAATCAGCGAACCTGCACTGTGGCAGTGGCAGATTGCCATTGCAAGAGCATCGGCGGCATCATCGGGCTTGGGAATTTTTTCAAGATTGAGCATAACTCTCGTCATTTCCTGAACCTGCTTTTTCTCCGCCCTGCCGTAACCGACAACGCTCTGCTTCACCTGAAGCGGTGTGTATTCGAAAATCGGCATCTTTGCCTGCTGAGCCGCAAGCACAAGTACTCCCCTCGCCTGAGCAACGTCAATTGCTGTTTTCTGGTTAGTGTTGAAAAACAGCTTTTCAATTGCCAACGCATCGGGATGATATCTGTCAATCAGCATACACATGCAGTTATAAATTCTTTCGAGTCTTTCATTAAACGGAGTATGCGCCTCGGTTGTTATCGCACCGAAATCCAGCATTCGGAAATGATTGTTATGATACTCAACCACTCCGTAACCGACTATCGCATATCCGGGGTCAATTCCCAAAACTATCATTTTTTGTTTGACTCTCTTTCACGCACTACCATTCTTGTGGGCGTACCTTCAAGGCCGAAAACCTCTCTTATCTGATTGTCGAGATAACGCTGATAGCTGTAGTGGAAAAGCTCTGCGTTATTGACAAAGCATACGAATGTTGGCGGTCTTGTTGATGCCTGGGTCATATAGTAAATCTTAAGTCGCTTGCCCTTATCTGTGGGAGGTTGCACTCTTGCTGTTGCATCCGCAAGTACATCATTGAGCTTACCGGTTGAAATACGCATTGCGTTCTGTGTATCAACAAACTTGATAAGCTCAAACAAACGGTCAAGCCTGATTTTCTCCTTTGCGGAGATGAAGATTATCGGAGCGTAGCTCATAAAAGAAAAGTCTTTCATAAGCTGTTTTCTCATACTGTCCATCGTTTTGCCGTCTTTTTCAACTGCATCCCACTTGTTAACAGCAATGATACAAGCCTTACCCATTTCGTGAGCGATGCCCGCAACCTTTGAATCCTGCTCGGTGAAGCCTTCGGTTGCATCAATCATAATAACGCATACGTGCGCTCTTTCAACCGCCATCCTTGCACGGATAACGGAATATTTTTCTATCTGATCATAAACACGGCTTTTTCTGCGAAGTCCGGCAGTATCAATAAACACAAACTTTCCGTGTTCGTTTTCAACGATTGAATCTGTTGCATCACGGGTTGTACCGGCAATGTCAGAAACAATCATTCTGTCCTCGCCGAGTACAGCATTGACAAGTGATGATTTACCTGCATTGGGTTTGCCGATAACGGCAACCTTAATTGCATCATCTTCATCCTCTTCGGTGCTTTCTTCGGGAAGATATTTGAGCACCTCGTCAAGAAGGTCACCTGTACCCATACCGTGAACGGAAGAAACGGGCATCGGATCGCCGAGGCCGAGATTATAGAATTCATAATAATCGGGCGGAAGCTCACCCGGAGTGTCGCACTTATTGACACAAAGAATAACGGGTTTACCGCTCTTCTGAAGCATTGCCGCAACCTCTTCATCAGCCGCAACAACACCGGTACGCAC
>JAZNHM010000102.1:0-46029 GCA_045576955.1 Acutalibacteraceae bacterium | reverse complement strand
CTATATCGGGATTTTCCCTTACAAATCTGATATCAAGCATTTATTTTTCAACTCCTGAAAGTTTTTATATCCGTAATTTTAGTCTATTTTTGAAATAAAGTCAACAGCCGATGCGATATATTTATCGTCTGCAAGCTCGATTGCGCCTTTATCAACAAGCGAAGCTGTTTTGGGGTCAATGGGAAGCTTTGCAAGAACAGGTACGCCGAGTTCAGCCGCAATCTCATCAATCTTGCTTTCGCCGAAAATCTTGAATTCCTTGCCGCAATCGGGGCAAACAACATAGCTCATATTCTCAACAAGTCCGAGAACGGGAATATTCATAAGCTTCGCCATATTGAAAGCCTTCTTAACAATCATTGTTACAAGGTCCTGAGGTGTTGTTACAATAACGATACCGTCAACGGGAAGATTCTGGAAAACGGTCAGCGAAACATCGCCCGTTCCGGGAGGCATATCAACAAACATATAATCAACGTCGCCCCACGCAACATCCTTCCAGAACTGCTGGATAACGCCCGAAATAACTGGACCTCTCCACACAACGGGCGACTCCTCGTTCTCAAGAAGAAGATTGATTGACATAACCTTGATGCCCGTCTTGCTTTCTTCGGGAAGAAGTCCGCATTCATCCGCCTTTGCTCTGTCTTTAATACCGAATGACTTGGGAATTGAAGGTCCTGTGATATCGGCATCAAGCACTGCACAAGCATTACCTCTCGCCTGCATTGCACTTGCAAGCATTGAAGTAACAAGTGACTTACCTACACCGCCTTTGCCACTGACAACACCGATTACTTTTTTAACATTACTAAAAGGTCCGCAGGGAATTCTCATATCCTGCGCTTCTTTTCTTGAATCGCAATTGCTTGCACAGTTTGCGCAATTGCCGCTACACGATTCGCTCATTTTTTCTATCTCCTATCTGTTAAAACATATTTAATATAAAATCAATTGCATATACAACAGCGAAAATCACCGGCATATGAACAATATAAATAACTAATGAATGTCTGCCGAGAACACCTAAAAAAGGAACTCTTTTGGGATAAATCCACTCCGGATATCCCCTTTCGGCACATATTTTTCCCGCCAATGCACCCGAAATAAAAATAAAAATATTGGGAAACAAAGGAAAATAATCTGCCGAATAAAACCATGGTGCATATATGCCGAGAGGCATAAGATAATTATTCTCGTATAGGCTTTCGGGAAGCATTATATTAATAAGATTTCCGTAGCCGAGTCTGCCTTCGGAAATCCCGCTTGTGAATGCAAAAAGCACCGCACAAAGAAGTATTCCCACAAACGGAGAAATCCTTCCGAGTTTTTTCTCTGTAAATGCATAAAGCAAAACCGAAACCGCAAGCATATGAAGAATGCCGAAATAAACCTCAGTCCCTTCAAATCCCATTATAGGAAGAATCAAAGCAGTCACGATAGTAAAACCGACGGCAACTCCGAGGAGAACTAACCCTCTTTTAAGATTACTTTTTGAAAGCGTGCAGGAAATTCCACAAACAAAAATAAAAATCCCGGCAAACCAAGGCTGAACAGGCAAAAAGAAATCAAAAAGGAGAGATGCCCACTCATGACCGAAAAAGTAACCGCAGATATAAAATGCGTGATAAAAAATCATACAAAATACCGCGAGTCCCCTGATTTCGTCAAGAAAATTCAGTCGGATTCTGTTTTTGACAGATGCTTCCATAAATTCACCTCATAATATTTTATCATAATGTATCAAAAATGCAAGCCTTTATTGACTTTATTATAATTTTGTTTTAAAATACGGTTATTACAACAATTGATTATTTACGGAGAATATTATGATTGATAAAATCAGAGAATTACTTTTTAAGTTTTTCAAAAAAGAAAGTTTTATCGGCAAAATCATCGATAAGCTTTTCACAAAAGAAATAATAACCTATGTATTTTTCGGCGTGCTGACAACCGTTGTAAACCTTGCAACATTTTATGTTTTCAAGAAGCTTTTTATCAGCATAGGATGGGACGGCGTTTTCAATGCAATCATCCCCGAAGATTCTGCAATACTCAAAATATTCAGCGGCGGAAGCGAATATCTTGATGCAAACGCAATAGCGTGGGTTGCAGGTGTTGTTTTCGCTTTTGTAACAAACAAGCTCTGGGTTTTCGAATCAAAAAGCTGGAAGCCTTCTGTTGCGGGCAAAGAATTTGTCGGCTTTATGGGTGCAAGAATCTTTTCGTTTTTTGTTGAAACCCTGATGATGTTTGTTATGGTTTCTCTCCTGACTTGGAATGATTTTATTGCAAAATGCATTGTTGGTGTTGTAGTTGTTATCATTAACTATGTTTTCAGCAAACTTATTATTTTTAAAAGCAAGGATAAAACCCAATGATTAAAATAGTAAAATCAGCGGCAGCCGAAATAAACATCGACCCTAAGGAGGTTGCGGTTTATCTCGGCTATTATTCCGCTAAAACAGACGAAAACACAAATAATTTGATTGCAGATTGTACGGAAGAATTCCTTAACTCCGCCGATTTCAGGGCTTGTTTCGCGGAAGTTGATGTTGGTTTAAACGGTGAAATCGACCTTGGAAACGGAAAAATCATCTGCAATTCACTCAAAAAGAATCTTGACGGCTGTGAAAAAGCATATGTTTTTGCCGCAACAACCGGAATCGAATCCCACAGACTCATTGAACGCAATTCAACAATCTCGCCACTCAAAGGAATGGTCACAGATTGCGTAGGTTCGGCAGCAATAGAGGCATTCTGTAACAAAATCAACGTTTCATTTAAAAATTGCGAATGCCTCAGACCGAGATTCAGCCCAGGCTACGGCGATATGCCACTCGAATGCCAGCGAGATATCATTGAATTTTTACAAACAAAGAAAAACATCGGAATGAGCCTTACCGACAGCCTGATGATGGTGCCCGTAAAATCCGTTACGGCAATTATCGGCATCGGCAAAGAAAAGAATAAATGCACAGGACCCGGATGTATGATTTGCAGCGGCAATAACTGCCCATACAGATAAGAGGAATTGCTATGAATATACTTGATAAAATTAAAAGCGAAATAACTTACTGCGACGGCGGTGCAGGAACTCTTCTTCAGTCGCGCGGTCTCAAAGCAGGCGAAAAACCCGAAACATGGAATATAACAAACCCTGATAAAATAATTGAAATGCACCGACTTTATCTTGAGGCAGGTGCAAATATTATCACTACCTGCACATTCGGTGCAAACCGCCTTAAATTCGATAATCTTGAAGAAATTGTTACCGCTGCAGTCAAAAATGCAAAAACAGCCTGCGAAGGCTATGAAGATGCATATATCGCGCTCGATATCGGTCCAACGGGAAAAATGCTTGAACCTCTCGGTGACCTGAAATTTGAGGATGCTGTTTCAATATTTTCAGAAACAATAAAAATCGGCGCAAAAGCGGGCGCAGACCTCGTTCTTATTGAAACAATCAACGATTCATACGAAGCAAAAGCGGCTCTTCTGGCAGCAAAAGAAAGCTGTGATTTGCCCGTATTCATCACCTGCGTTTATGACGAAACTCATAAGCTTATGACGGGTGCTGATCCCAAAGCAATGATTGCGATGCTTGAGGGTCTCGGTGCTGATGCAATCGGTATGAATTGTTCACTCGGACCGAAGCAGATGGCGGAAATTGTTCCTGAATTTGCAAAATATTCAAGTGTGCCGATTATCGTTAATCCCAACGCAGGTCTGCCCAGAAGCGAAAACGGAGAAACCGTATTTGATATTGATGCAGAAGAGTTTTCCAATATAATGTGCAGCATTGTCGAGTCCGGTGCAACAATCATCGGCGGATGCTGCGGAACTACTCCCGACCACATCCGAAAAACTGTAGAAAAGACAAAAAATCTTCCGTTTTTAATTCCCGAAAAGAAAAACCACACTCTTGTTTCATCATACAAACACGCCGTTGAAATCGGTAAAATCCCCGTTATTATCGGTGAAAGAATCAATCCCACCGGTAAAAAAAGATTCAAAGAAGCTCTGCGTGAGAATGATATCGGATACATTCTCAACGAAGGTCTTGCTCAGAACAAAAAAGGCGTTTCGATTCTTGATGTCAATGTCGGTCTGCCCGAAATCGATGAAACCGCTATGATGGTAAATGTTATCAAAGCTCTTCAGGGCGTTACCGACCTTCCTTTGCAGATTGATACGGTTGACTCCGTTGCAATGGAAAAAGCAATGAGAATCTATAATGGCAAAGCATTAATTAATTCCGTAAGCGGTAAAGAGGAAAGCATGAAAGCTGTCTTTCCGTTGATTAAGAAATACGGCGGTGCTGTTATTGCAGTTACCCTTGATGAAAACGGAATTCCTGCTTCTGCTGACGAAAGAATTGAAATTGCCAAAAAAATAATCACTCGTGCAAAAGACTACGGAATTTGTGAAAAAGATATAATTGTTGACCCTCTTGCAATGGCTGTTTCAAGCGACTCCGAAAGTGCAAATATAACACTTGAAGCCGTAAAAAAGCTCCATAATATGGGCATCAAAACAAGTCTCGGCGTTTCAAATATTTCATTTGGTCTGCCTTCAAGAGCTGACGTCAACTCCGTATTTTACACAATGGCGATGCAGTGCGGTCTTGACTGTGCAATCATCAATCCGTTTTCGGATGAAATGATGAAAGCGTGGCATTGCTTTATGGCTCTGACAGGAAAAGACGAAAACTGTGCGGATTATATTGAATTTGCGGATAAGCATTCCCCTGTTCAGACTTCCGTTGCATCAAATTCAGATATCTCTCTCGATTCCTGCATAATAAACGGTCTTAAAGAGCAGGCAGGTGCGGTTGCATCAGAGCTTCTCAAATCGATATCTCCTATGGATATCATCGACGGAATGATTATTCCTGCTCTCAACACAGTCGGCAAAGGATTCGAAGAAAAAACAGTTTATCTTCCACAGCTTCTTATGAGTGCTCAAGCAGCTAAAGAAGCATTTGAATCCATCAAATCTGCAATTCCTTCAGGCGAAAGCAAAAAAGGCAAGGTTGTTATTGCAACTGTCAAGGGCGATGTTCACGATATCGGCAAAAATATTGTTAAGGTGCTTCTCGAAAACTATGGATACGAGGTTATCGACCTTGGCAAGGATGTTCCGCCTGAAGCAATCGTTGACGCAGTGAAATCAAACGGTTCAAGGCTTGTCGGTCTGAGCGCACTTATGACAACAACGGTTCCCGCTATGGAAGAAACGATAAAACTCCTCAGAAAATCTGTTCCCGAATGTAAAGTTATGGTCGGCGGTGCTGTTATGACAGAGGAATACGCCTCAATGATTGATGCCGACAGCTACGGAAGCGATGCAATGGCTTCAGTCAGGTACGCCGAGAAAATTTATTGTAATTAATAAAATTTATAGTTGAAAATAAGACTTATGTATGATATACTTTTAAAACTGCAATGAAGAATGGAGAGTGAAACAAATGATAATCGGCGAATCAGCTGAAAACTACCTTGAAACGATACTCATACTCCATAAAAAGAAAGGTACCGTACGTTCCGTTGACATTGCAACTGAGCTTGGATATTCAAAACCCAGTATTTGCGTTGCCATGAGAAATCTCAGAGAGCACGGCTATATTGTGACTGATGGTGACGGTCTTATCACACTCACAGAAAAGGGCTTCGAAATTGCAAACAGAGTCTTTGAAAGGCACGAAACCATTACTGCGTGGCTTACCGGAATAGGTGTCAGCGCAGACCAGGCAGCAATCGACGCTTGCAGAATTGAGCACGTTATCAGCCAGGAAAGTTTTGAATGCCTTTGCAAAGCTGTAAAAAAGTGATATACAATCAGCGTGTGGCTATGCCATGCGCTTTTTGACTGTTATTGTATATTTTACATAAACAAAATTGCAAAACAAATTAATTTAGCGTAGTAAATCGCTAATTGACTAACACAATAAAGTGTGCTATACTGTATGCACATTAATTATCAGGAGAATATTATGGACGGATTTCTTGCTACTCTTTCAAAAGAGGACAGCCTCACATATGAGCTTTCAATGCTCTACAAGCAGTGGGGATACAAAGAATACAGAATGGCAAAGTTTGAGGAATACAGCTTTTACAGCGATAACAGAGATTTCCTCTCCGGCAAAGGCATTCTTGCATTCAATAATTCGGACGGCCGCCTTATGGCGCTTAAGCCCGACATTACCCTTTCAATCGTAAAAAATGCAAAGCTTTCGGATTCTCTTACAAAGCTTTACTATAACGAAAGCGTTTTCAGAATGAGCGACAGCTCTATGGACTACAAAGAAATCAAGCAGACAGGTGTTGAGGTGCTCGGCAAAGTTGATGAGTATCTTATTTCGGAAGTGCTGATGCTTGCCGCAAAAAGCCTTAAAATGATTGACAAGGACTTCGTTCTTTCAATTTCACATATGGCATTTATTCCTTCACTTCTCGCGGAGCTTGAAATAGGCGAAAACACAAAAAAGGATATAATTGAATGCGTCAAAGGAAAGAATATTCACGACCTTCGTACAATCTGTGAAAAATGCGGTGTATCCGAAGAAAAAACAGAACTTCTCTCAAAGCTTGCAAGTATCAACGGTAAACTTGACGATGCAATTGAAAATCTTTGCATTCTTGCTTGTAACGACGAAATGAAGAGAGCTTGCGACGAACTTAAATTCATTGCCTCATCACTCAGAAAGAGTGAGCTTGCAGACAGACTCTTTATTGACCTTTCAGTACTTAACAACACCGAATACTATAACGGAATTATTTTCCAGGGTTATGTTGAAAAATCTCCCTCCGCTGTTCTTTCAGGCGGAAGATATGACAAGCTTGCAGGCAAGCTCAGAGAAAATACCCAGGCAGTCGGTTTTGCTGTCTATCTTGACAATCTCAATCTTTACTACAAGAAAAAGCGTGAGTTCGACAGCGATATTCTTATCATCTTCGATTCCGCAAACAGAAGCGAATCTCTTCTTTCGCTTGTTGAAAGCTTTGTTGAAAAAGGATTCTCGGTGCGTGTTGAACATACCGTACCCGAAGGATACAAAGCAAAAACTGTTTATTCATTTGAAAACGGCGCATTAAGGGAGGTACCCTCATGCTGAACATTGCATTGCCCAAGGGCAGACTCGGCGATAAAGTATATGAACTTTTCGCATCAATAGGATACGACTGCAGCGAAATTTACAGTGACAACAGAAAGCTTGTTTTCGAAAACGAAGAAAACGGCGTACGTTACCTTCTCGTAAAGCCTTCCGATGTTGCGATTTATATTGCTCACGGTGCAGCAGATATTGGCGTAGTCGGTAAAGACATCCTTGAAGAAGGTAATTTTGACATATACGAACTTCTCGACCTCGGTCTCGGCAAATGCAACATGTGCGTTGCTGCACCGAACGATTATGTTGAGGATTTTGACAGACCTCTCAGAGTTGCAACAAAATTCGTTAACATCGCAAAAGACTATTACATATCACTCAACCGTGAAATTGAAATAATAAAACTCAACGGTTCAATTGAAATCGCTCCCCTGCTCGGTCTCTCCGATGTTATAGTCGATATCGTTGAATCGGGCAAGACTCTTAAAGAAAACAACCTCCGCGTTTACGAGCAGATTATGCCCATCAGCGCAAGACTGATTGCCAATAAATCCTCCTACAAATTCAAAGGTAAGGATATTGACACTCTTATGGAAAAGCTCACAAAGGAGTTGGCAAAATGATCAAAATAATCAACATTGACAGCGCAGAAAAAAGCGATATTCTCACCAGAGACATCAAACTCGAAAGCGGTGTTGAAGCAATTGTTGCCGATATCATAAAAAACGTTAAAGAAAACGGCGACAAAGCTCTTAAGGAATACAGCCTTAAATTCGACAAGGCAGAAATTAAAAATCTTCGCGTTACTCAGGAAGAAATCGATGCCGCTTACGAAAATGAAGACAAAGCACTCATAGAAACCCTTGAACTTGCGAAGAAAAACATTTGGAATTTCCATGAAAAACAGCTTCACGAGGGATTTGAAATCAATAACGGTGACGGCACTGTTTCGGGTCAGAAGATAACACCGATTGAAAAGGTTGGCATCTATGTACCCGGCGGCACAGCAAGCTATCCATCAACCGTGCTTATGAATGCTATCCCTGCAAAAATCGCAGGAGTAAGCGAAATTATTATGGTTACTCCTCCCGATAAAAACGGTAATATTCCCTCTGCAATCCTTTGCGCCGCAAAGATTGCACGCGTTGATACAATCATAAAAACCGGCGGTGCTCAGGCAGTTGCTGCTCTTGCATACGGCACAGAAAGTGTTCCCAAGGCAGACAAAGTTGTAGGTCCCGGCAACGTTTTCGTTGCAACCGCAAAAAGAATGCTTTTTGGTCTTGTTGACATCGATATGATTGCGGGTCCGAGCGAAATCCTTGTTCTTGCGGACGGCACTTGCAACCCTGCTTTCGTTGCGGCAGACCTTCTTTCGCAGGCTGAGCACGACAAACTCGCAAGCGCGGTTCTTGTTACAGACAGCGAAGAGCTTGCCTATGCAGTAAGCGAAGAACTTGAAAAGCAGATTCCGCTTCTTCCCAGAGAAGAAATCGCAAGAGCATCAATCGACACCAACGGCAAAATCATTATTGCCAACAACATAGAGCAGGGCATCGAAATCGCAAACGAGATTGCACCCGAACATCTTGAAGTATGCGTTGACGACCCCTTTGCACTTCTTGACAAAATTAAGAATGCAGGTTCGATTTTCCTCGGCAAAAACACTCCCGAATCACTCGGTGACTATCTTGCAGGAACAAACCACACTCTCCCCACTTCGGGCACTGCAAGATTCAGTTCTCCCCTTTCTGTTGATGATTTTGTAAAAAAATCACAGTATATTTACTATACCGAAGAAGCACTCGGCAAAGTAAAGGACAATATCGTCCTCTTTGCAAACCGCGAAGGTCTTCACGCTCACGGCAAGAGTGCGGCAATCAGATTTGAGAAATAAGGTGAACCCATGAGCAGATTTCTTTCAAAGAACTACGAAAAACTCGTTCCCTATACTCCGGGCGAACAAGTTAACGTTAAAGTTATAAAACTCAACACAAATGAATCCCCTTTTCCTCCTTCGCCGAAGGTCAAAGAGGTGCTCAGCGAAGAAGTGATTGATAAGCTCAATCTTTACTCCGACCCCGAGCTTAAAGAGCTTCGTTCTGCAATTGCAGAACAGTTCGGAGTAACACCCGATATGGTTTTCTGCGGCAACGGCTCTGATGATGTGCTTGCATTTGCAATTATGGGATTCTGCGGTGCAGGCGGTAAGCTTTGCTGCCCTGAAATTTCATATGGTTTCTACCCCGTTTATGCGGATATCTTTGGTGTTGAGCTTGAGCAGATACCGCTCAAAGATGATTTTTCAATTGATGTTAACGACTACATCGGCAAAAACAAAAACATTGTCATTGCGAATCCCAATGCACCGACAGGTCTTGCACTCAGCTTTGACGAGGTTGAAAAGATAGTTTCATCAAACCCTGATAATATTGTGATTATGGACGAGGCATATATGGCATTCTGCGGCGAAAGCTGTATGGAACTTGTTAACAAATATGACAATCTCCTTGTCACACGTACATTCTCAAAGAGCCACTCGCTCGCAGGTCTGCGCGTCGGCTTCGGCATCGGTTCAAAAGAAATAATTGAGGACCTCAACAAGCTCAAATATTCATTCAATCCCTATAACCTCAACACTCTTTCAATCAAAGCGGCAGCTGCGGCAATTGCGGATAACGAATACTATGACGATAAAATCGCACAGATTGTTGAAATAAGAGAAAAAACGGTTGCCGACTTAAGAAAACTCGGCTTCATATGCACGGATTCAAAAGCAAACTTTATCTTTGCATCGAGCGATAAGATTCCCGCATCCGAGCTTGCATCAGAGCTTCGCGCAAAAGGAATTCTTGTAAGATATTTCAACAAAGCAAAAATAGATAACTACCTCCGCATAACCGTCGGTTCGGCAGAGGATATGCAGACACTTGTTGACTGCATCAGAGAAATTACGGAGGCAAAAAAATGAGAGAAGCCGAAATCAAAAGAAAAACAAACGAAACCGATATAGAACTTTCACTCAATCTTGACGGCAGCGGTAAAATCGAGATCAACACAGGCTGCGGATTCCTTGACCATATGCTTGAGCTTTTTGCACGCCACGGCAGAATGGACCTCAAGGTTAAGTGCGTGGGCGACACTCACGTTGACTATCATCATACTGTTGAAGATGTAGGCATCGTTCTCGGCCAGGCATTTGCAAAAGCTGTCGGCGAAAAAAGAGGTATTTCACGATACGGAAGCATTCTTCTTCCCATGGACGAAACTCTTATTCTCGCAAGCATCGACATCAGCGGCAGAGCATATCTCAACTATGATGTGCACATTCCCACCCCCGCTGTCGGCGGAATGGATACAGAGCTTGTTGAAGAATTCTTCATTTCATTCGTTCGCAACAGCGATATCACGCTTCACATAAAACAGCTTGAGGGCAAAAACAGCCACCACATCATCGAAGGCATTTTCAAAGCATTCGGAAGAGCGCTTTGCAAGGCTGTTTTTGAGGATAAGACTCTCGGCGGAGAAATTCCCTCAACGAAAGGAATTTTATAATGATTGCAATAATTGACTACGGCTGCGGCAATCTTTTTTCACTCTCATCGTCACTCAAAGCACTCGGAATCGAATGCAAAATCACAGGCGATAAAGACGAAATCATTGCGGCGGATAAAATAATCCTCCCCGGTGTCGGTGCATTCGGCGATGCGGCGCAAAAACTACGCGACTGCGGAATGGACAAGCTTCTTTGTGAGCTTGCATCACAGGGCAGACCCATTCTCGGTATATGCCTCGGAATGCAGCTGCTTTTCGAAAAGAGCTTCGAATACGGCGCACATATGGGTCTCGGACTCATCAAAGGTTTTGTCGGCCCTCTTGAAGGTCAGATTCCCACAGATTTAAAAATCCCCCATATGGGTTGGAATAAACTCAACCTCGCAAAAGCTGATCCGATATTCAAATATATTGAACCGGGCGACTATATGTACTTCGTTCACTCGTTCTATGCAAGAAACTGCGTTGAAAACACACTTGCTTTTGCCGAATACGGCGTTGCAGTGCCCGCAATTGTTAAAAGCGGAAGCGTTTACGGAATGCAGTTCCACCCTGAAAAGAGCGGTGCAAAAGGTCTTGCTCTTTTAAAGGCTTTTTCAGAGTTATAAGGAGGGCACTATGCAGATATTTCCCGCAACTGATATACTCGGAGGCAAAGTAGTCCGTCTGACAAAGGGTGACTACAATCAGGTCAAAATTTATGCCGACTCGCCTGCCGAAATGGCTCTGGAATTCATGAAGGACGGAGCAACTAACTTACATATGGTTGACCTTGACGGCGCAAAGGACGGCTTGCCCGTTAACTTTGATGCTATAAGAGAAGCTGCAAAAATTGACGGACTTTTCATCGAGGTGGGCGGCGGAATCCGCAATATGCAGAGAATCGAAGATTATCTTTCGCTCGGTGTAAAGCGTGTTATTCTCGGCACGGCTGCTGTCAGAAACTACCCCTTTGTCGAAGAGGCTGTTAAAGAATTCGGAAGTGCAATTGCAGTCGGAGTTGATGCAAAAGAAGGTCTTGTTGCCGTCAGCGGATGGCAGGAAACAACCAATGTAAACTCCGTTGAATTCTGCAAAAAGCTCCGTGACACGGGAGTTTCAACAGTTATTTATACCGACATTTCAAAGGATGGTATGCTTTCGGGCACCAACCTTGAAATATACAGAGAGCTTTCTGAAATCAAGGGTCTTGATATTGTTGCTTCGGGCGGCATAACCTTTGCCCACGAACTTGAAACTCTCAGAGAAATGAACATCTACGGCGCAATCGTCGGCAAGGCTGTCTACGAAGGAAAACTCAGCCTCAAGGACGCACTTGCGGCGGCAGGAGGTCAGAAATGATTACAAAAAGAATAATCCCCTGCCTTGACGTGCGCAACGGCAGAGTAGTTAAAGGCGTTAATTTTGAGGGAATTCAAGACGTCGCATCTCCCGTTGAACTCGCTCATTTCTATAACGACAGCGGTGCGGATGAACTTGTATTTTATGATATAACCGCTTCTTTCGAGGGAAGAGCACTCTTCACAGATGTACTCACTCAGGTTGCAAGCGAAATTTTCATTCCCCTCACAGTCGGCGGCGGCATCAACACTCTCGATGATTTTGACCGAGTACTCAAATGCGGCGCAGACAAGGTTTCGGTAAATTCGGGTGCAATCAAAGACCCATCAATCATTGAAAAAGCTGCCAAAAAATACGGTGACCAATGTGTTGTGCTCTCAATGGATATCAAGCGTGTTGACGGCTCGTTCCACATTTTCAGCAAGGGCGGCAGAATCGACACTGGCATTGATGCTCTCGAATGGGCAAAGATGGGCGAAAACAACGGCGCAGGCGAACTGGTTGTAAACAGCATTGACACCGACGGTGTAAAGCAGGGCTTCGACCTTGAAATGCTTCAGAAAATCAGCGACCTTGTTTCAATCCCCGTTATCGCAAGCGGCGGCGCAGGCAAGAAAGAAGATTTCCTTGAGCTTTTCAAAGCAGGCTGTGCTGATGCCGGTCTTGCAGCATCGATTTTCCATTTTAAAGAACTGAGCATCAGGGATTTGAAAAAATATCTTAACGACAACAACATAGAGATGAGGATACAAAAATGATTGAACTTAAATATAACAAAGACGGGCTTATCCCTGCGATAGTTCAGGATTATTACAGCAAAAAGGTTCTTATGCTTGCATATATGAACGCTGAAAGCCTTGAAATTACAATAAACGAAGGCAAGACTTGTTTCTACAGCCGTTCACGTCAGGAACTCTGGAGAAAAGGCGCAACTTCTGGCAACACACAGCAGGTTGTTTCAATCAGAACAGACTGCGACAAGGATACACTTCTTATTGAGGTTATCAAAGCCGGCCCTGCTTGCCACACAGGCAGTGAAAGCTGTTTCTTTGAGGATATCGTAGCTCCCGAAACCGAGGAATTCTCATACGAAGGACTTTACGAGATGCTTGTTGGCAGAAAGGTTAACAAGAAAGAAGGTTCATACACCACATATCTTTTTGAGAAGGGCATTGACAAGATTCTTAAGAAGGTCGGCGAAGAATGCACCGAAGTTATCATCGGTGCAAAGGGCGGCGACAAGGCAGAAACCGTTTACGAAATTGCTGACTTGCTCTATCACATCACCGTTCTTATGATTGAAATGGGCATCAGCCTTGACGAAGTTACTGCTGAACTTGCAAAGCGTCACATTGTTGACCATAAGGTCAAGCAGGAAAAGATGCAGTAATGATGCATATTGAAAGCACCCCGAATCAACCGATTCGAGGTGCTTTATTCATATTATTATGTTGTCTTGATCTTCCACTTTACCGACACATTTTGTATATATATCATAGGGCGCATCGAATGAATTACCGATTATCTTTGCTTCGGCAAGATAATCAAGATGAATCGCAAATCTGCCGAGGGTGGGCTTTTCAAATCGGTTGCCTTCAAGCACAAGTCCGCCGTGAACAAAGCTCTTTGAGTTTTCATCCATAACCTTCGGAGTATAACGGATAACGGGCGAATTCTCCCATGTTTTTCCGAAATCGCATCCGATAACCTGATTGTTGCGGAAAATAATTTCTTTAGTATAACCCGATTCAAACCAGAAATTGCAGTCATCCTCAAGCAGAAGTGCGGGCCCCCACAGATTGCGGAATCGGTTGTTTTCAATTATAACCTCACCCCTGGTCGTACAGAGAATTCCACGGCCCGAAGTTGGTCCGAAATCGCAGTTACTGACATAGAGATTGGGCGTCCATGTTGCATTTTCAACAACATCCTTTTCGAGTTCCAATTCAGGAATATCACCATCAACAGTAATTACGATATCGGTATCACTTATTTTTTCAAAAGACGTAACCTTGATATTTCCGAAAGGTTTGAGGGTATTCCACTTTATGAATTCAAGCTCATCACCAACCTCAAACACCTGGAATCCCCAGCTTTCATCGTGCATAAAACGAACGGTAAGATTATTGCCGTTTCTCTCAACTATTCTCAGATGCGTTCCATGAACATTTACATAGTCATCATGCGCACCCCATGCACGGCAGTTTTCAATTATAAGGTTGCCTTTGCATCCCGAAAACTGAAAAAAATCCGCTGTACTTGCAACGGTTCTGCCCTCTGCGGGAGTCAGGTCACAGTTGCGGAAAGTCACATTTTCGCAGAACTGCGACACCATACCAAGACCGTGCATAAATTTTATCCGCAGATTTTCAAACGTGAGATTTTTGCTTCTCTGAAAAAGACTTCCCGTCTGGTCACGGACAATATTTCGGGTCTGCATTGTGCATCCGACAGGCAAAGCAATATCTTTGTTTTTCATCGTGACGCGAAGAGTGTTTTCATCAAGCTTTTCAATTGATTCAAACGGCAGATTATTGCGGTTGAAATCTGATGTAGTCTGTGTTTCGGGATTCCACACCTTGATGTGTCTGCGGTTACCGATGTAGCTATCCTCCCAATAAGGATTGCCGTCGGCACCGTATTCGCCATGCCAGACAAGATTGTCTTCCTCTATTCTGAAAAGACATTCGGGGTTGATTTTTATATCATAAACACCGTTGTTTTCTGAAATGACTTTGAATTCCGACATTGTCGGGCAGGCATAGTCAACGGTAAGATTTTTTATGATTATGTTTTCGCATTTATCAAAAAGAAACGGCGTCATTTTGCCGTGAACAATAACAGATGCACAGTTGCCGTCTATTGTTACATTCTTTTTACCTTTCAAAAAAAGTGCAACACGTCTCAGACCGTTCGGATTTTCGTGCCTTTTTGCAGTATTTGTGCAAAAATATCCTTCAAATTCAAACGAATCATCCTGCCTTACGTGGTAAGTTTTATTCTCTTCAAGAACAACGGTATCACCGTCTTTGATATTCAAAAAAATACTACTGAATTCATTCATATCATTGTTCCGCACTTTCTTATTACTAATTTTATTTATTATAGCAAAAATCTTTACACACTTCAACATCAAAAAACCAACCCGATTCATTGATTTATCCTTAATTTTGATATATACTTTAGTTACAATCCTTTAAAATTGAGGTGCTGAAATGAAATTCATATGTTATCCGAAATGCACAACCTGTCAGAAAGCTAAAAAATGGCTTGATGATAATAAAATCGAATATGAACTGCGTGATATCAAAGCTGAGAATCCGAATATTGATGAACTTAAGGAGTTTTACAAACTCAGCGGCCAGCCCTTGAAAAAACTTTTCAACACAAGCGGAATTCTTTATAAATCAATGGATTTGAAGAATAAGCTCCCAAAAACGAGCGAAGAAGAAATGCTTTCGCTTCTTGCAACGGATGGTATGCTTGTAAAAAGGCCGCTTCTTGTTACAGACGATTTCATACTCATCGGATTCAAACAGAAAGACTGGGAGGAAAAGCTGTTATAAAAATAAAACCGAACCTCTGCCAAAAGGTAAAGGTTCGGTTATTTTTATTTGTTCTTATATTGATAACATCTTACATAGTCTACCTTGAATTCAGCAGGCCAATTTTCTTTGGGTGTTTTGTCAATTTCTCCCGTGCCGTGGCGGTCTGAGAATTGAACACCGTTTTCACCGGCAAATTCGCAGGAAAGAAGAAGGTATTCGGGATTCTTTGAAACTCCGCCTGCAGAGGTGCGTCCTGTTTCAACACCGTTGATATAGAAAATATATTCATTCTCATTCCACTCAACGCCGTAGGTATTATATTCCTCATAAGGGTTGTTTTCTATAAACATTTTGCCAACCGCAACTCCGCTGTGAGTCGCCTTGTCATAGCCGTCATAGTGAATACCGGTTGAGATTGCATCGTTGCCCCACCAGTTGTCTTTGTAGTAGAATGACTCAAAGACATCAATTTCCGTGCCGTCTTCACCCGAATTATTGACATTATATACGCCCTCGTTCATCATCCAGAATGCACTCCACATACCCGTTGCAGCAGGCAGAATACAGCGTACCTCAAAATATCCGTAGCACTGTTCATACTTATCACGGGTTGTAACACAGCCTGTATACCAGCCGGGCTTGTATTCGGGCATATCAACGCCCGAATCAGCGTACTTGTTTTCAAGAGGTGTATCAAGATACTCGGCTCTTATAACAAGATTACCATCCTTAACACTGACCATATCCTCGTGCCAATAGCCACCCTTACGCTCACTGATCCACCACGAAAATCTCCATTTATCTCTGTCAAGCTCAGTACCATTGAATTCATCGCTCCACACAAGGTCAAATTCATTAAGGTCGATTTGTTTGCCTTGAGGCATCTTGCCGAGGTCAAGCATACCCGGCAGCTGAGGATTGATTGCCATAAGAACTGCAATTATAATTTTAAGGATTGATTTAATCATTTCCGCTCTCCCCTTTCAAATTCATATTACACTACAGGGATGATTGTGTCAAGAAAAACAAACAAGCTATCCGAAAGGACAGCTTGTTAGAAACAGAAGAAATATCAATTATATAAATATATGAAAGAAATAATCATAAGAATTGTTCCGACAAAAACGCTCATAAAAGTCAGCAAATGACCTAAATACTGATGAAGCCAGGCTGCAACAATATTAAACAAACCGATTCCTAAAACCACAGCTCCTACCGCACCAACCGCCATCATCCAACTTTCTTTCGCCGGATTAATAAAAACAGTAAAGGCAATATATATTATCATTGGCAACACAAATGCCGCTATTCCGACACAACAAAGTATTTTATATACAGTAGGATGAATCAATTTAAAATTTTCATCTGACAATGAAGAAAAATAATCCTTTTTATTGTGTGGAGATTTTTTTCGGAACTTTGGTTTAAGCTTCAAAAAATCCGGAAAATAATTCTTTCCGTATTGCTCCCGAAAAGCAAGAATCTTTTGTGCTAACGAATATATGTCCCTTTTTCCCATATAAATTTCCGGAACATCTTTTACGGTATAGGCAAAATCGGCAGCCGTTCTATAATCACCTTTATCCAAAAATTTCAAAAGAATGTCTATACAATAAAAAATATTTTTTGTTTCTTTCTTATGGAAATCTGCTAATATTTCTTTACGAATGTATTTTATGTTTTCCGCTGCTTCTGAAATCCTTTTTTCATCTTTGTATGCATTGGTGCAAAGCTTATGAATCATTTTAAACTCTTTTTGCAGCATTACAAAGGTTGATATGTCCATTATAACACCTTCTGTTTATTAATAAACAGCTTCAAACGCATTTGACTGAATCTTCATTCGGCAAATGTCATAAACACAGAGTCTGAGTGCATTGCCGAAGCCTATCGGATCTTTTGCATATGCAAGCTTCATCGAAATAATCGTCTGCGGTGCAGAGATAACATAAAGCATTGTCAAAATTCCGCTGTTGCGTGCATAAACAGCAAGTGCAGGGTCAAGATAGCCTTCGCCTGTCAGGTCGATACTTGCATCGGTAATAACAAAGCCGTCAAATCCCCACTCATTTCTGAGTAAGTCAACAAGAAGCGCAGGGCTTCCGCCGCACCACTGTGCACCGATTCTGTTATATGCCGACATAACTCCCTTTGTTTTGCCTTCCTTAACGGTAATCTCAAACGGCTCAAGATATAGCTCGCGTAGTGACTGCTCATTCAGCCAGGTATAAAGTCCGTTGGACTGTCTGTTGGTTTCCTGGTCATTTGCAGCAAAATGCTTGACAGTAACAATGATTCCGTGGGACTGCACACCCCTTGTAACTGCCGCCGACATCTTACCCGAAAGAAGCGGGTCTTCGGAATAATATTCGTTGTTTCTGCCGCCCTGAGGACTGCGATGAAGATTGCATCCGGGCGCATACCAGACATCCGTACCGAGCTGTACGCCCTCTTCGCCGATTATATCGCCGAACTCTTCTGCAAGCTCATCATTCCAGGTGCAAGCAAGAGCTGTTGCAACGGGGAATGCAAGTCCGCAATCGGTATAGAGAAGTCCGCCACTGCCCTTGATGCACGAAGGTCCGTCATTATCGGATGTACTCGGAATTCCGAGTCTGTCAAGCCCCGTCGTTTCGTATCCGCAGTCTGCAATAAGGCTTATCATTTCATCAACGGTAAGCTGGTCAAGAAATGCATCCCAAAGAGATTCATCCTTTGCGACATCGCTGAGAGTAATAACTCCGTCTTTATATTTAACTCCCGTCTTGGGTGCTTCGCCCTCTTTTATGGGGTCAGGTCTCTTATCGCTGTTAAGCACTTCGCTTGTTGCCTTGTAATTCTCGGGAGGTGCGGGATATGTTTCTTCAGGATTAGAACGAGAGAAGTATGTGAGGTCACCTTCGGCAAACTCAAAGAGATTTTTCACTTCATTACCCGAAGCAGAGTCGGTTTTATACACAACCTTTTCAGAAACTTTGTATTTATATGTTTTGACGATATCTCTTACATCGCGTGCAACATGAATTTTATATTCGCCCTTATCAAGCACCCACGCCTGCTCTGTTTCAGAATCATAAGATGCCATATCTTCAATATCAAACGAGATTTCGAGAGTTTCGCTCTTACCGGGTGCAAGCTCTTTTGTTTTGGCGTATGCGGCAAGCTCAATGGTGCTCTTTTCTATTCCGCCATCATAATAAGGAGCGCTGAAATAAACCTGAACAACGTCCTTACCCGCAACATCGCCCGTATTTTTAACATTAACCTTGACCGTTATTTCATCTTTATCATAGTCAAAGGATTTTACAGACCAGTCAAAATCGGTATATGAAAGACCGTAGCCGAAGGGATACATTACCTTTTCGGGTGCAAAAGTCTCAAAATATCTGTAACCGACATATATACCTTCGCTGTAATTAACAAAGTACTTAGGAATTCCGAAAACACCTTTATACATATAGTTTCCGAAATTTTCGGAAGCTGGGTGGTCTTCAATATCATATGCTATCGTATCAACAAGCTTGCCCGAGGGATTCACTTCTCCCGAAAGCACCTTGCCCACGCTGTCCGTACCAACCTCACCGGGCAGCCACATAATCATTGCCGCTTTGATGCTGTCGTAATCCTCAAGCCACGAAATATCCATAATATTGGAAATGTTGAACACAACAATAACATTCTCGAAGTTTTCGCAAACCTTATCAATCATTTCAATCTCATCGTCGCTAAGATTAAGCTGTTCAACGCTGAGGTCCTTCATTTCGGTGCCAACCCTGCCGATAACGATGATTGCCGTATCGGAGAATTCGACAGCTTCAGCCATTTTTTTGTTGCTGATTCTGTTCATCGGCATTTCAGACTGTCCGCCGCCGAAAAACTGCTTGAGAACGGTCACAACATAGCTGAGAATACCGAGGTCATATTTTGTGCCGGTATGGTTTGCATATGTATTATAGAGGGTTTTGTTATACTCAATTCCTGCATTATCAAGTGCATCGTAAAAACCGATTGCATCCGATGAACGAACGGCGCCCGAGCCTGCCGCACCAGCAAATGCAATCGAGCAAGATGCTGCGCCAAAAACATTCACCTTCTTATTTTTCAGAGGAAGAATATTATTCTCATTTTCAATAAGAACAATTCCTTCTGACTCAATCTGTTTTGCAATTTCAACAGATTTTGCCGTTGTTTCAGAAGAAATAAGGTCCGATGCTGCAAAAGCGCTCACGGATGCAGAAGAAAAAATAACCGCCGCAAGTACTGCCGAAATTATTCGTCCGAGCATTCTTTTTGTTGCATTTTTCATAACATTACCTCCTTGGGCACTCTATAATTTGTTAATTATTATATCATATAAATATATACAAAGCAATATATCTAAACAATATTGTGTTTTATACAATAAATATTAAAATTACAGTTTACATTTGATATTATATTTAGTATTATATATTATGTATAAGTATAAAATATTGGCAGGTATTGCAAATGGAACAATCGCAGTTTTTGCGTTCGGAAATGATTCTCGGCAAAGAATCCACAGAAAACCTCAAAAATAAAAAAGTTATACTTTTCGGGCTTGGCGGAGTCGGTTCATATACTGCCGAAGCATTGGCAAGAGCGGGAATCGGAAAGCTTACAATCGTTGACAACGATTGCGTTTCCGTCACTAATATAAACCGTCAGCTATGTGCACTTCATTCAACAGTCGGCAAAGCAAAGGTTGATGTTATCAAAGAAAGAATTCTTGACATTAACCCCCTGTGCGAAGTAACCGCTTTGCAAAAATTCTATCTTCCCGAAAATTCCGATGAATTCTGTCTTTCTGAATATGATTACATCGCTGATGCAATTGATACTGTCAGCGCAAAAATTGACCTTGCAATCAAATCGCAGAAGCTTTCAATCCCAATGATTTCGTGTATGGGCACAGGAAACAAGCTTGACCCGACACAATTTATCATATCCGACATATTCAAAACAAGCGGATGCCCACTGTGCAGAGTTATGCGTTCAGAGCTGCGCAAAAGAGGAGTAAAAAAGCTTTGTGTCGTATGGTCGCCCGAAGAACCGGTAAAGCCTTCAACGACAGACGAAAACTCTGTTAAACGCCAGACACCCGGCAGCCTTCCGTTCGTACCGGGGGTTGCGGGAATGATAATGGCAGGAAAAATAATTACTGATTTAGGATGATTTAAAATGAAAAAAACAGCAGCATTGATATTGATATTATCACTTCTGTTCACGGTTTTCTGCAGCTGTGACAGAGGTGATACCCCAACAAATGATCCTGTTATAGTTTCAAACATTAGCAATACAAAGGAATCCACCTTAAAACTTGCTTATTCCAAAGCTGATATGCTTGATCCTTACACGGCAACAATGACTGCAAACCTTCAGATACTTTCTCTCGTTTATGACGGGCTATACAAACTTGACAAAAACTATGAACCCATTCCCGTCATTGCACAAAGCGCTATCGTTGGAAATTCTTCAATTAACGTTACTCTCGGTTCAACTGTTTTTTCAGACGGAAGCACGATCACCGCGCAGGATGTTGTATATTCGTTTGATAAAGCAAAATTCTCACCGACATTCAGCGAAAAGCTCAAGAATTTCAGCGGTGCAAGCATATCCGCCGCTAATATGGTAATCTTTAACCTCGAAAATCCTGACCCCTACGCAGTATCTTGCCTCACATTTCCCATCATAAAAAACGGTTCAAGCGGAAATCTTCCGACAGGCTCAGGCAGGTATATCCCTGAAATTTCAGGCGAAACAACCTATCTCGTTGTTAACAAAAACAAATCAGGGTTTAACCCCGCAATCAAAACAATAATGCTTGTTCCCGTGCGCGATGCAGGTTCAATAGAAAGCAGTCTCGAAATAGGTAACACCGGATTCTACTACAACGACCTGAGTTCAGGCGTTTATTCAAGAATCAATGCACAGACAGTTGATATGGGAATCAACAATTTTGTATATCTTGCTTTCAATTCCGAAAGCGAAGTTTTCTCAAACCCCCTACTGAGACGTGCAGTCAACCTTGCAATCAACAGAAAAGAAATTGCTTTAACCGCATTTCAGGGGCACGCAAGAGAAAGCTACTCACCGTTCAACCCTGATTGGTATGCGCTTGCATCAAAAGACCTGGTTATTCCGGTTGACATTCAGAAAGCTCTCGGATTAATTGAAGAATCCGGAACAGACATTACCGAAAAAGAAATCTCCATTCTTGTTAACAAAGAAAACCAGTTCAAACTTGAAGCCGCAAATTTCATACGCGATTATCTTACTCTGCTCGGATTCGAAGTCAAACTCAAAGATTATGAATTGCAGTATTACAAAGAAGCACTCGAACTCGGTTCATATGATATGTATATAGGTGAGGTTCGTCTTTCTCCCAATATGAATTTGAATTCACTTCTCGGTGGAGGAAATCTCAAATTCGGAATAAATACCGAAAGTGCTGCTTGTTCAAGGTATGCACAACTTCTTGCAGGCGAATGCGAGCTGATGGATTTTATCAACACATTCAATGAGGATCTGCCGTTTATTCCTCTTTGTTACAGAAACGCCGCCGTTTCTTACACAAACGAAATGCAGGGAGATTTTAACTGCTGTGACGCTGATGTGTTTTATGATATAGAAACCTGGAGTTTCAAATAAAATCGGTTTATCCGCTGAAAAAATTGCCATAATATATTCAGACTTACGAAAGGATTGATATATTATGATAACAGCCGAAAACCTTAAAAATGCAATTATTTCTGCAGCCGAAAACATAAACAAACACGCAGACGAAGTCAACAACCTCAATGTTTTTCCCGTTCCGGACGGTGACACGGGCACAAATCTTGCGCTGACCCTCAGCGGCTGTGCAAAAGCATTGACAAATTGTCCCGAAGGCGGTGCGGGCACTGTTGCGGATTACGCCGCAGGAGAACTTCTGAAATGTGCAAGGGGAAATTCAGGTGTTATTTTTTCTCTTATTTTCAAAGGTTTTGCTCAAAGCGTTGACGGTCTTGATTATATCGATGCAATGGCTTTAGCGAAGGCTCTTGAAATGGGATGCGATGAAGCATATGCCGCAATTGAAAAACCTACGGAAGGCACAATGCTGACCGTTATCCGTATTGCCGCTTCAAAGGCTGTGAGTGCTGCAAAAAAAGGATTGAGCGCAAGTGAAACCTTTGCATCCGCAGTTGAAGGCGCAAAAGCATCGCTCAAATCAACACCGAATCTCTTACCGATTTTAAAAAAGCACGGTGTTGTTGATGCAGGCGGTCAGGGGCTTGTTCATATTATGGAAGGAATGTTGTCACATCCTGCCGAAGAAGAAAGAATCACGCTCATCAAGCCAATAGAATCGTTTACAGATAATCGGAATATAGAATTCACTTATTGCACTGAATTTCTTATCAGCGGTGCAGAAAATGCTGATATAAACGATTTGCGGCATTTTCTTTCCGATATCGGCGACTGCCCTGCTGTGGTTGAACATTCAGGAATAATAAAGGTTCATATTCACACAAACCAACCCAATAAAGCACTCGCAAAAGCTCTTGAAATCGGTGAGTTAAGTGATATAAAAATAGATAATATGCGTTTGCAGTCAGAAACAAAAACCATCCCCTCCTGCGGAATGATCAGCCTTTGCACGGGAGAAGGCACCAAAAAACTTCTTGAAGAAAACAGAGGAGTAACAGTTCTCCAATGCTCCGCAACAATGAATGCAAGCGCAGGCGATATACTTGAAGCGGTGAACACCTGCCCGAGCGAAAATGTTTTTATCTCTCCCAATAACAAAAACACCGTTCTTGCTGCAAAACGTGCGGCTGTAATGAGTAACAAAAGAGTATGGGTCAACAATTCAAAAACCATTCCCGAAGGCATCGCCGTCGCAAAAGCATTCAATCCCGATGTCAGTCCCGAAAAAAACGTTGCCGAAATGGAACGCACAGCATCGGAGGTTTTCAGCGGTGCCGTGACTTATGCTGCTAAAGACGGATGTTTCAACGGAAAAAGCTTTTACAGAGGTCAGATTCTCGGTCTTGAAGGTGACAACATCATTTTCGTAGGCGAATCACCTGAATCAACCGCCGCAAAAACTATCATTCATCTTCTTGATAAATCAGGCAAACAAAAAGTCTCTCTCATTTATGGCAAAGATACAGACGAATATAATGCAGAAAAGGTTGTCAATACAGTCCTTGCACAGTGCAACAACATTGAAATCGATTATTACAGAGGCGGTCAACCGCTCTATTACTATATTATATCCGTGGAGTAAACTATGAATCTTAATGCAAACATCAAATACCTCAAAGGCGTGGGTGAAAAGCGCGCCGCAATGCTTGCAAAGCTCGGCATTTTCACCCTTTGGGATTTGCTGACTTTTTATCCCCGTGTTTATGAGGATTGGAGCAAAATAGTTCCCATAAAATACGCACCCGTGAACGAAACCGTTTGCATCAGAGCAATTGCAGGTATGCCGTGCAAGGAGCACGTAATCCGCAAAGGAATGACTTTATACAAAACCGAAGTTACTGACGGCGAAAGCCTTCTCGATATAACTTTTTTTAACAATAAATATGCTGCAGCTAAAATCGAGCAAGGCAAAGAATACCTGTTTTTCGGAAAAATAACAGGCAAAGGATATTACCGTCAGATGACTTCACCCGAATTTGAAGAGGTCACCGACCAAAACGGTATGCGTCCGATTTATCCTCAGACGGCAGGATTAAATTCAAGAGCAATCGAAAAACTTATCAGAACAGCATTTGATTCATGCGATAAAATTGAGGACCCTATTCCGAAAGATATAAGAAACGCCTATTGCCTTTTGAATCTTGAAGGCGCACTCAAAAACATTCATTTCCCCGAAAGCGAAGATATACTCTCGGAAGCACGAAGACGGCTTATTTTCGAAGAACTTTTTCTGCTTGAACTCGGAATGATGCGCCTTAAAACAAAAAACAGACGTTCAACCGCGCTTTCAATGACAAAAGACTATATCGAGGAATATTTTTCACTTCTCCCGTTTGAGCTTACCGGTGCACAAAAACGTGCAATCAAAGAAGCAACGGCAGATATGGCGGTTAATATCCCGATGAACCGTCTGCTTCAGGGCGATGTTGGCTCCGGTAAAACTGCGGTAAGTGCGGCATTAATTTATAATTGCGCAAAAAACGGATATCAGAGCGCATTGATGGCACCGACGGAAGTTCTTGCAATGCAGCATTACAAAACTCTTGCAAAAATGTTTGAAAATACCGATATCAGCATCTCCGTTCTTACCGGTTCAACACCCTCAGCTGAAAAGAAAAAAATAAAATCCGCTCTGAAGGATGGCAGTATCGACCTCATCGTTGGCACTCACGCACTGATTCAGAAAGATGTTGAATTCAGCAATCTTGCGCTTGCCGTAACCGATGAACAGCATCGTTTCGGTGTTAATCAGAGAAGTTCACTTTCCTCGAAGGGAAACAACCCGCACACTCTTGTTATGTCCGCAACACCGATCCCGAGAACTCTCGCATTAATCATATACGGTGATCTTGATCTGAGCATCCTTGATGAGATGCCCAAAGGTCGTCAAAAAATTGAAACATTCCTTGTTAATTCGGAAATCCGTGAAAGAGCTTACGGCTACATAAAAAAGCATCTTTGCGACGGACTTCAGGGATATATAGTTTGCCCTATGGTTGAAGATAGCGAAGAAACCGAGTTAACTGCCGCTACAAAGCTTCACAAAGAACTTTCCGATGGATTTTTTAAAGGATTCAAGGTCGGATTGCTTCACGGAAAAATGAAACCGACAGAGAAGCGTGATGTAATGGAGTCTTTTGCAAACGGCGAAACTCAGCTTCTTGTTTCAACAACCGTTATCGAAGTAGGAATTGATGTTCCTAATGCTGTTATAATGGTTATAGAAAATGCTGAAAGATTCGGTCTTTCCCAACTTCACCAGCTCAGAGGACGCATCGGCAGAGGAAGTCTCAAATCTTCATGCATAATGATATCAGATGCACAAAACGAAGAAACCTTGCACAGACTCAAAACACTCACATCAACAACAGACGGCTTCAAAATTGCCGATGAGGACCTGAAACTCCGAGGACCGGGCGACTTCTTCGGTTCACGCCAGCATGGTTTACCCGAAATGAAAATTGCAAATATGATGACCGACGGCGAAGCAATAAGAGAAACTCATGCCGCCGCATCTGATTTGTTACAAAAAAACCCCGCCCTTGAGGGCGAGGAATATACTTTGCTGAGAAAAGCCGTTAACCGTCTTTTCTCGGGCGGTATTTCAATGAATTGAGCTAAAAACAGGATTCTTAATATTTTCAGTCTTATCCTTTTCAACGGGAATTATTTTATATTCGTTCGACTCGTTATCAACCATTGTTATCGGTAAATCCGGCACAAGCTCGTGAATTCTTGCGATAAATCCGCTACTTCCCTCGGCAGGAAAACCGGTAACAAGAGTTGAAGCATTATGTTTCTTTGTTGCAACGGCAACAACAAGAGCAGGACTGTCATTAAAAAATATGTTCATACTCGCATCAAAATTTTTGGCACATTCAAAAAGATTCTCGAGTGCTCCGTTTTCATTGGCATTAAGTCCACTGCTCTGTCTGAAAACACTTATTACTTCAAGCGGCAGATTTTCTTCTTTTGCTATCCTTGCTCCCGCTTCAATAAGTCTTGCGCAGGATTGCTGTGGGGTTACACATACCATAATGCACGGCTGCTTTGTTTTCATTTAATCCATTCCTTTCGTTCGGTTTTTATATCAGTAAAAATTCGTTGTATTCTCTAATCTTTATTTTAATAATAACATCCATATGTTGACAAGTTACGAAAAATAAATGTACGGTCTGTAAATTCGGAGGTTACTATGGAAAGCACAAAATTTTATCTCGGCATTGACGGTGGCGGAAGCAAAACAACCGCTGTTGTTTTCAACGAAAAAGGCGAATTCATATGCAAAGCCTGCGGAGAAAGCATAAATTATTATTCGGTAGGCATTGAAAATGCAAGAAAAGCGATGGCGGATATTATTAAATCAATGCCGCAAAAAAGCTTCGACTGCACTGTGATCGGTATGTCTGCGCTCAATGAAAGAGCATCAGACGAAGAAATCGAAAGATTCTGCAGCGGAATAATTGACAGTAAAAAGACAATAATGGATTCCGATTTATATGTTGCCCTTGAAGCGATGGATGAAAATGGTGAATGCGCTGTTGTTATCAGCGGCACAGGCTCGATGGCACTTCACAGAAAAGAGGACGGCACAATCCGTCACGCAGGCGGTTGGGGTTATATTCTCGGCGACGAAGGAAGCGGCTATTCAATCGGTCTTTCTGGAATCAAAGCTGCAATCAGGTCATATGAAAACTACGGCGAAAAGTCCGCACTCATCGATGAATGCCTTCGTTATTTTTCAACAGACAATATATATGATTTGATAGATTTGTACTATGACAAAACAGTCAGCAGAAAAGTTACCGCTGCATTCGCAAAAAATGTTATCTCCCTTGCCGAAAGCGGTGACAAAACAGCTAAAAGCATTATCAAAAGCGAAGCAAAACTTCTCTCAGAAACCGTCATTTCTTTGCTTTATGGGGTAAAAAAAGACATCCCAATCGGTCTTTGGGGAGGAATTTTCCAGTATAACAAGTATTTCTGCGATATCTTCAAGGATTACCTGAATAGCAACGATTTACAAAATGTAAAGTTAATAAACTTTACACCTGAAGTTGGTGCGATTTTTGCTTGCTTCAAATCTGAAAACGTTCAAATCCTTGATAACATTAAGAATAACATTTCATCAACATACAAAGGATGATGTATGTAAAGCAAACAATCTTTACACATCATCCGCATTGAGGTTCGTTAATGAAACATAAAAATCTTGCCGTAACCGCAATTACGGCTGCCGTTCTTTGCATTTTTGCACCGATATCTTTACCTGTTGGTGCTGTTCCCGTTTCACTGGCAACTTTTGCCGTATGCCTGATTTCTGCTTTTACGCCTTATAAGCAAAGCATTGTTGCTGTTATCATATATATTCTACTCGGTGCTGCGGGGCTACCGGTTTTTGCAGGATTCATCGGTGGATTTCAACAAATAGCCGGAATTACAGGAGGATTTATCATAGGATACATCCCTTGCGCATTAATAACATCTGGTCTTATTGGAAAATTTGCAAATAAGAGGCACATCTATCCCCTTTCAATGGCACTTGGTGTTTTTGCATGTTATGCTTTAGGTACAGTTTGGTATTCTCTGCAAACAAATACGGGTATTGCAGGTTCAATTGCAGTTTGCGTCATACCGTTTATTGCGGGTGATATAATAAAAATATCAGCTGCATCGGTAATGGGAATCATATTAAGAAAAAGATTAAAAAAATTTATTTAACATAGGGGTGACTTTATGGAAATCATCAGAAAAGAATATTCTGTTCCATCAAAATCAGGCATCGCTGATGTTTATGCAAGATGCTGGATGCCTGCCGATGGTGCAAAAGCAATTTTTCAGATTGCACACGGTATGGCTGAGCACGGCGAAAGATACGAAGATTTTGCTGCATATCTTTGCGAAAAAGGATTTGCCGTTCTCGTCAACGACCACGTCGGTCACGGCAAATCAGTCAAGTGTGATGATGACCTCGGTTATTTCGGTGAGAACGGTGGTTGGGACACCTTTGTTGAGGACGAAAGAAGCCTTACCGAGCTTATCGCTTCTGAGCTTCCCGGACTTCCGATAATTTTCTTTGGTCACAGTATGGGCTCTTTCATCGCAAGAGAATACACACGCCGTTACGGCAAGGATGAACGAATCAAAGCAGTTGTTTTCTGTGGTACAAGCGGTAAAAACCCCGCTTCTGCAATTGCAATAAAACTTGCTGACGGTATTGCCAAAATAAAAGGCTGTCGACATAGAAGCAAATTCATTGATAAGATTGCGTTCGGAACCTATAACAATAAAATCCCGAACGCAAAAACATCATTTGACTGGCTCTCAACCGACAGCAAAATTGTTGACAAATATATTGCTGATAAATACTGCGGATATCTTTTTACCGCAACAGGTTACAGAGACCTTTTCACAATTCTTGACCGTGTATCAGGAAAAGATTGGTATAACTGTGTTTATAATAAAATCCCCATCCTTCTTATTGCCGGTGAAGAGGACCCCGTTGGACTTTACGGAAAAGGCGTAAAGCAGGTATATAATGACCTTAAGCTTGCAGGCAAAGAAGATGTTACAATCAAACTTTATTCCGGAATGCGCCACGAAATTCTTAACGAAGTTGACAGGAAGCAGGTATATGAAGATATCGCCGCCTGGTCAATTTCAAAAATCAAATAATACAAGCAAAAAACGGACTGCCTCTTACAAGGCAGTCCGTTAATTATTTTATCCGAAAACAATAAAACCGTTACTGAATCCGACAGTTGTGCCCGTTGATGACGAAGCACGGGTTGTGGTTGCAGAAGCTTTTGTTGTTGAAGAGGTGCTTACTGCTGCTGTTGTTGAAGATGAACCGGTTGTTGAGGTTACCGCACTGCTTGTTGTTGCGGTAGGAACCGTTGTTTTTTCGGTTGTTAATGCCGCGGTTGTAGCAGTTGTTGTTTCTCTATTTGTAGTGGTTCTTGCGCGGGTGGTTGTTACCCTTCTGGTTGTAGTGGTTCTCTTCTTTGTAGTGGTTGTTCTCTTGCGTGTGGTTGTTACACGCTTACGGGTAGTTGTCACACGTCTGCGGGTTGTTGACGTTGACTCTTCCGTGGTTGATTCCTCGGTTGTTTCACTCTCACTCGGTTCAAATGACCATGTAGTGATGGGTCTGGTTGTATAAGTGGGAGGTGAATAAACAGGATATGTTGTTGCATTTGCGTAAGCATATGTTGTTGATGACAAAGATTCGTCATCAGGCTCTTTATTACCTAAAATAGCTTTGAACGTAAGAGCACCGGCAAGAATAAGAATTACAACCGCAATAACTGCGCCGGCAATCTTCATAATTTTCGCTTTATCTACCGGTTTTGAATATGCTCTTGCATCTGCATTTGCATAAGGAGATACAGCATTTTCTTCGTCAGCGTTCTGATTTGAGCCGAAGGAATTACGGTACTCTTCTTCGTAATCAGCATCACTATCGCCAACCATTGCCGCGGCAATGGGAGCAAATATAGCGGTTTCTTCTACATTCATAAATGCAGTCATAACAGTGATGTTATCTTTACCGCCAACTTCAAGCGCTCTGCGCACAAGCTTGCTTGCTGCACCCTGAGCGTTTTCTGCAGTTGAAAGAATCGCTGTTATGTCATCATCACTGAGCATATCGGTTAGTCCGTCACTGCAAAGGAGGATAATATCGCCGTCCTCAACATCATCAATAACACTGATGTTGGGTGAAATACCGCCTTCCTCGGGAAACACACCAAGATGACGGGTAAGGCGTTTTGCATCGGGAATTCTGGCAATATTATCCATCGAAACCTCGCCCGCATCAACAATAGTCTGGGCGTGAGTGTGATCAAAACTTATTTGCTCAAGAATTCCTTTTGAATAATGGTAAACTCTTGTATCACCGATATTAACACAGATAACATTGCCTTTGACGGCATAAATCGTTGCAAGAGTAGTACCCATACGCTTTCCTCTGGCATTGATTTCAGCGCAGATACGGCTGTTGGCATCGTCAAGACAGTTTGAAATTGCAAAGCTGAAATCTTCGCCGCTTTCATAAACGTTTGAGGCGTGAGCAGCAATTGTCTCAACAGCAATACCGGATGCAAGCTCACCGTAGCTTTCGCCGCCCATACCGTCACAGACAGAAAGATGGAAAGGCTCTGTCATGCTTTGAACGAATGCGGAACCTTTTTTTAGGTCACCCGTAGACGTCATTCTGCCGTTTAAATCATAGTTATCTTCATTTTCCTTGCGAATTCTGCCTGCGTGAGTTACCGCGCAGACATTAGCTTTGAGCTTTTTCATAGCTTCACCTTTGTGATTTGCTCTTCAGCAAATTTATTTAGTGTTGATTATTTAAGAATGCCTTCTGACTTTGCCCAATCATACCATACTTCGATTGAGCGGAGTCTGCAGGAGCTAAGGTCGTGTGCACCTCTGGTGAACCATTTCATATTGATTCCCTGAAGACCTACAAGATATTTTGCACTTGCGCAGAAACCTGAATCAATACAGTTATCAAGAGAAATGATATGCTGATGAGTAATTCTTGCTGCTTCAAGGTCACCCTTGGTGAATTCATCCCACATCTTAACAAAGAGACCTGCACCGCAGGAAGTGGGAGTTGCAATAACACCTCTTGCTCCCTTAAGATATGCATCATAAAGGAAGGGGATATTAGCCTGAAGAACGTTTGAGTCACCCTGAACAGCAATCTTTGCTTCGATTTCAGGCATTTTACAGGTTGTATCCTTAATGCCCTTGAACTTGCCTGTAGCAACAAGCTTGCCGTATGTAACAGAATCCATAAGATGGGGTCTGAGACCGGGGAATTCATAAAGAATGATGGGAAGCTCGGTATGCGAAGCAAGGTCTGTCATATATTCATACATATGGTCGGGCTTATCGCACATACCCTTTGTAACAAAAACAAGACCGGAAACACCTTGCTGCTCAAGCATTTTCATTTCTTCAATCTGAGCATTGAATTCTTTTTCAAGGTTAGCGGTTGCAAAAACGGGAACACCGTTTGAATTCTTAACAGCAAGGCCTGCACACTTGATTCTTTCTTCAAGAGTAAGCTCGGTCATTTCGGATGAACCGCAAACTGCGAAAAGATGCTGAGGCTTAAATGCTGCCTGCCATGCAACATATTCCTCGTAGCACTTATAGTCGATTGTTCGGTCCCAATTGAAGGGAGTTAAAAGGAGTGAATAAACACCTGCAAATTCATTATACTGTGACATAAAAAACACCTTCTTGTAAAATTTTGAACTTTGCCTATTCGATAATATTATAACTTACATAACTATAAAAATCAATAGAAATAAAGAATTTTCAAAAAGGATTGACAATTATTTCAAATGCTATATACTTATCTCAGTTAACAACACAAATCAAGGAAAGATAAAATGAATTCAAACAAAAATTTCTTTAAGAATATGCTTAAACTTGCACTGCCGATAGCAACACAGCAGCTTCTTGTGTCGTGTGCTCAGCTTGTTGACACCGCGATGGTTACAAGGCTCGGCAACGTTGTTGTTTCATCTGTCGGTGTTTCGTCAAGATGGATATTCCTGATGAATCTTTTTTATTTTGGAATTTCATCGGGTGCTGCCGCTATGATAGCTCAGTTCTGGGGAGCCAAAGAAAAAGACAATATCAAAAAATCTTACGGCAACGCACTGTTATTCGGTATTGGTGTTGCAATTGTTTTCAGCTGCTGTATGTTCTTTATTCCGGAACTGATGATAAAGGTGTTCTCCAATGAACAAGCTGTTATCGACACTGCTTCGCAATACATGAAAATCGTTGCGTTTATGGGTATTTTCAGCGCGTTCAATCAAATTACCTGCACTGCACTCAGAGCAACCGAAAGAGTTAACCCTCCCCTTTTCACTTCCATTGCAGCTGTTGCTGTTAACACAATTCTGAATTATATCCTCATATACGGCAAACTCGGTATGCCTGCAATGGGTATACGCGGTGCAGCTCTTGCTACTTTAATTTCAACTGCATTCCAGTCTGTGCTTTTGTTTGGCGTTTTGAGAACCTCAAAAGAAATATTCAACAACCCAATAAAAGACTTTTTTAAATTAAATTCCAAATTCATAAAAAGATTTTCACTTGTATGCCTTCCCGTTGTTTTCAATGAAGCAATGTGGGCAATAGGCACAAACATCTATTCAATGGTTTTTGCAAGGCAGGGAAGCGAAGCATATGCAGGATATACCATTTTCAGCTCAATAGAGCAGGTTGCTTTCGTTTTCTTCGTTGGATTATGCCACGCTTGCTCTATTATGACCGGCAAAACCATTGGCGAAGGCAACGACAAGGATGCATATAAGCTTGCAAAAAAATTCGTGATAATGACTCCGATAACAGGAATTATAACCGGGGGTGTTCTTGCATTTGTACGTGAGCCTCTGCTTTCGCTCCTTAAAATCGAAACCCAGGGAGCCTTTGAGCTTTCATCAAGCCTCATCCTTCTCTACTGTCTTTGGCTCCCGATAAGAAACATTCCATATACCTTGATAGTCGGCACATTCCGTGCGGGCGGCGATACAAAGATAGGAATAGTTTACGACTGTCTTTCGCTTTATGTGCTCAGTGTTCCCGTTGTTGTAATACTCGGACTTGTAGTGAAAGTTGATTTTATATATTTGATTATGGCAATGTATCTCTGCGAAGATATCCCGAAAACACTTATGAGTCTTCACCGATTCAAAAGTAAAAAATGGATAAGAAATCTTACCGATAAATAGACAACAAGCTCCGAAGTCTTTACGACCTCGGAGCTTGGCTTTTAATGAAATAAATTATAAACACACTCTGCAAACTGACGCAGGGATGTTTTCACAAGAAAATCATAAAAAGAATCGGAAACCGAATTTCTGAAATCTTCTTCAAATTCCGCAGTAACAAAGCCGTCATTACGGCTGACAACATCTCCATTATTAACCGTAATATTAAAATCAGTTACACAAAACGGATTTACACTTCCCAACTCAATATAACAAATTTTTATTCTTACAGCTTTTGCATATGTTTCGGGAATATCACCGCTGAATCCGACGGAAATTTTTTCATCGGGAGAAAGAAATCCACTGTCCGACAAATCAAAATCAAGCTTAACGCCGTATGATTTGACAGAAAGAATTTTAATATGGTTTTCATCGGAAATATTTTTTATCTCCAGTGCCGAATCTTCAGCTGATAAATACCCCGTAAGGCTTTTATTGAACCGGATGTGAAGATTGCAGTAGGGATTGTTTGAATATTCAAACTGCGGGAAGTCACGGTTTGAATGAACATCCTTTATTTCATCGCTAAACAAAAGCTTTGTTACAAGCGAGCGGGTATATTCTTCATAATAATACTGACCGTGATATTGCCCCTCAATGAACCACGTGTTTTCGGGCAGATATGCGTTTGAGGCATCAATCTGCATTGACGGCGAAATATGGTAATGATTCAAATCACGGCAACCCGCCTGAGAACCTGAATATCCGTCCGCAAACCGCATTCCGAACGGTGCGCACAAAGCACCGCTTACTTTTTCGGCAGGAAGAATGACATCGCCGTTATATTCTCCTCCCGCAACAAGCTCACTACCCGTCGCACAGAGAATAGAAACCGAACCGCCGTTTGATATAATGTTTTCATATACCTCAGTGAATTTCGGTTTGATTTCATAATGAAGCAAATCATTATTCGCTATTATTTTTGCATTTGCAATCGGGTCAAGATAATCGTTCTTGAGATTTTCATAAAGGTCGGTTGAACAGAGCGACCATATACTGCCCCAGCACAAAAGCGAATTGCGGAAACCGTCAGAAGCAGAAGAGAGAACGGTGTTCAGCTTTTCAGTTTCGTCACCCTCGAAAAATCTTGCAAAATTGCTTTCACCGCCGAGAATCGTTTCAAAAAACTTTATTACATCCTCTGCGGGAAGATTTATTTTACCTCTGAAAAGTCTGTCGGGAATATTCGTGCCTCCGATTGCAGGAACGCTCATAACTACCTTTTCAACGGAATTATCGCTTTCAAAAAGAGTTAAATATGTTGAAGTTATAAGACCGCCGAAACTGAGGGCAAAAATATTGACTTTTTCCGCATCGTTATATTCTTTCACTTCGTTTATAAAATCACGAAGCTGATACGCAAGCATCACTGCATCCATACGCGAATCATATTGGAAGCAGTATACACGGCTCGGGTCAGTCTGCTGGGAAAGATATCGACAAAAATTCTTTTCGTAAAGTTTGTCCTCAAGACCGTTTTCATACATATATTCAAGATTTGATGTTGCAGGGTCGTTCGGATAATGCAAAAGTTCATATGCGGAACTGCCGTCAGGATTACAGCTGAACAAATCAAGAACCTCCTCCGCACACTCTCCGAGAACTTTTCCGAATTTTTCGTCATTGCCTATAGCAAATTGTACAACAGCGCCTGCAACAGTTGAAAACTCATCACCGACAAAATCGGCGGCATATTTTAGCATGGCTTTCCAGATATTCATTTCATCATCCGTGCCATAATCGATATAAAGCTGTGAACACAGAAATCCCGAAATAAGAATGACGGGATTATCATTTTTCTTTTCCGATGCGAACGTCGGAACGAAGCTGCACGAAATTATCATCAGCACACAAAGCACTATGCAGATAAATTTTCTCATATCACCGCCCCTTTCTGTTCGGATTTGTTACGCTTTTATGATAACACAATTAAAGTTTTGCCGCAACTTCTATGAGGCTGTTTTTACAATTAATTCAAATTTATTGTTGAGTTTGCACCACGTAAATGATATAATTATTTCACATAATTCAACCGCAGGTGATTATATATGAAAAATATTTTTGAAAATATACCGGTTATCAAGAGAGAAACATCCGGCAGATATGACAGCGGCAACGGCAGAGAACTGATTGTCTTTGCGAACAGTACAAAAGAAGAATATGAACTTCAATGCAACCTGCTCGAAAATTCAGGATTCACTCTTTTTGCCGAAAACAATATAAAAGATAACTATTTCAGAACTTACCGTTCTGATGTTACGGCGCACGTTTATTACTGCGAACACGAAAAAAAGCTGAGAATTGTTGCAGACCCCAATCTCACGCCGTATAACACAAAGCCCGAAATCTGTGCGGATACGGCAAAAACCACCCTCTGGCAATTCGAGGTTGACCACGCTCTGATTGACTGCGGAATGTGCTACATAATCAGATGCAAGGACGGAAGCTTTTTTGTTATTGATACACCACATATGTATTCTGTTAATGACGACAAAAGAATCGTTGAGTTTTTAACAAAGCAAAACGGCGGCAAAAAGCCTGTTGTTGCCGGATGGTTCTTCTCACACGGACACGATGACCATATCTGCAAGTTTATGGATATTCTTGATTTCCACCGTGACGAGGTTGACATTGAAGCAATATATTATAATTTCCCGCCCATTACTCACAGAGACAGCGGAAACTGGGATGAATGCTGTAAATCGTGCATCACTAAATTTGAAAACAAAATCAAGGAACTCCGCGATATAAAAGTCATCACGCTCCACGCAGGTCAGCATTTCTGCGTACGCAATCTTGAATTTGATGTTCTCTGCACACACGAGGATGTTTATCCGAATTCAATTGCAGACTTCAACAATTCGTCAACATCGCTGATGATGACGGCAGAGGGCAGCAAAGTTCTTTTCCCCGGTGATTCTTCGGCTGAAAGCGATAAAGTTATTGTTCCGAGATTCGGAGATTTTCTTAAGTGTGATGTTGTTCAGGTATCACATCACGGTCATTCAGGTACATCACCCGAATTCTACCGCCTCGCCGACGCAAAGTGTGCACTTTTTGCGATAACACAGATTAAATTTGACGAAGAGTTGCCCCGCCAAGAATCAAACCGTGTTGCGATTGACATTTCAAAGGAATATCATATTGCATCAAACGGTACAGTTGAAATTCCCCTGCCCTATGTTTTGGGTCAGACAAAAATATACCCCGATGAAACCTTTGAGGACTTCAACGGAATTTATAATCTCTGGAGTTATGAATACACCGATGAAATGAAGCAGAAGCTTTACGAAGAATTTCTCGAGAGAAAAAACAGAAATTGATGCAAAAAGGGAGCTGAAAAAATCAGCTCCCGATTTTTTATGTTCAGATAAACTCAAACGGATTGATTTCACCGTCAAAAGGCTTGATTGCAACCGAAAATTCAAACGGTTCAAATCCCCACTTGCGTTCGGGTTCAAGCTCGTCATAAATGCCGTGTCCGCTTCTCACATCAAACTTATAGTCGGTATAGACTATTGTATCTTCAAGAGGTACAAGCTCATCGTTATGCATTGTTTCTTCAAGCATAATCGGTGTGAAATGCGATGCATTGAACTGGAATGCTTTTTCGCTCACGGGTGCAAAAATCATACCTGCACCGTCATCGTTCTTAACAACACCGTATTTTGTGCCGAAGTGAGAACCATTTTCAATCGGTCTGATGTAAGGAACAAAATTCTCTGTAACTGTTGTTTCGAATTTACCGTAGCGGCATCCGAGATGGCGATCTGCGTAGGTTTCTTCGGGGCCCTTGCCGAAATATTCCATATTCTCATATCCGCCCTTGAGCGCAAAGCGGAATCCGAATCTCGGCAGACGCATATTCATATCGGCAAGAAGCTGTCTGAATTCACCACCGAAACCGATTTCTGCTCTGCCGTCAGAATAGAACTTATAGGTCATTTCGCCATTCAGAATGGGTACAACCGCAGGTCCGCTGATTGAAACAGGACAAGTGATTTTTACGCAGTCTGCTTCAGCTGTAACGGTTGCGGAATAAGTTTTCTGCACCGCCGCCTGCATTGCCGCAGAACGTCTGTCCTCGGCATCGCCAAGCTGATTATAACCGTGCGACTTCCAGATTTCAATCTGTACGGGCTGAGCAAGCATTTCTTTTCCGTTATAAACAACGGATGAAATTCTGCCGTAGGGTTTGTCGAATGTATAAACGGTGTTTCCGCAGTTGATTTCAACAAATCTTCTGCCATCCTCAAATGAAGGTGCAACAAGTGTTGCCTTTTCTTTCTTGACTTCAACAGATAAATCAAACTGAAGGAAACCGACTTCATAATCTGCGCCGACCCACTTGCGGTCGTTCTTTTCGTGGAATGTGAGAGTAAGATAACAGCAATCGCTTACGGGAGCGTTATCAAAGAGCTTAAATTCCTTTGCACTCTGAGGAGTGATATCGGTATCGTCAATTCTGCCGCTCATAACTGCTTTGCCGTTAACTTCAAGCTTCCAATTGATATAAAGGTCGCCGAGCGTTTCGAAGAATCTGCGGTTGAAGATACTGACTTTGCCGTCGGAATATTCGCCCTCAAAAGGCTCGTAGCCTTTTTTCATATCAACAAAACCGGGTCTGAGCTTTCTGTCAGGGAAAACGACGCCGTCAATACAGCAAACGCTGTTGTGAGGATAATCGCCGAAGTCACCGCCGTAACGGAAGCCCTTGCCGTCGTTGACTGCAACAGCGTGGTCGGTAAGTTCCCAGAAGCATCCGCCCCAGACCGCAGGATATTTTCTGAAAACATCGCAATGTGCGTGAATGTTACCTGTTGACATTGAGCAACAGAATTCACAGAAATAGAAAGGCTTCTTGGAATTCTTGTTTTCTGCATATTCGGCTGTATATTCAAGAGGAGCATACATTCTGCTTTCAACATCGGAAATATCGCTGTAGTTTTCACCGACGGGAACTGCTTTGAATTCAAGATGTGCGTTTTCATAATGGATAATCGCATCGGGGTCACGGTCTTTTATGTATCTGCCCATCGCTCTGTGGTTTTTACCGCATCCGGATTCATTACCGAGCGACCACATAATAACGCAGGCATGGTTTTTATCGCGTTCAAAAAGACGCTCCGCTCTGTCAACATAAGCAGGCTCCCATTCATCGTCAATCGAGAGCTTTGACCAGCGCATCCAATCCCAGGTATCACGGTATTCAAATCCCATGCCGTGGGTCTCGATATCCGCTTCGTCAACAACCATAAGACCATATTCGTCGCAAAGCTCGAGGAATCTCGGGTCATTGGGATAGTGCGATGTACGCACTGTATTGCAGTTGCCCTGCTTAATGATATGGATATCACGAATCATATGGTCCATATCGCAGTAATAACCGGTTTCGGGGTTGGAATCGTGACGGTTAACGCCGTAAAGCTTTATCGGCTGATTGTTGACATAAGCAACATTGCCTCTGAATTCAATTTTCTTGAAACCTGTCTTAAAAGGAATAAATTCGCCGTTGCAGGAAACAAGAACTGTGTAAAGCTGTGGGTTTTCACTGTTCCAAAGAACAGGATTTTCGATTGTGACATCAAGTTCTGAACCTTCAAAAACAATATTTCCGTCGGGTGAAATAACCTTGACATATGTTTCAGCCTCATCGCCGACCCACGAAAATTCCTTCATATAAATATCGCCCGTCTGCATATCATCGGAAAGTTCTGATGTAATCCACATATCCATAGCACAATTTTCGGGTCTTTCAAGAATATAAACCTCTCTGAAAATACCCGAAAGACGGAACATATCCTGATCCTCAAGATAACTGCCATCGCACCATTTGACAACAACAACGTCAATTGTGTTTTCACCGTCTGCAAGCTTATCAGTGATATCAACTTCGGTGGTGTTATGGCTTACCTGGCTGTAAGCTGCAAATTCACCGTTGACAAAAAGATAGAAGCATGACGAAACGCCTTCAAAATTGATAAAATAACGCTTATCGTTTTTCTTTGAAATATTGATTTTTCTGTTGTAATGACCTGCAGGGTTTTCATCGGGAACGTGGGGCGGATCAAGAGGGAAAGGATAGAAAAGATTACTGTAAAGAGGAACGTCGTAGCCTTTTCCGAGAACGGTCTGCCAACAGCAGGGAACGGATATTGTTTCCGTGAATTTTTCTTTGAGAAAATCATCGTCGATGTCCTCAAATGTGTTGTAGAATTTAAAATTCCATTCGCCGCAAAGCGAGAAGAAAAGCTCAGATTCCTCTCGGTTACCTGCAAGTGCGGCTTCTTCGCTGTGGTAAGGAATATAATATGCTCTGGGTTTTTCACAGCCGATGTGAAGGCTGCCTAAATCTTTGTGATATGACGGAATATTCATTTTTACCTCCCATAGATAAACATTACAATATATTTTATATCACATACCAATCTCTTTTTCAAGACAAAATATTGTTAAAAAACACAACAGTATACATCTTGAAAAACATTCTTGTTTGGATTATACTTTAATATATGTTTATTCAACCTTTTGAGAGAGGTAAATCCAATGAAACTCAAAAAAATTCAATCGCTTGCATCGTCAGCACTTTTTACGGCAATAATATGCGTTGCAACATTCATAGTCAAAATACCGTCACCCGCAACTAACGGCTATTTTAATCTCGGCGACTGCTTTGTTATTTTGTCAGGACTTTTACTGTCCCCTATTTACGGAGCGCTTGCCGCAGGTCTCGGCTCAGCACTTGCGGATATTCTTTCGGGATATGTCCAGTATGTACCCGCAACATTCATAATCAAAGCACTTATGGCTTTTTCGGTTTACTTTGTTTTCAAGGCATTCCGCGGCAAAAAGAATTTCTTTTCAAAACTTTGCGCAGGATTTACTGCGGAAGCAATAATGGTGCTCGGATATTTCGGATATGAAGCACTCATTCTCGGCTACGGGCTTGCGGCGGCGGGCAGCGTTTTCTCAAATGTCATGCAAGGAATCGTCGGCATCGTTGCGGCACTTGCAATATCAGTTGCAATCGACAAAAGTAAAACTCTTTCGAAATTTTTCAAAAAAGGATAAATTGATATGAACAACATTTACATTCAATCTGCATCAGCGGCAGCAGAACTTGTTGAAAAGGCAGAACTCAAAAGCGGAGATGTTGCAGTTATAGGATGCTCAACAAGCGAGGTTATCGGTGAAAAAATCGGCACAAGCGGCACACTTGACGTTGCAAAAGAGATTTTCGACGGACTCAACAGCGTGTTCGCTGAAAAAGGAATCTTCCTTGCCGCACAGTGCTGTGAACATCTCAACAGAGCAATTATTATTGAAAAAGAAAAAGCAGACGCACTCGGTCTCGAGCAGGTCTGCGTAATCCCCCATCCACGTGCAGGCGGCTCATTCGCAACAGCAGCGTGGCAGACGATGAAAAATCCCGTTGCAGTTGAGGAAATCAAGGCCGATGCGGGTATCGACATTGGTACAACTCTTATCGGAATGCACCTCAAAAGAGTTGCTGTTCCTCTCCGACTTGAAAGCAATACCATCGGAGAAGCAAAGCTTTCTGCCGCAAAAACAAGGCCCAAATACATCGGCGGCGAAAGAGCAAAATACGAATAATAAACTTTTAAAAACAGTAAAAGCGGAGTGATTAGGCACTCCGCTTTGAATTTTATTTATCTGAAAGAATTTCCTTTGCGCTTGCGGCAAGTCCTGCCAAACCTTGCAAATCACTGGGAATAATGAGCTTTGTTGCCTGACCGTCTGCGGCAGTTTCAAAAGCTTCAAGGCTCTTGATTGTGAGATAACCCTGGCCGGGTGCAGCTTCATTGATAAGGCTGATTGCCTGTGCTCTCGCCTGTTCAACCTTGAGAATTGCTTCCGCTTCACCTTCAGCTTCACGGATTTTCGCTTCCTTGATAGCCTCTGCTGCAAGGATAGCACTCTGCTTTTCTGCTTCAGCGGCAAGAATCTTGCTTTCCTTCTGACCTTCTGCAACAAGAATCTTACTTGCCTTTTCGCCTTCTGCGGTAAGGATAGCTTCACGTCGCTGACGCTCTGCCTTCATCTGCTTTTCCATCGCATCCTGAATTTCCTTGGGAGGAAGAATATTCTTAAGTTCAACTCTGTTGACCTTGATGCCCCATGGGTCAGTCGCCTCATCAAGAATACCTCTGATTTTAGCATTGATAACATCTCTCGAGGTAAGAGTATGGTCAAGCTCCATTTCACCGATAATGTTTCTGAGAGTTGTTGCAGTCAGATTTTCAATAGCTGTAAGAGGTCTTTCAACGCCGTAAGCAAAAAGCTTGGGGTCAGTTATCTGAAAGAACACTATGGTATCAATCTGCATTGTTACGTTATCTTTTGTGATAACGGGCTGAGGCGGGAAGTCAACAACCTGTTCCTTAAGCGAAACCTGCTTTGCAATTCTTTCAATAAACGGAATTTTCACGTGAAGACCCGTCTGCCAGGTTGCACTGTATGTTCCGAGTCTTTCAATAACATATGCCTTTGACTGGGGAACAATTTTGATATTAAAAATAACAACCGCTATGATGACAAGTGCGAGAATAGTGAGAATAATAAATTCCATAATAAATCCTCCTGAATTCAATATTATTTATTGTGCCTTGACTATGAGCTTTACTCCGTCGATTTTTTCAACGGTAACTCTGTCATCCTTTTTGAATGTTGTACCATCCGATGAACGCGCAGTCCAAACAATGCCGTTGACGTGTACCTGACCCTTGCCAGCAATATTGTCGATATCTTCAACAACAATGGCGGTCTGCCCTATACATCGGTCAACATTGGTTGGCTGAACCCTCGTTTTTGTAAGTTTTCGCACAAGAGGACGTGTGGCAACCAGCGCAATCGCAGAAACCACAACAAACACAATCCACTGCAGCCACACCTGCGCACCTAAAAGTTCCGCGGCGATGGCAGCCGCCGCACCCGCAGCAAACCAGATTGTTACCATCTGCGCCGTTACCGCTTCAACAACAAGCAGAACAACAAGCATCACAACCCAAAAAATCAACATAGAAAACTCCATAAAGCATACCTCCTTTTACCCGTTTGTTCAAGCTTATTTTGCTTGATATAATTTTACCACTTTCCTGAGGATTTTTCAATATTTCCGTAAACGAATTCTCCGATTTTACAATTTGTACATAATTGCATAAATTCACAAAATATTTTCAAAACTGAGTTTTTCCGCATTAAGCAGGTTTTCAATCTGATTAATTGCCTCAATGCACTTGCTTTTGAATTCATCACGGTCTGAATGTTCAAGAATCAGCGGAAGCGCAGTTATATTCTCTTCAACATTGTCCATACCTTCATGCATAACAAGCGAATGCAAAATTTTCGATGAATTTTCCCATTGAATAAGAACTTCGTCTGTTTTTTTTGCAAGTTCATCTTCTGAGCCCGTTTGTGCCGTGTCAACAAGTGAATTAAGTGAGGATAAAAGCCGGTTCATTTCTGTTTTAAAAATTTGCCCCGCCCAACCGGAAACCGCCACCGCCGTGCTCAGCAACAAAATCGCCGCAACTACCCTTCTCATTTTTCACTTTCCTTTTCAGCAATATATGATATTCCGTTTTTATCAACGGTAAGAATCATTATTTTTTCAATCGGCACTCTGCTTGAAAGAATAAGTTTATTTATTTTATCTGTTTCAAAACCCGATTCAGCAAGCGTTTCTTCAATGAGTTTTCCATCGCAAACAACTGCAAACGGCATTCCGCTGTCCTCAGGGAATAACCCCAGATCTTTTACAGATGAATTGCGGTTTTCCGGTTTAAGCAAAACACTGATTTTTCCGTTAGTCTCAAAAACAGCATATGACACCTGAGAAATATCAAACACATCTTTCTGACGAAGCAACGATATCAGGTCATTAACCGTCATTCTCAGCTTTCCGAGTGCCTTCATATCTATTTCACCGTCACGGATAACGATTACGGGATGCCCTTGAATCAGCGCACGCAAACGGTTGCTTTTAAGACTAAGCGCAGAAGAAAAAATTTCATAAGCAACAAGCGCTAACAAGGCAACAACCGAATGGAGAATCGGTACTCGGTTATCCTGCATCGGAATTGATGCAATTTCAGAAAGAAGAATCGTTATAACAAGCTCGGACGGCTGAAGCTCACCAATCTGCCTTTTACCCATAAGCCGCATAAGAAAAATTATGATTAGGTAAAGAACTGTTGCTCTTATCAGAGTTACCGACACAAAATCACCCCTCCCGGTTTATTATGGGTAATTATTGACTAAATATCAGTTTTGTTGTATTATGAACACAAACAAAAGCAGGCGGTGATTGCTGTGAAATATTACCTCGGAATGGATATCGGCGGCACAAAATGCGCCGTTATTCTCAGCGAAAAAACCACGGTGAGCATAAAGGATAAAATCAGGTTTGACACCAAATCCGAAAGAGGATATAAAGAAATAATCGCTCAGCTTATTTCCTCTGCGCGTGAAATCCTTGACAGAAACGGAATTGACGCTTCCGACGTGCTTGCGTGCGGCGTAAGCTGCGGGGGGCCGCTTGACAGCGACAAGGGTATCATTATGTCCCCTCCCAATCTTTCGGACTGGGATAATGTTCCGCTTGCAGATATGATAACTGAGGCACTTTCAATTCCCTGTAAAGTCAGAAACGATGCGGATGCGTGTGCTCTTGCGGAATGGCAGTTCGGCGCAGGTAAAGGCACAAAGAATATGATTTTCCTCACTTTCGGCACGGGAATGGGTGCGGGTCTTATCCTCAACGGAAAGCTCTATTCGGGCACTTGCGGCACTGCGGGTGAAGTTGGTCACATAAGGCTTGATGCCGACGGCCCCGCAGCATACGGAAAAGCAGGTTCGTTTGAAGGATTCTGCAGCGGTGCAGGTATTGCCGTGATGGGCAAGAAAATGCTCTCGATTTATAATGGAGTGACTACAATCCCCCGTGACAACGTAACAGCAAAAACGATTGCCGAGGCGGCGGTTGCAGGCGATAAGCTCGCAAATGCAATCTATCGCAGATGCGGAGAAAAACTCGGACTCGGAATTTCCATTCTTATCGATATTCTTAATCCCGAAAGAATCGTTATCGGAAGCATTTATCAGCGTTCAGGTTATCTTCTTGCCGATGCAATGAACGAAACAATAAAGAAAGAGGCTCTTGCAATTTCAGCAGAATGCTGTACAATAATTCCTGCAATGCTTGGTGACGAAATCGGAGATTTTGCCGCTATCGGAGTTGCAAAGGATTTTGCGGAGGCAAAAAAATGACAGATAAAATCTTTAGCGAGCTTTTTGAAAGACACCCTTCCCTTAACACCTGCAGAGAAGATATATTCAAATCATTTGAGATTATGTCGGATTGCTTTGAGAACGGAGGAAAAATCCTCTGTTGCGGCAACGGAGGTTCAGCCGCCGACTGTGACCATTTTGCAGGAGAACTGCTTAAAGGCTTTCTGAAAAAAAGACCGCTTTCCGATAGCGAAAAAGAAAAATTCGGTGACGGATTCATTGCCGATAATCTTCAGAAAGGTCTGCCCGTAATATCGCTTTGCACTCATTCGGCTCTTATAACCGCATTTTCAAACGATGCCGTACCGTCGCTCATTTTTGCACAACAGGTTTATGCATATGCAAAGAGAGGCGATGTTCTTCTTTGCCTGAGTACATCGGGCAATTCCGAAAACATCGTCTATGCCGCCGAAACGGCGCTTGCGGCAGATATGAAGGTTATATCAATAACAGGAGAAAAAGAAAGCGCTCTTTCAAGATTCTCCGATGTATGCATAAAGCTTCCCGAAACCGAAACATTCAAGGTTCAGGAACTGACATTGCCAGTATATCATTGCCTTGCGGCTATGATTGAAAATAAATTCTTTAACGAATAAGGAGTAATTAATTATGATTAACATACCCAGACCCGAGCATCCCAATCCGCAATCGGAACGTGCAAATTGGCTCAACCTTAACGGCGAATGGGATTTTGAATTCGACTTCGGCAACAGCAAATATGCCGCAGGTATTCTTGGCAAAGCTGAATGGGAAAAGAAAATCATCGTTCCTTTCTGCCCCGAAAGCAAGCTTTCGGGCATTGAATATACAGACTTCATTCCTGCTGTATGGTACAGAAGAAACTTTGATATAACCGCCGCTCAGCTCGAAGGCAGAGTTCTTCTTCATTTCGGTGCAGTTGACTATGAAACAAAAGTTTATATCAACGGCAAGCTTGCAGGCAATCACATCGGCGGATACTGTTCATTCACACTTGACATCACAGATTTCCTCATTGAAGGTGAAAACACGGTTATCGTTAATGCTGTTGACGATGTAAGAAACAATCTTGTTCCCAGAGGAAAGCAGTGCGAAGAACTGAAATCACGCGGCTGTGACTACACAAGAACGACCGGCATCTGGCAGACTGTGTGGCTTGAATTTGTTCCCAAGGCTTATATAAAAAGTTTCAAGCTTTTCCCCGATTATCTTAACGGCACTCTCGCCGTTACCGCTGTTGTTGAAGGTGAAGGTGAATTTGTTGCAGAAGCATCCTTCGGCGGCAAGCCAATGGGAAGCTTTGAAAAGACCGCATCTTCAACCGTTGCAGGTGAAATCGACCTTTCCGAAATCCATCTTTGGGAAGTCGGTTGCGGCAGACTTTATGACCTCACTCTCACTTTCGGTGATGACGAAATCAAATCATATTTCGGACTCCGCAACGTAAAGCTTGACGATTATAAATTCCTCATCAATGGCAAGTCTGTTTTCCAAAGACTTGTTCTTGACCAGGGATTTTATCCCGAAGGCATTTACACCGCACCGACTGAAGCAGATCTTGAAAACGATATCAGACTTTCAATGGCAGTCGGTTTCAACGGTGCAAGACTTCATCAGAAGGTTTTTGAACCCAGATTCCTTTATCATTGCGACAGACTCGGATATATCGTAT
>JAZNHM010000101.1:0-14427 GCA_045576955.1 Acutalibacteraceae bacterium | reverse complement strand
GCTCAGCCAATGATTTCATAACATCTATCCTCTCTTTAATTATTTATTGTATTATGAAACAGACTCGTAGGATTCTTTAAGAAAATCCTCAATCCATTTTATAACCTCGTAGCTGTCAAGCGGAACATCGCCGAGAACTTCTCTGAGTTCTTTTGTGTCCAGCTCAACGCTTTCGTTGCCGATAACGTGAACAAACTTCCAATCGATATCGGGCGAACCCTGAATCAGCACCGTTACGGTTGAGATAACATCTCCGAGCGGTGTGAAGTCAAGATGGTTTTTGAAGAAAACCGCCGTAACCGTTGTTCCGTGACTGTCCGTCCCGCAGCAGGAAGATATTTCTATGCTTCCGCCCGTCTGCTCCGCCGCAAGCTTGAGAAGCGGAATTCCGAGACCGACCTTTCTTGTTGTTCTTGTTGTGTAAAACGGATTCATAACATTCTGAACCGTTTCTTCGCTCATTCCGCAGCCGTCATCCTTAATTATTAATGTTAAGGTTTCGTCTGTTTCGTCGAGCTTTATAAGAATATTCTCTGCTTTCGCCTTGACGGAATTTTTTGCAATGTCAAGAATGTTCAGTGATAATTCTTTCATATGTTTCTCAGCCTTTCGAAAAGCTTTTTGCGGATATTTTCGGGAGTTTCTTCATCAACATCAAGCTCAAAGCAGTTGAGCCTGCCGCTTATATCCCACAGATAGTGGGCATCGGAAGAAACAACAATGGGTTTATCCGCAAGAACGGGGAATTTTGAAATATATTCATCCTTTTTGTCGGAATCGTGAAGCTCCGCGCACGGAAAATACGGCATTTGGGGAAACACACCGAGGGTGGCAACGATTCCGTTTGCTTCTCTGTCGATGTGAGCAGGATAGCATATTCCGCCGAACGCTTCAACAAGAGCAGGCGCTTCGTCAACCGTTATCTGCGTTGCGTTTGAAAGCAGATAATCGTCAACTCCGATAACCTCGTCATTTTCGTCCATTATCATCTGCTGACCGAAAATATCAACTCGGTTTTTAAAAGGTATTCTGCGGAGATTGACTGCCTCGCTGAATTTCAGAGCATCCTCAAGCTGCTCAAAAAGGCAGACAAGGTGAATATCCTCCGCAGTCGTCAGCTCCATACCTGCAACGGGTACGATTCCGTTTGCCTGCGCCGTTTTGAAAAAAGCGGGGCAGTTCAGGCAGGTGTTATGGTCTGTCAAAGCCATGATATCAAGCTTTGCAACCACGCCCATACCTGCAATGTTATTCGGAGTCATATCGTCGTCGCCGCAGGGCGACAGGCAGGAGTGAATGTGCAAATCATAATAATACTTCTTCATATCTTAAGAAGCATCGCCGTTTCGTAGGCAGGCAAATCCGATGTGAGAATGTTGACACCCTTTGCATTTGCCGTTTCAGTCACGGCAGCATCAAGAGTCACGCCCTCAGCAAGGATTATGCACGCAACATCGGCAAGGGATGCAACGGCAACAATGTTGATGTTGGACATAATCGTTATCCACGCACCGTCTGCCTTTGCTCTGCCCATAACCCAGCTGAGCAGATCGCCGATATAAACGTTGGTTATTTCACGGTCACCGTCGGGAATCGAAACAGCTTTGAATCCGGGCATTGCCGCAAGCTCATTTACCGTCAACCGACTCACCTCCGCTGTATTCTTCGATATACTTTTTGAGAAGCTCCTTATAGGCTATTATGCAATCGTTTCTGTCTGCATTTCCCATAACGATATCTTCCGCAAAGGCACGGCAGCTCGGAGCGCCGCACGAACCGCAGTCGATACCGGGAAGCTCCTTACGCACTGCCTGAATCTTTGACATAAGTCTCATGGATTCGCCTATGTTATCACTCAGTCTGTTGAGCGGATTATAATTCGGCAGGTCTGCAAAGAAGCATTCCTGGGGAATATAGCCCTCGTCCTCATTGTGGTTGTTGAGGGAAACTGGCATATACCGCCTCAGAGTATGAAGTCTGTTTTTGGCAACATAGGGATTTTCGATCGTCAGAACGCCGCCCACGCATCCGCTCGGGCAGGCATTGAGTTCAACGAAATCAATCGGGGGGATGTTGCCGTCTTCTATCTGGTCGAGAACGGAGATAACATTGTTGATTCCGTCCGCGGCAAGAATTTTGTCATTGAAAAGTGCGGAACCTTCGCCGCCGCATATTGCCCAGCTCAAACCGATTCTTCCTGCCTGACTTGTAGCTTCGCAAAGCTTCTCGCGCTTCATAACGTTGATAAGCTGAAGGTAAATTTCACTCATTGAAATTACCATATCAACCTCGCTCTTGTAGCTTCCGAAGCCGTTCCTTGCGTAGCTCATTTTTGCGGGACACGGAGAAATAAAACAAACTCCGATATCTTCTCTTTTAAGCTCCGGATGCTCCTTCATTGCTCTTTCTCTCGCAAGCCTTGCGGCAACCTCCATCGGAGGCAGGAGCGGAATAAGATTGTCTTTAAGGAACGGGAAACGAAGAACAATAAGTCTTGCTACAACAGGACAAGCTGTGCTGATAACGGGCTTTTTGATACCTTCGGTCTGAAGATAGAGGCGGGTATATGCCGAAACAAGCTCAGCACCCTTTGAAACCTCAAACACATCGTCAAATCCGATATCAAGCAGCCCCTGAAGCACATAACCTATGTTATCAAGATTATCAAATTGCGCAAAAAGTGCAGGTGCAGGCAATGCGATTTTGAATTTGTATTTTTTGATTTCGTCAAAAGAGTTGCAAATACTCTTTTTGGCGTTATTTGGACAGTTGCGTATGCACTCGCCGCAGTCGATGCAACGCTCAGAATCAATCACGGCACAGCCGTTGCGGATTCTGATTGCCTCTGTGGGGCAATGCTTCATGCAAGTTGTGCAGCCTGTGCATTTGCTCGGGTCAAGAGCAACCGAATGAATGTATGTATTCATAAAAATACACTCCTTCCCGATTCGTCAGGCTCAGTAATTCACCTTCATTGTGATGGTAGTTCCTTCGCCTACAACCGAATCAATCTGCATTTCATCGGTATATCTTTTCATGTTTGGCAGACCCATACCGGCACCGAAGCCGAGCGAACGGATATTATCGGGGGCTGTTGAGAAGCCTTCTTGCATAGCCTGCTCGATGTTGGCGATACCGGGACCTTTGTCTGCCAGGATTATTTCTATACATTCGTCGCTGACGATAACGGATGCCTCGCCGCCTTTTGCGTGAATCACCATATTGATTTCACCTTCATACATAGCGATTGAAACGCGGCGGATTGTTTCGGGGTCAATGCCGAGCTGACGCAGATTCTTTTTGACCTGCACCGAAGCCTGACCCGCAGAGGTAAAATTGTCACCGTCAACCTCGAATCGGAATACCAAGGGTTCAGCCATCAGATTCACCGTTTCCTCTCAGCCCGTTCGAATAGAGAATTCCGCAAGCGTCATACATACGCATCGGAGTGGTCAGCACTGCGATGCCGCATTCGTTTGCAAGCTCTATCATTTCGGGCGAAGGACGCTTTGAGCGCACAAAAACAACACACATCATATCCATCATCTCTGCGGTACGGATAACCTGAGCGTTGACAAGCCCCGTCAAAAGCACCGCCTGATTCTTGACATATGCGAGAACGTCACTCATCATATCGCTTCCGCAGGCTGAATGAACATCGTTATCAAGATGTTCGTTGCCGCAAAGAACCTCTGCGCCGAGCAAATCTTTTATAGTGTTGATAGTCATTATCAATCCCTCATTTCCGTTACGGGGTTAAGATTTAGTTGTACTTTGCGAGAATGTCGGGGATTTCGTCGGGAGTAACTCTGCCGTAAACGTCCTCGTTGATTGTGAAAACGGGAGCAAGACCGCAAGCACCGATGCAGCGGCAAGCCTCAACCGAGAACTTGAGGTCATCTGTACATTCTCCGGGTGCAACGCCGAGAACTTCGCAGATTTTGTCGAGAATTTCCTGTGAACCCTTAACGTAGCAAGCTGTGCCGAGGCAAACGGAAACATTGTACTTGCCCTTGGGAGTGAGTGAGAACAGAGCATAGAAGCTTGCAACGCCGTAAACCTTCTGAAGGGGAACGTTCATGCCGTCTGCAATCATGGTCTGAACCTCGATGGGCAGATAGCCGTAAATGTTCTGTGCTTCCTGCATAACGTGCATAAGCATGCTCTTGTCATCCTTGCATTCTGTGATGATAGCCTTGAGCTGTGCTTCCTGTTCGGGAGTGCCTGTGAAAGGCAGGTTGCTGATTTTTTTAACCATCTAAGTCATTCCTCCTGAATGAAATTTTAAACAATTGAATATCACAGAGCAGCAGACACAAACGTCCGCAATTCTGCATTCTAAAGCATTATAACATATAAATATAAAAAAAGCTACTTTTTTATCGGTGTTTTTTGCACGATTTAAGAAATTTTTTTCTGTTATTTTTGTATAAATATTCTTTTTTGCGGTTAGTTTTATCTAACGCAAGTGAATCGTTGACAATACATTCCGAAATATGGTAAAATAAAAAATATTGTAAAATTAAATGCGAAAGTGATAATCTTATGAAAAACAAACGAAACTTTCCGATTTTAACCGTAACAAAAAAAGCCGAAGCCGCACTGAAAAAAGGCCATCCCTGGGTCTATGACGCAGAAATAACACAAACCTTCGGAGATACGCCCAACGGCTGCCTTGTTGATGTACTTTCATCCAAAGGCTCATATCTCGGCACGGGATTTTTAAGCCTCAATAGTAAAATAAGAGTGCGTGTTCTTTCCTCAAATGCAAACGAAGCCTTCTCCCCCGCATTCTGGGAAAGAAGGCTGAAATATGCAATAGATTACAGAAAAACCGTTATGGGCGACGACTTTTCGTGCTGCCGCCTTGTTTTCGGCGAAGCCGACGGACTTCCCGGGCTTACAGTTGACCGTTTTTCCGATATAATCGTCACTCAGGTACTCTCCTACGGTATGGATAAAATCAAAGATATGATTTACACGTCGCTCGTAAAAATTCTGCGTGACGGCGGTGAAGAAATAAACGGTCTTTTTGAGAGAAACGATGTTGCAATCCGTGAACTTGAAGGGCTTGAACAGTACAAAGGCTGGTATGAAGCTATTCCCCACCCCGAAAGCACAGTTACGGAAATCTGCGAAAACGGAATAAAATATCTTGTTGATGTTGAAAACGGTCAGAAAACAGGATTTTTCCTTGACCAGAAATACAACAGACTTGCCGTTTCAAAAATTGCAAAAGGCAAAAAAGTGCTTGACTGCTTTACACATACGGGTTCATTTGCACTCAATGCCGCAATGGGCGGAGCAGAACACGTAACTGCCGTTGACGTTTCAAAAACAGCGGTTGAAATGGCAAAGGCAAACGCCGAAAGAAACGGTCTTGACGGCAGAATGGATTTCCTTGCTGCAGATGTTTTCGACCTTCTTCCGGAGCTTGAATCAAAGGGCGGAAAGCCTTATGATTTCATCATTCTCGACCCTCCCGCATTCACTAAAAGCCGCAAAACCGTGCACAGCGCGGAAAGAGGATATAAAGAAATAAATTACAGAGCAATGAAGCTTCTTCCGAGAGGCGGATACCTCGCAACCTGCTCCTGCTCTCACTTTATGAAAAACGAGCTTTTTGTTAAAATGCTTCACGATGCAGCGGCTGACGCAGGCGTTCAGCTCAAGCAGATCGAAGCGCGTCAGCAGGCTTGCGACCACCCCGTACTCTGGAACGTTCCCGAAACAGATTACCTCAAATTCTATATTTTCCAGGTGGTGTAAAAGATGTTCTACAAGAATTGGATGTCATATATTAAGGACGAAGCAAAAATCACAAAAATCGCAATGCCCGGCTCCCACAACTCGGCAACAATGGGTATGCTGAAGCTCGCAAAATGCCAGAACGGTTCACTTTATGAGCAATATCAGTACGGCGTAAGATATTTCGATATAAGACTTAAGGCGGACCGTAAAGGCAGACTTTTCGTCGCCCACGGAGTTATGAAAGGCATGCCCGCAAAACTCGCATTTGAAAGCATGAAAAAGATTTTTGATGAGAGTAACGAGTTTTTCGTTATCAAGATGATAACATATATGAACCAGCAAATCGGGCCTTTCAAGCTCAGCTACAAGGGTAATCCGGGCGAAACTTCAAAGCTCATCAGAGATTATCTCAACCCCGAAAAATATGCGCTCACGGGATACGGTGATATCAGCAATCTCACTATGGGTGACATAAGAAAAGCGGGCAAAAAATATATTATTATCAACGAAAACAAGGAATATGATTTCAGCAACGACTGCACCGTTGCGGGACCGTGGAGCGGCGAGATTCACGGCTATAAGCCTGAAAAATTTGCAAAAGAAATCATGAATTATTTCCGTAATACCGACACCGACGGATTCTTCTGGTTCCAGACTCAGCAGACACCAAACCTCGGCACGGAAATCGGCTGGTCAAAATGGCCCGATGACCTTGATGAAATCACCCGCGAATATTTCCCCGGCATCATCGCCGATATCGCTGCAAACCCTGATTTTGTTAAAAAAGCCAATATTGTTGCAGGCGATTTCATGACTGCGGACTATATGAAAGCAAACGAAATTCTCTCCCTCAACTTGCTCAAAGGCATCGTTAAGGAAGAGAAGATTAACGAGTATAAAAAAGCAATAAACAAATAAAATTTACTGTTAATAAATTATCCCACAAACGTTAAAACTCAATTCATACGGAATTAATATTTTCAGGGTATTATCTGAATGTACCAAGCGGGAGCCGCAACCCGCAGGGTACTACGCAATACCCCTCCTCAATTCAACCCCATGCAGAAAAAGGTGCTTCCTCAGCACCTTTTTCTTGCTTTTATATACAATTTATGATTTATTGAAACCTTGTAATCTCAACAATAACCCTGCCTTTTTTCGAAACAGCCGAGCAGTCATTAACTATTATCCTACCCTTTCGCCTAAAGACGATTTTATCGCCTTCGGCGATTTTTTTATCGGGTTTCGTGCACTCAACATCGTTAATATAAACAACTCCGCTTTCAATCGCATCCGCAGCATCACCCCTTGAAAGTCGGAAAGCATTCTTCACAACGCTGTCAAGCCGCATTGAAGATACAGTAAAGCTGTCAGAAATTCCTGTTGCCTTTGTACCCTCTCTTGCTTCCGAGGGAGGAATTATTTTTGTTTTGAGCGTACCCCTGCCCGCTTTGCCGAGATTTTCGGCAACAAACGGTGCAATCTTAGCAAGCACAGCCATTCTGCATCCGCTTTCGCTCACGATGATGTCACCCGTCATTTCCCGCTTTATTCCGAGACCCATAAGCGCACCGAGATAATCTCTGTGGCCGAGGGCGGGTGAGAATTTATCCTTTTCGATTATTATAACCGCAATCGGGTCATCATCGGGATAACTGTCGAAATGCTCAATAGGGTCATCGGTTATATATTCGGGCAGAAACAAGGCGATATTCCGTTCGGCATCGCTGAATCCTCCATAAAAAACCATTTTTGTGTCCGCATACGGATTCTTCATTCCCTTAACAACGGAACGCTCATGCATATCAAGAAAAGCGGTGTTGGTAATCATCGAATTTTCGCTGCATTGCCTCGCTTTATCCTCAACCGAAGCAAGCAGAAGTTTTTCATCGGAAGTCATTTTTACCTCTCAAAAAACCGCCGGATTCATCAAAATCCGACGGCATAAATTTTTAAAGAATAACCGAAACAAATATTGCCAAAAGCGCAAACATCTGTACAAAAGGCAATATCAAAGGCCACAGAGGCATCAGATACATTGCAGAAAGTGCGCCGCCGACAACCTTGATTGCCATTGTGCTTTCCGCCTCGGAGATATTCTGCCAGCAGAACCAGATGTCACTGCCCTCGGAATAATATTGGTCAAGACCGATTTTATCCTTGTTTTTGCTTATTCCGAATCCGCATTCCTTAAGACCGTCAGCAACAATACCTGCCATTTTTTCATCTTTGAAAGTGATTCTGCCGGTCAGGCGAAGCTCATCGGCAGGTTCTTCAACCCTGAGATGACCGTTTTTAAAACCGGTGCACCACCAATACTTATCGTATTCCCTTGTAAATTCGCGGGTCCATGTGCCATCAAGTTCTTCGTGCCAGAGAGTCATTTCCATATCAAGCCAATCCTCTTCGGCAGGGCAGTTGAAAAATGTCCATTCGCTCAGGCCGTCGTCAACGTGCGGTCTGTTATAAATGCCAATTTCACCGCCATAGAAAATCATTCCGTACTGACCCTTCCACATCTGAAGCATCCAGTCTTTATCCTCATAGACAAAGAAAATTCTGATATAGTCATATTCAAGCAGAAGATAGGGCGAAGCAATGTCATAAATCTTTCCGAAACCAAAGTTATACTGCCAAGCTTCTTTATCGTTGGTGTAATAATAATCATCGATGTAGCTGTACTGATAGCTCAGAATCTGCTGATCTTCAAGCAAATCCCTGAGTAAATTCTTTTTTGCAACAACATTGATTACATATTCTCCCCGAAGAGCTTTACCGCCTACATATGCCGTTGCGGTAATTGTTGCGGCACCTATCTTGACGCCTTTTACAACACCTTTCTGGTCAACAGTCGCAACCGAAGCATCCGATGATGCCCATACTATTGTGGGCTGGGTTGAAACGTTTGTTACCGATGCGGTCATCTGTATTTTTCTTCCTACCGAAACAGTCAGGCTCTCGCTCGAAAGCACAAGGGCATGGGTAACACCTTCACCGGGATTCGGGTCAGTCGGTGTTGCAACAACAGCCGATGCAACCGATGAAAAAGCAACCATGAGAACAAGAAACAACGTAACTGTTTTCAAAAATATTTTTTTCAATTTTCTTCCTCCAAATAACATAGATATTGAGATATTACCATATTTCATCGCTAAAAATCAAGTATAATTTTTCATAAAACAATTATACAGGTTTGTTGAAAAACAAAATAATATATGATATACTTTGATATTAATATGACTTTTCGGAGGCTTTTTTCGTGGAGCTTAAAAAAAATGACAGAATACCTCTTAAAATAGAATCGTGCTCTTCAAACGGAAGCGGAGTCGGTAAGCACAACGGAATGGCAATTTTCGTGCCCGCAACAGCCGTCGATGACGAAATCACGGCTCACATTCTCAAGGTGAAGAAAAACTACGCATTCGCAAAAGTGGAAAGCGTAGTCACTCCGTCAACTGACAGAATAACACCCGAATGCCCCGTTTATCTCAAATGCGGCGGCTGTGTTTTTTCTCATATGACTTACAGTGCCGAAAAAAAGATAAAAGCAAATCACGTAAAAGAATGCTTCAAAAGAATCGGAGGGGTTGACCCAGAATTCGAGCCGATAATCGGAGGAGAAACCGACAAACGTTACCGCAACAAAGCGCAGTACCCCGTTGCATACGATAACGGCGAAATAAAAACAGGTTTCTATTCACCTCACAGCCACCGTGTTATTCATTGCCCCGACTGTCTTCTTCAGCCCTCGGAATTCGAAGGAATCCTCAGCATTTTTTCGGATTATGTGAAGAAAAACAACGTCAGCGTATATGATGAAACAAACCACAGAGGCCTGCTCCGCCACATTTATATCAGAAAAGGCAGTTCAAGCGGAGAAATAATGGTGTGCGCAGTCATTAACGGCAACCGTCTTCCCAATGAAGATGTGCTTGTTGAAAATCTTCTTGCAAAAGAAAACAATATAAAAAGTATTATTGTTAATTCAAATACCAAGGACACAAACGTTATCCTCGGCGATAAGTGCCGTACCCTTTGGGGAAGCGATTATATAACCGATATTCTCTGTGGATTAAAATTCAGAATATCTCCGCTTTCGTTTTATCAGGTAAACCGCAATCAGGCTGAAAAGCTTTATGCAAAAGCAGCGGAATATGCGAACCTGACAGGCAACGAGACCGTTATGGACTTATATTGCGGTGCAGGTACAATCGGTCTTTCGATGGCGGATAAAGCCAAGAAAATCATAGGTGTTGAGATTGTTCCTGAAGCAATTGAGGATGCAAAAATCAATGCTGAAATCAACGGAATAAACAACGCACGCTTCATCTGCGGCGATGCGGCGCAGGCAGCAGAAACGCTTAAAGCAGAGGGAATCCGCCCCGATGTTATCATTCTTGATCCTCCCAGAAAGGGATGCAGCCCCGAAATGGTAAAATCGGCAGCAGACTTCAACCCCGAAAGAATCGTCTATGTTTCATGCGACCCCGCAACGCTCGCAAGGGATTGCGGACTTTTCAAAGAGCTTGGCTACACTGCCGTCAAAGCCACCCCCGTCGATATGTTCCCGAGAACGGGACACGTTGAGACGGTAGCACTTTTAATACGATAAAAAATAAAACAAGGAGCAATAATTATGCCAAACGGAATGACGCGCAGAGAGCGCGAGATAACAGACATCAACGAAATAATCAGAATTCTTGACACCGCAAAAGTGCTTCATCTCGGTCTTGTTGACGGCGACGAGCCTTATGTTGTGCCGATGAATTATGGCTACGTTATGGAAAACGGCAAGCTGACCGTCTATCTTCACGGTGCAAAAAGAGGTAGAAAAATCGATGTTATACAGGCAAATCCGAAGGTGTTCTTTGAAGCGGAATGCGGTATTCAGCCGTTCGAGGGTGACATTGCCTGCCGTTACGGAATAACCTATTCTTCGATTATGGGCAAGGGCATCGCAACAATCGTTGAGGACGTTGAAGAAAAGAAAAAAGCTCTTTCCGTCCTTATGAAAACTCAAACAGAAAAAGATTTCGAATTCGAAGATAAAATGGTTGCATTTGTCAGCGTTATCCGCATAGATGTTTCTGAATATACAGCAAAATACAGACCGATGCCGAAATCAAATATATAATGTAATATTGACATTTCTTTTAAAATTTGGTTAAATAGATTTATACTTTACAGGAGGTCACAAAAATGAAAACTTTCAGAAAAACTCTAAGCATTATCCTGAGCGTGCTTCTTATTGCACAGCTTGGAATCTGCGCTTTCGCAAGCTCGGATTACACAATCGTTAACCCTTATAAGGATGTTGTCTGGAACGGTGACAACGCATGGGGCGCATACAAAGGCTCTCTCCATTCACACACAACTTACAGCGATGCAGACGACACTCTTCCCGTTATGGTCAAGGAAGCATATAATCAGAATTACGATTTCCTTGCCATTTCCGACCACGGCATAACCGGCGTTGACTGGAACAAAGCACCCGAGATCCAGCCTCTTTATCTTTATCAGTATATCATAGACAATCCTTATGAGCATCTCACCGATGAAGAGTATGAGCAGATCAAAGCAGGCACATATCCCCTTTATGACGGAACAATCCGCAACAAGAAGATGGTTCCCGTTCTTGGCGCAAACGAGTTCAACAACCTCTCTCTCACAAAGAATCACGTTAACGGCTTCTGGCTTGAAGGCAACACAGGAAGCGGTTTCTTCGGTTTTGAAAACGAATACGGCTTTGAGCGTGCAATAAAATTCATCGATGAAAACGGCGGTCTTTCACATATTGACCATCCTGGTGACTGGCTCAACAGCAACTCAAACCCCGATGTTGTAAACGACCCCGCAAACATCAAATTCTTCGGCGACCTTATCCTCAAGTATGATTCCTGCCTCGGCATTGAAACTCTCAACGAGAGAAACGGCACAACAGGTTACGACAGAATTCTTTGGGATAACCTTCTTATGTACTGCCTTCCCTACGGTAAGAACGTTATGGGTTACAGTAACACCGACGCTCACCACACAGGCACGGTTGATACATCGTTTATGTATTTTATGATGGAAGAAAACAACGTTGAAAACATCAAGGAAACTATGCAGAACGGTGCATTCTTCAGCATCACAAAGAAGCTCCGTCCCAACGATAAAATCGGTCCTTACGAGGAAATCGACGTTGCAAACGAAGGTATCCCCGAACCCATGTTCACAAGCATCAGCGTTGACGGACATAAGGTTACCGTTACCGCAAAGAACAGCACCACCCTTCAGTGGATTGCAAACGGCAACGTTATTTTCACAACCGAAATCGGTACCGAACCCGTAACAATCGACCTCGACACAATTAAAGGCGCAGAAGATTTTCTTTATATCCGTGCAGAGCTTCTTGGCGAAGGCGGTCTTTGCCATTCACAGGCATTCGAAATTGACGACGGCAGCGAGCCTCTCAAATTTGATGCTGAAGAAGTTTCCTTCATTGATAAGGTTATTTCATTTTTCAAAGGAACAATGATTTGGTCAATCATCGGCGAAATCGTAAATGCAATCGGATAATAATTTAAGGGTATGCCTTGGCATACCCTTTCTTATTCAATTCGGAATCAGAAATGCATAATTTAACAGGTTAACCGTTGGTTGATACGACGAAAACAACCACAGGTTTAGTTGTTTCAACTTCTCGTTTGTTGACTCAACCGGATGATTTTGCCAAAATGAAATCGGCAGCTGCAGTCAAAATCACAATTTGAAGGAGAGCGAAATATGAATCTCGGAAAAAATATTTATGAACGAAGAAAAGCAATGGGCATGACTCAGGATGACCTTGCCGCAAAACTGGGCGTGTCACCTCAGGCTGTTTCAAAATGGGAAAACAATTTATCCTGCCCCGACATTTCATTATTGCCCGAAATCTCAAAAATTTTCGGTGTAAGCGTTGATGAATTGCTGAGTGTTGAGCCTTCGGAAGTTAACGCAGAACCTGTTAAAGAAGATGAACCATCTCCCGAATCGGCATATAAAGAACCTATTTTTACAGGCAAGAAAGCAACCACTCTTCTTATCACAACCGAGCGAAACGGAAAAACATCAAATGTCAGATTCCCCCTCGGAATAGTGCGTTTCGGTCTTAATTTAGGCAGCGTTTTCGGCGGTATTACCGGTGATCAGGCAAGTATAATTGAAAACGCCGTAAGAACCGGTCTTTCGGGTGAAATTCTCTCGGTTGACGGCGAAAACGGAGAAAAGGTAACAATCAGTATTATATAATTTTAAAAAATACTTGATATTTTTAATATTATGTGTTAAAATAGCAACAGTAGGATTATGAAACAAGAGAGTGGGGCAACCCGCTCTTTTGTTTGTGCAAAAATTAAATTTCACAAAAAGAAATATAAAGGAGAATTGACCTATGGCTAAAGGAAAAGGCGGCAACACCGTAGCCGCTGTGTGGGAAATCGCAGAACCTATCGCTAAAGAGCTCGGGCTTGAAATCTGGGATATCCGCTTTGTCAAGGAAGGCACAGACTGGTTTCTTCGCATAATAATCGATAAGGACGGCGGCGTCGGCATCACCGACTGCGAGAATATGAGCCGTGCAATCGACAAACCTCTCGATGAGGCTGACCCCATCGAACAGAGCTACTGCCTTGAGGTGTCCTCGCCCGGTCTTGAAAGAGACCTGACAAGAGAAACCCACTTCGAAGCCTGCAAAGGTGAAAAAATAAAGGTCAAAATGATAAGAGCCGTTGAAGGTGTCCGCGAATTCTCGGGCATTCTCGAGGATTTCGACGGTAAGCTCATCACACTCCGCCTTGAGGACGGCAACGCAATGTGCTTTGAAAAGAAAGAAACAAGCTATATAAAACTCGATGACTTTGACATATAATTGAAAGGAAGTATTTGAAAAAATGAATAACAGCGAATTTTTTGAGGCAGTCAGACTCCTCAGCAAGGAAAAGAAAATTTCAGAAGACGGTCTGCTCGAAGGAATCCAGAGAGCAATCGTAACAGCAGTAAAGAGAGATTATAATAATAAGGATATCGTATTCTGTGAAATCGACCGTGAAAACGCAAGCATCAGAGTTTTCGTGCGCAAAAATGTTGTTACCGAAATTCTTGACCCCGATGAGGATATGACAGTTGATCAGGCAAAAAGATTCAAAAAGAACGCTCTTGCCGGCGACATCATCGAAATCGAGCTTGAAACCAAGGAAGTCAGCCGTATTGCTGCAGAAAAAGGTAAGCACATTCTCCGTCAGGCAATCAGAGAGGCTGAGCACGGTCAGATGAAGGAAGAATTCCAGAGCAAAAATCAGGAAATCGTTACCGCAAAAATCACAAAGATTGACCCTGTTACTCTTGATGCATTCGTTGAAATCGGCAAGCTTACCGAAAAACTTCTCAGAAGCGAGCAGCTTCCTACCGACAGTTTCTCCGAGGGCGACCTTGTTAAAGTTTTCATTGCAGACATCAGGGATGCAACAAAGGGTCCCAAGGCAACCATTTCAAGAACCCATCCCGGTCTTGTAAGACGTCTGCTTGAAAGCGAAGTTCCCGAAATCTTCGACGGCACCGTTGAAATCAAGTCCGTTTCACGCGAAGCAGGTTCAAGAAGCAAGATTGCCGTTTACAGCGCAGACGAAAATGTTGACCCCGTAGGCGCTTGCATCG
>JAZNHM010000100.1:0-2835 GCA_045576955.1 Acutalibacteraceae bacterium | reverse complement strand
GTTTCTTCGCTTCTTCAAGGCGTTTGAGAACAGACGGCTTTTCGTTTTCTTTATGCTCCATAGCTTGGGTTACTATGTATCGTATTTCTTCAAGCTCACGGAGTTCGGATTGGTGGGTGGATAGGTTGGCGGTTGATGATTTCTGATGTTCCGTTAATGCAGATATTTCAGATTTAATCTCTGCTTTTGCACTCGGTTTGCATTCGGGATTTGTTTTCATATATCGAACGGCAGTTTTGTATTTCTCGATTTCGGATTCGTGTTCTGAATAATAATTTGCCTTCAATTTTTCAAATCGTATTGATTTGTATTTATCATAAATCGGTTTGTATTTTTCATAATCTTCAATCTTTGAAATGTGCTGTTTCAGACGTTTGATTTTCTTTTCATTTGCCTTGATTGATTTTCTTGTTTCATCAATCGGGTTCAGAATTTCATTTAGTTCATCAAGAGTGCAGATGTTTCGGTTTTGCATAATCATAAAACCCTTGTTTAAAATCTTTGATTTTTCATTAGCGGAGCTACGCACATATACATTCCGCAAGGATATGTATAGAAGTGCGCCCTTCGGGATTATCCGCTTGTTTCAGTCGCTATTTATGCCGTGTTTTTTCGCATTTTCACTCAAACTGTTTCTGCGTTCTTCCGAATACGGTGCGGTGAGTCTGAAACTCAATCTGCCTTTCTGAATTTCAAAAAGCAATCCGCCGTGTTCGTCATCGTCCGTCAGCTTGCAACAGTCGGGATACTGTTCGCTGAATTCTGAAAGTCTGTTTCGTAAATCCGTATTGTGCGTGCGGACATCGATGATGTCACTTTCTTCGTTGAAACAGATAACAGTATCTTTCTGACGTTTTGTTAATCCTGTTTTCATAGTTTCTCCTTTCTGCCGGATATCGGCTGATTTTTGTAATTTTTTCTCGGTTCAAGAACCGTAAAAAACACTGTTTCATCCAATGGATTTTCTCAAAACGATGCCTTGGTCATTTACGATTCTTCAATTCGGTTTTTTGCTATTTTTTCAATTCTTAACATCTCCTTTCGGGCATCAAAAAACAGCCACGAAATTAATCGTGACTGTCTTTGTCTGCTTTTTCAGTTTTCTTAGATTTTTTCTTTTTTGAGTGGGTGTCGAGAAATTCTCCGTACTGCATAGTAACAAATTGTTCGTAGGCTGTTGCTAATTTTTGAATGCGTTTATAAATTGCACTCGGTGTTTTGTAGCCGAAAAATGCTGCAATCTGTTCAAGCGTGCATCCGTCCATTCGCATCTGCAAAATCTGTTTGTCCTTTTCGTCAAGTGCCGATGTGAACGTATCGACTTTATCTTTTGCAAGGATTTTTGTTTCAAAATCCTCACGTGGTGCAGGCAAATGAATCAGCAATTCTTCGCTGATTTCTTCGTCTGACTTGATTGCTTCATCAAGAAAAATTGGCTTTTTATTATCGTTCCACGAACAATACCATTTGTTGACGAAATCCCTTTTGTTGGTGCTTTTTCGTTCGCTGTAATCTTCCATCTGACGGTTTTTCCATACTTCATCAATCATTGGTTGCCAGTTCTGTTCTGCAACAATCATATCCGTAAGGTTGCCGATGAGATTACTGAACTGCTGATATGTAAGCCACGGGATTTTCATATCCTTTGGCATCGTAAACAGCTTCTGAAAACTCCATTCCATTTCCGTTTCAAATTTGTTTCGGAAATGATTCTGGATTGCATAGCATAATCGCCATAGAGGAAAATCACCCGAATAACTTGTCCACTTGCCGGGAATATCGCCGTAACCGTTGCTGCGGGGAACCTGAATGAACTGCCATACCGACCAAGCATAACAATCCCAGACGAGTTCGAGAAACGCATCGTCATTGATGAGGTTATCATATTTATCCGTTCGAAGAACATCATACGGACTTCTCGGAATTTCAAGATACTGCTTGCGTTTTGAAACTAATTCTTTCGGCAAGGCATAAAAAAGCGGAAGCCACGCAAGATTGCAGTCCTGCGGAATTGTTATTATCTGATTCGGGAGTACAACGATAAAACTGTTTTTTGCTGTATCAGCCATAATCAATCACCACGTTTCGGAGAATGTTTCACCCCTTCACTTATATATGGAGTGAAATCGATTTAATTTTTCCTGAATATCAAAAAATATCAACCACACAAAACAAATGTTTGCTGATATTTTATATTAGTTTTATCTCGGTGTCAATAGGGTGAAATTCAAAAAAAAGCAGGTAACGTTGAAATGTTGCATGCGGAGTTTAAGAATTCGTGCTTATTGAGTTTGTTTTAGTGTTTCCTTCCACAGAGGTATCGAGGTCGTTGCTGAAAAGCTTCCGAAAAAAACTTGAATAAATCGAAAACACCGCTTGACAATTTGAAAAATGTCAGCGGTGTTTTTAACTCATATTATCGTTATCTCTCTTGCGCTTCCTCTGTCACCACGGTTTGTTACATATTGCATCGTACCACCGGGCAGTATGCTTTCAAAAGCAAAATGCAGATGTCCTGCAAGCACAGCCTTAATCACAGGTTCACCGGTAACATATTCGTAAAATGCCTTTGAAGCTTCTGTCGGCTCTGCTATATCACCTTTGACCTCGGGGTGAACCTCTGAGTCAGAGCCAAGCAGGCATATTTCACCGTTCCAGAATTCATAACTCTTCTTATAAAGCTCATTTTCATAAAGAGGAGCATGCATAAAAAGAATGATGGGATACCCTTTCTTTACTTCCTCTTTAAGCATTTCAAGCTGTTCATATTCCACCTGATGATAAGCGTCGTCTATTCCGACAAAGTTAACACCGCCGATGATATGAGAATTAAAG
>JAZNHM010000099.1:0-3090 GCA_045576955.1 Acutalibacteraceae bacterium | reverse complement strand
TACGGCGGCGCGGTCTATAACGGCGCCGGCGCAACGCTGTCGCTGGAGGAAGGAATGGATGTGAAAACCGTGTCGCATATGCTCGGTCACACAGACGCCGGATTTACGATGAACACTTATATGCACGTAACGGACAAGATGTAGCAACAGGTAGCCGATACAATGGGCAATCTGATTGCACGAAAGCAGGAGGAAGAACCAACAACAAAACGAATTACCTTCCCCGCATAAACCAAACAGCCGCCGATTCTTCGGCGGCTGTACTTTTCTTTTGCATTATGATATAATGAACTCGACAAATCGGGATTTGTGGAGATAACGAAATGATTATAATTATAACAGGCGCATCGCATACCGGAAAAACGCTGTTAGCGCAGCAGTTTCTTGAAAAGTTCAAATATTCGTATCTGTCCATTGATCACTTGAAAATGGGCTTAATCCGTAGCGGAAATACGGAATTAACGCCCTATGACGACAAAAAGATAACAGAATATATATGGCCCATTGTGCGTGAAATCATTAAAACAGCAATAGAAAATAAACAAAATCTCATCGTAGAAGGATGCTATATTCCGTACGATTGGAGAAGCGGTTTTGAAGAAAACTATTTACAGTCAATCCAATTTATTTGCCTTGCAATGACAGATAAATATATAGATAACAATTATAACCTCATTGTAAAGCATTGTTCTGATATCGAATACAGAGGTGATGATGCGGATTGCACTGCAGAGACGCTTAAAGAAGATAACCGAAATGTCATTGCGGGTTTTCAACAACAGGGTGAACAAATCACATTAATTGACAAGGATTATGAAAAAGCATTAAAAAAACTGATGGACAACTTCTGATTTGTAAAGCTGAAAGCCGCCGAGTGTTTCGGCGGCTGTACTTTTTTCGTATGATGTGATATAATAGACACGACACGCCGTATATTCCAATTCCGTAAATCTTTGTACGCCAAGGTAATTTATCGTATAAATTGTTAAGTAACATTGCATAAGTTGTTAACAATCATTGCATAAATTGTTAAATTAGCACTCTACTGTTGACAGTGCTAATTCATCGTGCTATTCTGATTACAGAACAAAGAAAGAAACACGAAACAGCAAGCCAGAGTTTCAGCACTACTGCAAATGCTTCCGCAAGTTCAAATAATTCGAATAAAGCAAATCATAATGGCAATAACTATTAATGGTGCTTTTGAAAGGAGCGATGACTTATGTTGCCTAGCGTATTCGGAAGAGATTTATTTGACGATTGGTTTGATTTTCCGTTTTTTGATGATTCGGAAATGAGGAAAGCAGAAAAAAGGCTTTACGGACATCATGAAAAAGGAATTATGAAAACCGATGTTCAGGAAAACGACACAAGCTATAATCTGGTGATGGATTTACCGGGCTTCAAGAAAGAGGACGTTAAGGTTGCCCTTAATGACGGTTATCTGACAATTTCGGCGGAGAAGAGCCATAATCATGATGAGGAAGAAAAGAAAAACGGCAAATACATCCGCAGGGAGAGAGTTTACGGTTCCTGCTCAAGAAGCTTTTATGTTGGCGAGGATATTACCGAGCATGACATTAAGGGTGAATTCAAACATGGTATTCTGAAACTGACGATACCGAAAACGCAGCCTAAGGAAATACCGAACACAACAAAATATATTGAACTCGATTAATCACAAATGAACGGCCCCGATGCTAAGCATCGGGGTCGTTACTCTTTATATCCATACTGTATTCTTTTCCTTTACATCATATGTTTAGCGTGATATAATACCCGAAGGTCATTTGTATTATAAAGGAGAAATAAACGATGGAAGAAAACAAGGCAAGCAAATTAAAGCGCTTAACCGACAAAGTATATGGCGGATTGAATATGAGCTGGCTAACAGTTGTTTTATTTGCAGTTGCTACGGCTGTATTGACTGCGGTAATATTAATTGTTCCGATATTTAAGGATACCTCCTTTGCGGAAATCGGAGTCACTTTCGAAGCGTAGATTTTCTTTGCGGTTATCATTATGTCAAACTGCAAAAAGCCATTGGAATCAGCACTTAAAACCTTCGTATTCTTTTTAATCAGCCAACCCCTGATTTACTTAATTCAGGTGCCGTTTTCTCCGCTTGGATGGGGACTTTTTTCATACTATCCATACTGGTTTTATTGGACGCTGGCAACCTTTCCGATGGCGTTCGTCGGTTGGTATATTCAAAAGAAAAACTGGCTCAGCGTTTTGATTTTTGCTCCTGTTTTTCTCTACCTCGGCAACACAGTTTTCTTAGACTGAAAAGAAGCTATAAAGCATTTTCCGCACTTGATTATTGCAACGATATTCTGTATACTGCAGATTTTGCTTTATGTTTATGTTTTCTTCCCCCAAAAATCACAGAAGGCGGTTGGATTAGCGTTACCCATCATTATGGTAGTTGTGATGATGATTTTTTCGCCGCAGGTTGCCTTTGAGGGATATGAAACGCTGCCTGATGAGCCTTCCTTCTCATCAGAAGCAACACTTTCGGTTGAAGACGCTTCTATTGCAGAGGTAGAATTTGAACAAGCCGAAGAAGGCAGAATTCATATTGACGCACATAAATACGGCGAAACTACTATTACGGTATCTGACAAAGGAAAAGATTATAGGTACACAATCAATATTTATGACGATAACGGCGTTGACAGAGCGAGGTTAGCGCCTGCTGACACAGATTAATCGAACCCGACAACTTCTGATTTGTAGAGCAGATGAAAGAGCGGCAACTCGGTTAGGAATTTGGCGATTTGAGATTGATGTGGTCAACCTGTGGTCAAAATCGCTTTTTTGCCATTATTTTCAGGGGTAAGTGAAGGCGAAATTACACCCGTTTCAGTTTGTATTCGAACAAATGAAAACGCCCGAAACCGAGGCGTAGCAACGGTTTCGGGCAAAATGAAAGCCACGCTTAAAGCGTGGCTTTATGTGGCTCCCCTTGCCGGGCTCGAACCAGCGACAACTCGGTTAACAGCCGAGTGCTCTACCAACTGAGCTAAAGAGGAATGTATTCTCTTTCGAGTGCTAAGATATAATAACAAATTCGAAAGAGAATGTCAA
>JAZNHM010000098.1:0-1627 GCA_045576955.1 Acutalibacteraceae bacterium | reverse complement strand
ATATATCATGACCAATGGTGGTAGAAACTCTGATACTGTATGAAGAATCCCTGTTTTCGCTTCTGCTCTGTGAAACAGGATTTTTATAAATACGAATCGATCTGACAAATTCGGCGGCAACTCCCATTTCATCAATATCATTAGTATCAAAAGTACCGTCAACGGTTGAAATGCCTATGTGTGAAACTGATGTGAAATTCCTGTCTTCAACATCAAGCAATTTACTGCCGGCAGGATTTGTCATAAAACAAACCGCAACGACAATGCTTAATATAACCGCAATCATAATTATCCAAAATGCAGGCTTTTTATAATTAAGTACGGATTTTATTCTGTCTTTTACTCCCGTTTCGCCGAAGGCAACGGGGCAAGCAGTTATCATTTTTCTTGGAACGCTGCAGTTGAGAAGAGCTTCGGAATATGGCTTTTTGCCTTCTTCTCCCAATGATTTAATAACCTTTTCGTCGCACGCAAATTCGATATCGCGGCACAGCAGAATATATGCAACCCACATCAGAGGATTGAACCAGTGAAGCGAGAGCAGAACAAACCCGAACGGTTTCCACCAATGGTCACGGCGCTTCAAGTGTGCTTTTTCGTGAGCAATGACATATTCCATATCGGCTTCGTTCATATTCGAAGGAATATAGATACGAGGCTTTATCAAACCAAAGATAAACGGCGAGTCAATTCTGTCGCAAAGCCATATATTATCTCTCAACGGCATAGCTTCTTTCAAATTTTTGCTTATTTTAAAACAGCTTACAACCGTATATATGAGCATTGCAAGCATACCCAAAATCCATATGCACGCAAGAATGCTGAAATTATCTTTTAAAACAGAAATACTATTGGTTTCACGAATTGCACTTCCGACAACCGCGTCAAAAAGCCTCGACCCACTGTTGACATTGCGGTAAATCACATTGCCCGATATATCGGGACCTGATTTGTAAATGTTGGTAACAGGTAACGGCTCTGCATTCGGGACGAGACTCAATGCGCTTTCAATTGAAAAAGGCATAACAAGTCTTATTGCAACCATACCCCAAAGCACACAACTTATCCATTTTGGTGCTTTTTTTAACAGAAGTCTGATTAAAATAACCGCCATAACGAACCAACCCGCCGTCATACTGACATTGAAAAGTTGCATAAAAACCTGACCCAAGGAACGGAATAAATCAATCATTTTTATCCCTCCTCATATTCATCAATCATTTTGCGAAGCTGAGCAACTTCATCAGCAGTTAAATTTTTTCTCGCTGTAAACGCAGCAAGAAAAGCAGGCAAAGAGCCTTCAAAGGTTTCTTCAACGAACTTTTCGCTCTGCAACGAGTAAAACTCCTGCTTTGAAATAAGAGAAGTTACAGTCCCTTTGTTATTCTGAAAAATACCTTTGTCGCAAAGTCTTTTAAGAACCGTATATGTTGTTGACTTTTTCCATTTAAGTATTTCTTCGCTGCGTTTTGAAAGCTCGGTTGAAGAAATCGGTTCGTTTTCCCAGATTATATCTGCAAACTTCGACTCAACCGTACCCATCTGATAATCACTCATAAAATTTCCTCCGTTATTCTACATTCTGTAAACCATTTACATTCTACACCTTGTAGACCTGATTGTCAAT
>JAZNHM010000097.1:0-1581 GCA_045576955.1 Acutalibacteraceae bacterium | reverse complement strand
GAATTGGAACTCTCGCATGAAATTGATATCGTCCGTCAAAGATGACGTTTCTGCAAAAAATCATCGTTTCCTATTGACAAACATCTATATGTTGAATATAATGATATATAGATAAACGTCTATGGGAGGTGCTTCGAGTGGACGAAAGAAAAACGGCGTTGATCTTCAAAGCCTTTTGCGATGAAAACCGTATTCGCATTTTGAAGATGCTGACAAGCGGTGAAAAGTGTGCCTGCAAAATTCTTGACGAACTTAATGTTACACAGCCTACTCTGTCACATCATATGAAAATACTTTGCGATTCGGGTATTGTGGTTGGTCGCAAAGAAGGTAAATGGATGCACTATTCCATTTCATCTGAAGGCGTAGAGTGTGCAGTTAAATATCTGCAAACCCTGACAACTCTTGACGGCACAGATGAAAGCAAGCCGTGTTGTGAAAAGTAATTCGATACTTTTCCGCACGGCATATTCTAAAACTTATGTATAGATACATTTCTATATGTTTATATGAAAGGAGATTTTTATGAGTGTATTAAAAACGACTTGGGATTTCTTTCAAAATGAAATCCTTGGAATGCAATGGCTGAACAGGCTTATTGCAACAATCTTAAATGCTTGCGGTTTAGATACTTCAAGCAGAATCGGCGGAAGCATTCAGTTCTTTATCTACGATACCATAAAAATTATGGTGCTACTCGGTGTTCTGATTTTGATTATCTCGTATATTCAAAGTTATTTTCCGCCCGAAAGAACGAAAAAGATACTCGGCAGATTTCACGGCATAGGAGCAAATATCATAGCCGCTTTGCTCGGTACAGTAACTCCGTTCTGTTCCTGTTCGTCTATTCCGTTATTTATCGGATTTACAAGTGCAGGACTTCCGCTTGGCGTAACATTCTCATTCTTGATTTCTTCGCCTATGGTTGACCTTGGAAGCCTTGTTTTGCTGATGAGTATTTTCGGTTGGAAGGTTGCCGTTATTTATGTAATCATCGGTCTGATTATCGCTGTTGTCGGCGGTACACTGATTGAAAAACTTCATCTTGAAAATCAAGTTGAAGAATATATCCGAAACGGTAAGTCGCTCGATGTCCCGCAGGAAGAATTACACTTCAAAGACCGTATCAGATATGCGTGGGAACAGGTTGTTTCTACTGCGAAAAAAGTTGCTCCCTATGTTCTTGTCGGTGTAGGTATCGGTGCGATTATTCACAATTGGATTCCCGAAGATTTCATCGTTAAGGTACTCGGTGACAATAATCCGTTTGGTGTAGTTCTTGCAACGGTTGGAGGTGTACCGATGTATGCTGATATTTTCGGTGCGATTCCTATTGCCGAAGCGTTGCTTGCAAAGGGTGCGTTGCTCGGTGTTGTACTCTCCTTTATGATGGGTGTTACCACTCTGTCCTTGCCCTCAATTATTATGCTCCGTAAGGCTGTAAAACCGAAACTACTTGGTATTTTTGTTGCGATATGCACCATTGGTATAATCATTGTCGGTTATTTCTTTAACGTAATACAAAACTTTATTATTTAATTTTGGAGGTATCATTATGGCACTGTTTAAATTCGGAAAGAA
>JAZNHM010000096.1:0-20306 GCA_045576955.1 Acutalibacteraceae bacterium | reverse complement strand
AATATGAAAATATCGGCATTTGCACCTGCAAAAATCAATCTTTTTCTTGATATACTCGGCAGACTCGATAACGGATATCACAGCCTTTTTATGGTTATGCAGTCGGTAAGTTTGGGTGATACGGTGACTGTTGAAGAATGTGCGGAAAACGGAATTTTTCTCACGTGCTCCGAAAAAAGTCTTCCCACCGACGAAAAGAATATCGCATATAAAGCTGCAAAGAAATTTTTTGAAGCTATCGGCAAAGAACCTTCTGTCAGAATTCATATAGAAAAGAATATTCCGTTTGCGGCAGGTCTTGCGGGCGGAAGTGCCGATGCCGCGGCTGTGCTTGCTGCACTCAATGAAATGCACGGCAACTGCTTTACACAGACCGAGCTTTGTAAAATCGGTCTTTCAATCGGAAGCGACGTACCGTTTTGCATCTGCGGAGGTACAAGCCTTTCGCAAAATACGGGTGGAGTGCTTTCACCGCTTGAACCTTTAAAAGAGTGTTATATAGTTCTTGCAAAGCCCGAGTGCGGCGTTTCAACAGCTGAGGCTTATTCTGCGGCGGACACCGCACAGCTTTACCATCCCGATTGTATGAGAATGCTTGATTCGTGTGAAAAGGGTGATTTTTGCGGAATCTGCAAATATGCGGGCAACGTGTTTGAACAGGTAATAGAAGTTCCTGACAGGGTTGAATATAAGCGCATAATGCGAAAACACGGCGCCTCACTTTGCCAGATGAGCGGAAGCGGACCTACGGTATTTGCAATCTTTGAGGATAAATCCAATGCTGAGAATTGTGCAGAGGAATTAAAAACAATCTGTAAAAATGTTTTTGTGACTGTTCCCGTTGCTCACGGAGTTATAACCGAAAGGTCGGCTGAATAATGACGGTAATAGAATTTTTTGACCGTGAATCTGCGGTTGAAAATATTGCAAGTACTCTTGTTTGCGAACCGGAAAAAGTTGTGTTCATAGGATGCAATGCCAGACGAATGAAGCGATGCGTTGAAAACTACAAATCGGTTGCTGACGCAAGAGGAATAAATGTTAATTTTTCTTATATGACGGTAAGCAGAAACAATTTTGAAGCAATAACTGATGCAATTGAGATGGTTATTTCAGAAAATGAGGATTGCAGAATCGATATAAGCGGAGGCAATGAGCTTTTTCTTGTTGCGGTTGGCGTGATTCTTGAAAAATACAGAGACAAGGTTGACGTTCATCGGTTTGATATAAATAATAACACATTCAGAGATTGTGATTCGAACGGCTGTGTCTTAAAAACAGTTCCCGTAAATCTCGGGATTGATGAAAATATCAGAATTTACGGCGGAAGAGTTATTTATACCGATGAGAAGGAAAATTCGACTTACAGGTGGAATTTTACAGATGATTTTGTGTCCGATATCAAAGCGATGTGGGATATTTGCCGCAAGGATGTCAGAATGTGGAATGTACGCACAAACACTATCGCGAAGTACTGCAATAAATATCTCGATGAAGCATCTTTGCAATTATCTGTCAAATCCAATGGAACAAAAAATGAGCAGAATGATCTGAGAGAGTTTTTTGTTGAACTTAAAAAATACGGAATAATAAAAAATCTTGAAATCGCTGATCGAGTGTCATTTGTTTTCAAAAACAAACAAATACTCAAATGTCTGACAAAAGCGGGTCAGCTTTTGGAGCTTGTTATAGCTGTTACGGCTAGGGAACTTGATTTTTATAATGACGTAAAAACGGGAGTCTACATTGATTGGGACGGTGTTGTTGATGACTGCCGTGCTGATGTTGAAAACGAAATGGATGTCGTTCTGATGAACGGCATGATTCCCGTGTTTGTTTCGTGCAAAAACGGAACGGTTGATTCGGATGAACTTTATAAGCTTGCTGTTGTTTCAGAACGCTTCGGCGGTAAATATGTAAGAAAGGTTCTCGTTACAACTCAGCTTGATGAAATGGGTTATAAAGCGGAATATATCAGAGCAAGAGCAAGGGATATGGGCATCAGATTGATTGAGAATCTTGATGCAATGAGTGAAAAAGAGCTTTGTGACACGGTTGCAAAATTTTACGTAAAATAAAAAGCGGTACGGTTCATTATAAAATGAGCCGTACCGCTTTTTTAATTCTTTTTCTTTCTGAAACGTATAAGACCGATGACAATAGAAATCAGATTAAAAATTTCTGTGGCGATTCCCGAATAGGAACTGCAGATAACATTGTATATCAGCCACATTAGAGAAGTCGGCATAGTCAGAGCGCGAAGCTGCTGTGTGTGCGGATTCCACATAACAAAGGATGAAATTATCATTGCTGCCATCGGCAGGAGGGATGCGGGGCTTGTGTAGGTGAGTAAACCGCCTGCACCGGCAAGAATTGCAAATAAAATCGGGCAGGCAAGATTGTCGACAAATTTTGATTTGCCTCTGAATGAAAATGCAATTGACCTTGTCATACCCACGAGGTTACCAATCATTCCTTCGTATGCACCGAGCATAAAATACTGAATTGCAAACAGCATACCCGAGCAAGCCTGCATAATAACAATTCTTTTATGAGTTTTTTGCTGGAATGAAAGCAAAAGAATTGCTGCGGCAAGGAAGCCGATGCACTGAGAGATAATAAATGTTGTATCCTTGCCTGAAAAATAATCTTTTATAAAATCCATAAATAACCTCATCACTTTATTTTCTTACATACCGAGCAGATGTAACCCTCTGCCGCATCGTAAAACGACAACTCGTATCCACGGTCAGAACAAACGACTTTATCTGTCAGAATTTCAAACGAAACATTCTTTATATCTGCTCCGAGACCAGTGCCGATGCACTTGAAATATGCTTCTTTTAGTGTCCATATCTCGAAAAATCCGTTTTCGTTTGAACGGATGTATTCAAGTTCTTTTTCTGTCGCGAATTTTTTAGCTGCATTTGGATTGAACGGCTTGGTTCTCTCGATGTCAATCCCTATTTCTTTATCTGAAACTGCACAGATAACCATATCAGTGCTGTGGCTTACGCTGAAATATACCGGAAGATTTTCTGCACACGGCTTGCCATGGTTGTTTTTGACAAATGCGATTTCTTCCTGCGCAATGCCGCAGAATTCTGAAACCGCTTTTCTGCAAAGATAATCCGAAACAATTTTTGAAATTCTTTTCTTTTCGTTGACAATACGCATAACATCAACCTGACGTTCTTGGCTCATCGCCTTAAACCAAACGCTGAGTTTGTTTTGCTTAACATCGGATATACTATATTTATATATCTTCATTGTTTCTGCCTTTCAAGAAAAAAGCCGACTGAAAGTCGGCTTTAATATTATAATTCAAAGATTCCGACAACCTTAACCATGAACAGCGAAACGCAGACACCTACGATAAATCCACCGATGATTTCGGGAATCGTGTGACCTTCAACCTTCTTGACATCGGGCACATCGTTGCCACAGACTTTGTCCTGAAGGCGGTTGAATGCATCTGTCAGCCTGCTTATTGGAAGTCTGACCTTGAATGCATCAAACATTGTGATGAATGCGAAAACGCCGCAAGCAGCGAAAATATCGGAAGTGAATCCGCTGTGAAGACCTACACAACCGCAAAGTGCGATAACTGTTGCAGTGTGTGAACTGGGCATACCGCCGAGCTTGAACAGTGTTTCAAGAGTAACCTTTTTACGCTTGATCCCTTTTCTTTTTGCGTTATAATATTTAACAAGGTTAATGATAACCTTAATAAGCTGTGCGATAAACCACGAAATAAGACATACTAAGAATATTCTCATCAGGTAACTCCTTTTAAACAATGTTTAGTTAATTTTACACTACTGACTGAAAAAAAGCAAGCTTTTTGTTGAAAATGGTATCTATAATGTGTAAAATGAGAACAGTCGATTTTGGCGTTATGCCTGAATCTGAAATGGGGGGTAATTTTTGAATAATAAACGCAACAAAAAATCCTGCAACCGCATAACCGAATATTCCACGGTTAAAGAAATTGTGGTTGAAGGAACAAAAGCCGGTGGTGATAAAAGACAATTTGTTTTTCTTGATAAAAACAAAAGCGAATGCATTCGCAGTTTTAATCAGACCTGGGATGAAATGAGCACACTCGGAACTTTTTTTGCAAAGAATGGTCTGACCGGCGGCAAAAAGATTTCCATTATCGGCGAAAACTGTTTTGAGTGGATGATAACATATTATGCAACTCTTGTGGGCGGTAATATAACCGTTCCGATGGATTGTAAGCTTCCGGCGGATGACCTTGCTGATCAGCTTGTTCGTTGCGGCAGCGATGCACTTGTTTACACATCCAAATTTGAAAAAATGGTTGAGTTGTTTAAATCTAATCCGGAAATGCCTGAGATGCTTTATTTCAATATCAGCAGTGATTATGAAGTGTTTCTTGAAGAAGGCAGAGCAGCACTTGAGGCGGGGGATACATCGTTTGCAGATGCGGAAGTGAAGCCTGATGACCTTGCTTGCATTGCTTATACTTCGGGCACAACTGCAAAGAGTAAGGGCGTAATGCTTACTCACAGAAATATTGCAAGCAACTGCTCATCAGCTTGCCGTGCACATACGGGAAGACATGCAATCGGATTTCTTCCCCTTAACCATACATATGCTTGGGTGAGCGCTTTGTTCTCGTCCTATATTCTCACTGAGTGGGGATATCTTTGTGACGGCATAGGTAACATTCAGGGCGATCTTAAAAAGTATCAGCCCTATAATTTCTCGGGTGTGCCTCTTGTTGTTGAAACAATTTATGAGAGAATCTGGAAAACAGCAAGAAAAACAGGTCGAGAAGATATACTAAAAAAAGGTTTAAAAATCAGCAACTTCCTTATGAAGCTCGGTATTGACCGCAGACGTAAAATCTTTAAAACCATTATTGACAATCTCGGTGGAAATCTTAATATGATTGTATGCGGAGGTGCAAACCTTGACCCGAAATATGAAAAGGGTATGCACGAATTCGGAATTGAGATTTATAACGGCTACGGTATGACCGAGTGCTCACCTGCAATAACCTGCAACAGACCCGGTGCACGCAAGTTCGGAAGTGTCGGCACACCGCTTGACTGCTGCGAAATAAAAATCAACAATCCCGATGAAGATGGTGTTGGTGAGATTTATGTAAAAGGCAAAAACGTAATGGCGGGCTATTATAATGACCCCGAAGCCACGGCGGCTGCCTTTGAAGGAGAATGGTTTAAAACGGGCGACCATGGCAGAATCGATGAAGACGGATTCTTGTTTATGGTCGGAAGAAAGAAAAATTTAATTTGTCTTTCAAACGGTAAAAATGTTTCGCCCGAAGAACTTGAAGATAAACTTTCGCGAATCAATTATGTAAAGGAAGTTCTCGTTTACGAAGAAGACAAAAAAATCGTTGCCGAGTTTTTCCTTAACGAAGAGGAGTATCCCGATGCAAGAAACAGAATAAAGGCAGATGTTGATGATTTCAACCGCAAAATGCCTTTGTTCAAAAATATTGCTAAGGTTAAAGTTCGCGATGAGGAATTTCCCAAAACAACAACTCTCAAAATCTCAAGAAAATATAAGGATTAATTTATATAATAAATATATCAACGGCAGGAGATTATCCCTGCCGTTGACTAACTTTAAATTGTTTTTGAATGTGCTTTTTGTGCTGAAAAAGAACATAAAAAATTTTTTGAATTTTTTTAAAAAAAGGCTTGACATTCTTGTTTTACTTTGCTATAATAGGCAACGTTCCAAGCGAACAGAAACATATGCGAGAGTGGCGGAATCGGCAGACGCGCACGTTTGAGGGGCGTGTGGTAATCCCGTACGGGTTCAAGTCCCGTCTCTCGCACCAGGAGGATTCCGCAAGGAATCCTCTTTTCATTAATTTGATAAATGCGGATATGGCGGAATTGGCAGACGCGTTAGATTCAGGTTCTAATGAATGCAAGTTCATGCAGGTTCGACCCCTGTTATCCGCACCAAACCAAAACACCGGATATTTCAACGGTTTTCACCGTTTTTGAATATCCGGTGTTTTTTTCTTTTATAACGGGAATTATAGGGTTTTGCAGGGTTTTAACGGTACAATTTGTGACGTTTTTTGTGACGCTTTTGATGTTTGATTGAATTTGTATTATTTCACTTGATAGTTATTGCTATTAAGTGATTTTTAATTTTTTAGATATATCAGCTGTTAACAATTGAAAATTTTGCCTTGTTGCCATATGGAATTCAATGGTTTATAATAAAAGTGAAAAATTTCAAAAAATTTTCTGTTACATTTTGAAAATTCGTTGACTACTTAATGAAGGCACAAAACGAAAGGAGGGAAAGCAATGAACAAAAGACAGGCGGACACTTTGCTGCAGCAGTGTTATTCCGACTACCGAATAAAGCTTTTCAACTATTGCCTTTCCCGACTGGACGGTTCACGGGAGGCTGCAGACGACTGTGTTCAGGAAACCTTCATTGTTTTCTATAACAAACTTCTCGACGGAGAAGAATTTGAAAATCCGAGGGCATTCCTCTATCGCACGGCAGATAACTTCGTCAAACGGCAAAAGCAAAAGGATGCCGTTGAATTGAAACGGAGCATACCGCTTGATGATGCGGCTGATGTCGGAGTCACCGATGAATATTTATCACGGCTTGACCTGATTGACTATGAGGAATGCGCAAAAAATCTTCTCAAACTCCTGACCGATGAAGAAAAGCAAATCTACGATTTGCGGTACATACAAAAACAAGGTGTTGAAGATATTTCAGAACGACTCGGAATTTCAAGACCCGCCGCATCGATGCGATTGATGCGACTGCGCAGTAAAATTACCGATATGGTTTATTCTTTTGACATTGAAAAGAAAGGAGGCTGACGGAATGATGACAGTAAGCAAAGAAATATTAATGCATCCCGATTTTATGACCAATCTCGCAGATGAACTTTGCGAAATGCTCGAAGCACTTATCGATGCGGAATTCGACAAAGGCGATGATACGGATTTCGATTTCATCGACGAATGTGCAGAGGCGATAAACGCAATCCGCTCGGGCGATAACGCACAGATTCTTCCCCTTATTTCACGCAAGGATTTTCTTAAAAAAGTTGGTATCAAGACCGAACGCAAATTCAAAGTGTTAGTTGCGGCGGCTGCGGCAATCGCGATTCTTTTAACCGCAGGCACGCAGATTGAAGTTGAAGAAAATATTTCAATTGTTCAGGCTCTTTCGGGCATCGTTTCGGAATTCTTCAAGGATGAAAAACAGATTGAAGTAACCACAACTCAGCCTGAAACAACAACCGCACCTTCCACAACAGAAAAAACGGCAAACTTAATCAACATCAGCGTTGAAACAACGCCCGACTTCAAGACGGAATACCACGTTGGCGAAAAGTTCAGCGGTAATGGAATCAAGGTGTTCGGCGAATACGACAACGGAGAAAGAATGCTTGTGCGCATTGACGATTACACCGTTGAAGTTTCGGATGATTTCGGAACGCAGCCGAAATACGAAACGGTAAAAATTACCGTCGGCGAATTCACACAGACTCTTGAAGTGAGGGTTATCGAAACCGTTGAAACCAAGAAGCTGACATCGATTTACGCAATATTCCCCGATGATTTTGATTTCACGTCAAATGACATCAATAACATCGACCTGACACAAATGCAGGTTTATGCGGTATACAGCAACGGCGACGAAACAGAACTGACCGCAGACGATTACACGGTTGATATTGATATTGAAAAGAATTTATTCAAAGAAGAAGCTTTTGTAACGGTCAGCTACGAAGGATGTTCGTGTTCATTTATGGTGTTTAAGGAATAGCTGATTTTTTAACCGTAGCTTGAGCAGGGCGGCTTGTCATAAGCCGTAAAAAAGCGGGATAACGGCATCCCGCCCTGCACAGAAATCCTTAAACACTTTACAGCCGAAAAGGAGGTAACATTATGAAAAAAATATTTATAAATATCTGTTCGGTGATTCTTATTTTAACACTCATCCTTTGCACTGCACATATGGTCGGCTCTGCTTCTGAGAAGGCACCTACCGCACAAGCCAATTCTAATTGTAAGCTTTACCGTGATGCTTTTAGTGTCGGTGGCGGATTCGGAACATGGTGGGCATATAATGAATGTACCTGGACGGGTGATGAAACGGTTGAAGGCATCTGTATTGTTGACTATCACGGACCATACGACAGCGAGATTGTTGTGCCCGATTATATTGATGACAGACCCGTTATCCGCATAGATAACATTCTAAATAACTGCTACTATAAAAAAGAAAAACAGAATGCAATCACAAAGATTACTCTCCCGTCCACACTGAAAGAAATCAGTGCCAATGCATTCAGCAATATGACTGCGCTTAAAACAGTAGTTATTCCCGAAGGTCTTGAAATAATCGGAGATTATGCTTTTAAATGGTGCGGCAGTCTTACTACCGTCAATCTTCCCGATTCGTTGAGAATTATCGGAGAAGACCCTTTTTACGGATGCGGCGGAATCACCAAAATCACTTCGAGTAAACTCCCCTCTTCGTTGGAAACAATCGGACCAAGTGCTTTTTCAGGATTTACAGGACTTACTTCTGTTGAATTTCCTGCTTCGTTGAAAACTATTGATGAATCTGCATTTTACGGATGCTCAAATCTTTCGGAAGTTATCTTCAACGAAGGACTCACCAACATAGGCAATTATGCGTTTGCTTATTGCAACCTCAAAAATATTGAATTTAATAATGGGCTTGAATCAATCGGCGAGTATGCTTTTGCATACAACAAAAATCTTACTCAGGTCAGTTTCTCTGAAGGCATAAAAGAGATAGGTAAATATGCATTTTATGACTGCAATCTCGAAAATGTTGAGCTCAAAGACGGACTTGAAACCATAAACGACTATGCTTTTGCAAATAACGCAAATCTTAAAATAATCACTCTTTCGGAAACGGTTACTCATATCGGCAAAGGGTTTATTTACGGTTCAGCGGTAGAAGAGCTTATACTTCCCGACAGTCTTAAATCAGCAGGAAAATTTCTTGACGGCACAATCATCAAGGAAATTGTTCTTCCTGCAAACTTCGCAAAGCTTAATTCCGGTATGCTCGTTTCAGGCACAACACTTGAAAACCTTGAAACTCTGACTGTTCAGGATACCGACGTTGAAAAAATTCCTTTCAGCAATCTTAAAACGTTTATTTTCAAGGGCAAGGGAGAAATATCCGAAAATCCGTTTTATACAGAAACTGTAACAGTAGGCGGAGTTAAAACAACAACCGTTTATCCGCCCGAAACATTTATTTTTACTGATGCCGTAAATGAGAATGTTCATAAAATTCTTATTGATGAATTCAATTATTATCTGCGCATAGACCCCGAGACGGGATATTATGTTTATTCAAAGGAATATTCGGGCGAAGAAGAGTTCAGACCGCTCGGCAACAGCTTTACAAGCGGTGACTATACTTATGACACAACCGCAGGTGGCGGTGCGGTTATAACAGCTTATAACGGCACTGAAACGGGTGTTCTTACCGTTCCCGACAGCTTTGAAAACGAAGGCGTTTCATATCCCGTTGTTACAATCGGTCAGAAAGCTTTTATGGAATCAACCGCAACGGAAATCGTGCTTCCCGAAAGCGTTAAAAATATTGAAGCTTTTGCTTTTTATAACAACGATAATCTTACCAAAACCAATCTGCCCGAAGGCATAAAGGTTGTTGAACCGTACACATACGGCGCTTGCAACAGTATAACCGAAATAACCATTCCCGAAAGTGTTGTTTATATCGGTGATTTAGCCTTCTCAGGCTCTGATGTTACAGAGCTTGTTATTCCTTCATCAGTCAAGACTATAGGAAGAAAAGCATTTTTTTCCACTCCAGGTTTAAACTCACTTACTCTTAATGAAGGTCTTGAAAAAATCGGCGAAAGAGCATTTGCAAACGGTCAGCATTATATCAGCGGCACAACATTCGGAGGATATTCGCTCACTCTTCCTTCATCAATCAAGGAAATCGGAGAAGGTACTTTTGAATATTCCCGTGTCGGCGGTGAGGTTGTTATTCCCGAAAGCATAACCAAAATCCCTGACAGTATGTTTAACGGATGCGAAACTATTACATCGGTTGTTATGCACAGCGGAATAACCGAAATCGGAAATGATGCATTTGCTCGTTGTGATAATCTCACTTCCGCCCCTCTCTTATCGGGACTTGAAAAAGTCGGAGATTTTGCATTTTTTGCTTCAGGTTTAACTTCAATAACAATTCCTACAACAGTAACAAGTCTCGGAGAATATGCTTTCGGCGACACCCAAATTACAGCAATAACCGTTCCTGCAAATATTAAAACTATACCGCGATATTGTTTTTATGGCTGCTACAGCTTGAAAAATGTTACAATTGCAAACGGTGTTGAATATATTAAAGCTTATGCATTTTCAAATTCCGGTTCTTATGACAGAATTGTTCTCCCGCCGAGTATACTTGATATTTCCGATTATGTTTTTCAAGACGTTGAGAAAATTGAAAACTTTGTTTTCAACGTAACCTGCTATGAATCCGATTTAGAAATCGATTATGATAATGATGAATACCCAAGATTCGGATGGCTTTTCTATTCACCCTTTTATGACAATGTTCAGATCGGTAAGCTGATCGTCGGCGGCAATGTTAAATATATTCCCGAAGGTTTCGCTTACGGAGCAATCATAGAAGAAGTTGTTCTTCCAAACAACATCGTTGCAATCGGTGAGAATGCTTTTGAAGATTGTATTATTGAAAAGCCTCTCGTTATTCCGAACAGCGTAAAAACCATTTGTGAGTTTGCATTCTGGTATACAACAGTTTCTGAAATCACATTACCCGAAACTCTTGAAACTATTGAAGACGATGCATTTGAGGATTTCGTTGCAGAAACAGTATATTACAACTGCAAAAACTGCGTTTTTGAATTGAGACCTGAAAAAACAGAAATTGAAGGCATTTATGAATCTCCTTTCAGCCGCAGCGAAATCACAAATTTTGTTATCGGTGAAAATGTTCAGACTCTTCCCGATTTTGTATTCTGTAAGGTTTATAATCTCGAAACCGTGCACATCCCCGATAATATAACATCTCTCAGCAAAGGTGCGTTTGCATTCAGCGGAGTTAAAAAAGTAACAGGCATGAGCTCAATAACAAAAATCGAAGATTACACATTCTATAAGTGCAAAGATCTCACTTTGCTTGATGTCGGAAACGCTCAGATAACAAAAGCAGGCAAATATGCATTTGCGTACAGCGGAATTGAAAATCTGAGCGGTCTTGAAAGCCTTACTCAGATAAAAGACTATGCTTTCTATGAATGCAAAAATCTTAAAGATGTTGATCTGACCGACTCTAAGGTATCGGATATCGGAATCTTTGCATTTGCAAACAGCAGTCTGACAAGCTTTTCAGCCACAAATATTCTTGAAAGCGTCGGAGAAAGCAGCTTCAATAACTGCGTAAACCTTGTAAATCTTGACCTCGGCACAAAGATTATGCTTATCGGCGACAACGCATTCGAAGGCTGTACTGCTCTCAAAAACCTTGTTGTGCCCGATACCGTAAAGGATGTAGGCAACAGAGCTTTTGCGGAGTGCCCCGCACTCGAAACAGTATATATGTCGGTCAATGTTGACTTCATTCCCACCGAATGCTTCTATAACGACACCTCACTCTCATCGTTCACCTGGGAAGCAACTTCAAAGCTCATCGGCAGACTTGCATTCGGCAACTGCACAGGCCTCAATAATTTCAACTTCATAGGCATTGAAAAACTCTATGAAAGCAGCTTCTATAACAGCGGTGTCAAGGTCGTCACCCTCGGCGAAGCTCTTGACGAAGCAAATGCATTACTCGAAGAAATTCAGACCAGTACTTTCCAGAACTGCCTTGAACTTCAGACAATTTCAATCGGCGGCAATGTTGACACGGTATCAAATCTTGCATTCGCAGGCTGTGCAAATCTTGAGGTTGCGATTATCTCCGATAACGTTACCGATATCGCAGACGACGCGTTTGAAGATTGCCCGAATCTTACATTCGTTTGCTCTGAAACATCTTATGCATATGCTTATGCATCCGAAAACGGAATCCCCGTGAGCACACTTGTTATTGCTCCGATTCCCAATCAGACATATACAGGCAACTATATCCGCCCAGAACTTAAAGTTACATTCTCAAATTCATCTCTGACAAACGGAATTGATTTCACAGTCAGCTATTCCAATAATAAAAATGTTGGTCAGGCAACCGTAAAAGTTAACGGCAGAGGTGCCTATGAAATGCTTGCAAGCAAAGCAACTTTCACAATCGTAACAAGAAGCATTACAAAGGCAAAGATTTCTGAAATCAAGAATCAGAGATATACGAGCAATCCTATTGAGCCGTCAATCACCATCACAGATAACGGCAGATATCTCAAGGAAGGCAAGGATTACAAGGTCAGTTACTACGACAACGTAAACCACGGCAAGGCTTATGTGTCCGTTGTTGGCAAAGGAAATTACTCAGGCTCCGTTCAGACAACCTTTGTGATTGATGAGCTCGGCAGCGGTGCGGAAGTCCAGAATTGGTTCGAAAGCTTTTTGAGAGATTTATTTGCACAGTTTTTAAGCATTTTTTTGATACTCGGATTTAAGATAAGATAACCATCAAAAATTTTATAGTCTTATAAAATCATTAAGCCATACAAGCTGATTTAAACTCAACTTGTATGGCTTATTTTTTGTTTTGTTTTTCAAAAAGCTGTACTTAATTGGCAGGGCTCATGCGTTGTATTTATGCATGAAATCGTAAAAAACTTATCAAAAGAGGCATCATTTGAAAAAATCATAACTTTTTATAGACCAATCGACCGTTTTAATCGTATTACTTAATGAAAGAACTGAAACGGAGGTGTGAAATGAACAATGACGTAAAAACAACAAGAGTCAATCTTGACGGTTTACATTCTCTTGATATTGCAATTAACGAGAAGGCTAAAACCGTTGTGGCAGAACTGATTACAGGTGAAGAAATCACTTTCATCTATGCAGAAAAATTTGATGTACCGTGCAATTATCTTCGGACAGCCATAAAAAAGAGCATAGTTTATCTTAACGGTGACACAACTGAAACAAATTACGTCAGCGAAAAGAAAAAAGGAAAAAACTGTATTTGCTTAAACACGGACGGATATACGAAATAATGAAAGATAGGAAATATTGGTGTGATTGAAGGTGAAACAATGAAAGATGAAAACAAAAAAATAGCCCGATTAATCAAGCAAATACAGCGCGGAAACCAATCCGCTTTTGAAGAATTCTATAAACTGACAAGCCCCAAGGCATATTTCATCGCACTTAAAATAACACAAAACGAACACGATGCAGAGGATATTCTGCAGGAAAGCTACATAAAGGCTCTCGAAAAAATGAGAGAAATTGACACCTCGCAGAATGTGACATCGTGGTTTCTTAAAATTGTTTCAAACAAGAGTAAAGATTTGCTAAAGAGCAAAAACCGCCTTGTTTTTGAAGGTGAAGAAGAAACTGTTTTTGATGAAATCCCCGAAGAAAAAGCCGAGTTTTGTCCCGAAGAAAATCTGAATCAGGAAGAACTGCGGCTTGAGGTTATGGCGGCAATCGACGAGCTGACCGCAGAAAAAAGAGCCTGCATTATGATGATGTATTTCGGAGATATGAGCGTTAAAGAAATTGCCGAAAGCATTGAAGTGCCCGAAAGTACGGTTAAAAACAGACTTTACACCGCAAGAAAAGATCTGAAAACCAAGTTTGAGAAAAACGGAAACATCCTTTACGGTGCGGCACTTGGCGGAGTTCTTATTTGGGCACTCAACAAAACATCGGTTACCGCTTCTGCAGCATTCCTTGCAAGTGCGGCTTCAGCCGAAATCGTTGCAGGTGCAACAGCAGCATACACGGCAGGTGCAACCGCAACTGCGGCAACAGCAACAGCTGCCACAGCTTCAACCGCAGCTGCATCAACTGCGGCAGCAACCGCCGCTTCGGCAGGAACGGGTATAGCTGCAAAAATTGCTGTTGTTTCTGTCGCGCAGAAAATTGCGGTCGGAGTTGCGGCAACAGCGGTAATAGGCGGCTCAACCGCAGGAGTTGTGACGGTAGTCAAAAATGCGACACCTGAAGAATCAACAACTCGGATTATAGAAGAAGTCACAACCGCACCCGAATTCACAACGGAATATGCATTCAATGAAATGACTTTGCCCGAAACAACAACGGAAACCGTTTCTTCCACAGAAAAAGAAACACGCAGAGAAAGTACAAAGGCAAGCACCGAAAGGACAAGCAAACCTGAATATACAACAGCACCTGCGTCAACGACCAAAGCTGTCACGAGGAAGGAAACCACAACCCAAAGGCGGACAACAGTTACAAATACAACGACCCGCAAAGAAACAACAACGCAAACCGCAACCATCACTCGTGCAGAAACAACAACCGGCGAAGAAACAACAGAAGAAACCACAACCCGTAAGGCAACAACCACTCGCAGAGAAACTACCACTCAAAAGGCAACAACTACAACACGACCAGCAACAACGATACTTGCCACAACCAAACCTGTAACAACCACCAAACCGGTAACTACAACAGTGCCGACCACAGCCGAGCTGACAACGCAGGCTCCCGCAACGCTGATAATTGAGGTTACGGATTTTGATAACAATGTTGTTGCAACGATAACCGAAACGGTTGAGGCGGGTACAGAGATTACCCGTGAATATCTCGTTGCTCTTGTAAGCGCAAACGGCTATGAAGCCATGGCGGGCGTTTACGGAGATGCGATAGGAAGCATAGCAGAATCAGGTAAGTCATACACATTCACAGCGGAATTATAAATACAAAAAACAAGGAGGCATAAATATGAAAAAAGCATTATCATTATTCCTCGCAATTATAATGGTTTTCGGAATTGTTGCAGTCGGCTTCACCGAAAGCGATCTTCTTCACGTTCATGCTGAAGAAGACGGGGTTTTACGATGGGGTGATTTGGAATACACCGTTGAAAACGGAGAAGCTTGTATCGTGAAATTTCACGACAACGAGCTCAGAAGCACTCATCTGAATATACCCGATACTCTCGGCGGTTATCCCGTAACCTCAATCGGGCCCCGTGCTTTTGAGGACAGCGCCTACGTCAAGACAATTGTTATCCCCGAAAGCATAAAGGTCATTGACGAATATGCTTTTCAATGCTGTACGGCACTGACCGGAGTGCAAATTCCCGGTGACCTTGAATTTCTCGGTTCGGGTGCGTTTGCGATTTGTAAAAAGCTTTCGTCAATTACGCTTCCCGAAAACATAAAATACTTCGGAGGCGGTGTGTTCTATAATACCGCCTATACAAACAGCAAAAAAAACCGTGACTCACAGGGTGCGGTTTATTGCGGAAAATATCTTATCGAGGTCACAGACTATCCCGAATATGAATTTCTATCGATAAAAGAAGGCACAAAGGGTATTTTGGGTCTTCTGACATCTGCCAACTATACACTTAAAGAAATTTATATACCCGAAAGCGTGCAGTATATCGGTTCCAACCCGTTTTCGGATTGCTTTGCTCTTGAAAAAATTACTGTTGACGAAAATAACCCCTATCTTTTTGCCGATGAAAACAGTGTGCTTTACGCAAACGGCGGTAAATCGCTTGTCAGTTACCCTCTCGGTCACAGCGATATTTGCTATGTTGTCAAAGACGGTGTTGAAGAAATCCGTGAAGATGCATTCTTCTATTACACAACTGAAAATATTTATCTTCCAAAGAGCATAAAGAAGATTAACACCTTCGGCATTTACAAAGATGCAAAAATATATTATCAGGGCAATGCTTCGGAATGGGAAAATGTTGAGTTCGTTTTATATGAGGATGATGTTCCCAAAAGTGAAAGAACAGTATTCTTTAATTCTTATAACACAAACAATCATAAACTTATAAAGAAAACGGATAATATGCGCTATTGTTCCTGTGGTAAAAGTGCAAACATCATTAATAACGACGAAGACAAAATTTTTGCCGAAAATGGCTTCCGCTACATTCCCGATGCTGACAACACCAACGGAGTTAAAATTATCGGCTATGCTTATAACCATTCAACCGACCCCGTAGTAATTCCGGATACTCTTGGCGGTAAATCCGTAACAACAATCGGTAACTATGCATTTGACGGCTGTCAGGCAACAAGCATTACCATTCCTGCAACCGTTTGTGATATAGAAGTTGAAGCCTTTGCGTATATCGGCGGAAATCTTGAAAAATTCATTGTTGAAGGCGGCAATCAGCATTTTTCAGCCCCGTACGGTGTGCTTTATGATTCGCTTTCGAGACTCCTTGTCAGATATCCCACAAATGCCTCTGCCGAAAAATATACATTGTATGACAGCACAATGGGTATTATGTACTATGCTTTTACAAATACAAAGCACCTCAAGGAAGTTGAAATTCCTTCGTGCTCCACAACAATAGCACTTGGTTACAGCTTTCCGTTAATCGCTGATTATGGTTTTTATAATTCAAGTGTAGAAAAGATTAATTTTGAAGGCAACTCAGTTATGTGGATCGGCAACGGTGCTTTTGAGGGCTCAAAGCTTGCCGAAATCAATCTTCCCGATACTGTTTTAAGACTCGGCTATGATGTATTGAAGAATACTCCCATCACAAACAACGAATCAAACTATGATTCCGACGGTGTGCTTTATTACGGTAACTGGCTTGTTGCAACAAAAAATGAACCCGGTCCCGAAAGCTATACCGTCAAGGAAGGAACAAAAGTTGTCAGCGGCGGCGCATTCAACTGGACAAATCTCAAAGAGCTGACCATCGCAAAGAGCGTTACCGTTGCAGGCGTAAATCCTGCGATGAACTGTCCGAATCTGGAAAGATACATTGTTACCAACGGCAACAGATTCATATCTGCCGACGATTGCGGCGCACTTTATGTGAACAACTCAAGCTCTATTCTTGACGACGGTTTCGGAATCATTGCCTATCCCGCAGCAAGAGAAGAAACCTGCTATGTTATCAATGAGAATGCAGACCGCATAGGCGAAATGGCATTTGCAAACACAAAATATCTCAAGAATGTTCACATTCCTTCAGATGTGCACGAAACGGGTGTTTACCCCTTCGGTCAGAAGGACGGCAGTGTTTATATGCTCCATTTTCAGGGCAGCGATAGTGAATGGAAATCCGTTGAAAGACCCGCAAGCGAAATATTGATTTACGGCGACATAACAGACAGTCTTTATATTTCTTACAACGATTATGTAACCGACGCTCACACAATTACAAAGGATGTTATCGTAGAACCTACTTGCACCCAAGACGGCGGTGTTAAGACAACCTGCACCTGCGGATATGAACTGATTGATGTAACGTATGAATCAAAGGGTCACTCCTATGCTGATGAATGGACTGTAACAAAAGAGCCCACTTGCGTAACAGACGGCAGGAAAGAAAACACCTGTAGCGACTGCGGCAAAACACAAACAAGGTATATGCGCAGACTCGGTCACGATAATGTTGTTGTTTCGCATACCGAAGGTACCTGCGTTCAGAACGGTGTAACCGTTTATCACTGCAACCGATGCGGTGAGGATACAACAGAGTATACAAAAACTCCCGAAAACCATAAAACAGGAGATACAACAATCACCGTTGAAGCAACCTGCGTTTCGGAAGGCGGAAAATACTATCAGTGCGAATATTGTCAGAAAGCGGCTGGTGAGCCGATAGAGGTTTACCCCGCAACCGGTGAGCATACGACAAGTGATTGGATTACCGAAACCAAAGCAACCTGCACCAAAGAGGGTGTTGAGCTTGTTAAATGCACGGTTTGTGACGCTGAACTTGAAAGAAGAGCAATCGACATTGTTCCTCATACTTATATGGTTACCACGCTCTCAAGCAACTGTGTTGAAATAACAAAGAATTATACCTGCTCTGTTTGTAAATATTCATATGACGAAACGGTCAAAACCGGCAAAGACCATATCTATGTCAAAAAGACAGATGCGCCAACCTGCACCGAAGAGGGCAGAACTTACTTCAAATGTCAGAACTGTAGTGAAATCGAAGTGATTTCAACAACGCCCGCAAAAGGTCACGTCGGCGGAGATTGGGTTGTCACAAAGCAGGCTACCTGTAAAGAAAAAGGAACCGAAACTCAGTACTGCACGGTATGCACCGCAAAAGTCAAAACAAAAAGCATACCGACAACAGATCACAATATGGTCAGACAACTTGTAAACCAACATTCGTGCACATATGCGACATATTGCGTTTCCTGTTCAAACTGTTCCTATTTTTATATGGAAGATATTATGGGCTTTGAGGATACTGTCTACGGCGAAAACGAGTGGGGTATCGGTCACATTGTTGAAGATGTGGTTATTGAGCCTACTTGCACTGAAAAAGGCAAGAGCTTCAGACAATGCACGGTCTGCAGCCATATTGTAGGCGAGATTACCGAAACCGAAAACTTCGGTCATAAATGGTCAGATGATGCAGTAACCAAGGAAGCAACCTGCCGTGAAGAAGGCGTTATTACAAAAACCTGCACCCTTTGCAGTGAAACCGAAGAAGAAGCAATCCCCAAAACCGCCCACACCTTCGGCAAATGGGAATATGACAGCGGCAACACATTCTCTGGCGTATGCTCCGTATGCGGCGAAGGCTTTGACAGCATTGAGGTTGAACTTGCATTCACTCAGAGTGAAGTTACCCTCTACAACAAAACATCGAAGGTTCTTTCAGTAACCGTAACCGAAAACATCAGCAATGATATCATCTTCTCATCATCCGACAGCAGCGTTATCAGTGTTTATTCAAACGGTAAAATCACCGCAAAAGCACCGGGTACGGCTATTATCACGGCAAAACTTAACGGCACAGATATCACCGCCCAATGCAAAGTAACCGTTGCACCGAGAAACTTCGGAATTGAATGGATTTGCGACGGTGAAAGCTTCGAATACACCTTCGTTGAGGAAGGCGCTGCAATCACACCTCCCGAAGCACCCGAAAAGTCAGGCTTCGTTTTCGTCGGCTGGACTCCCGAAATTCCCGAAGCTATGCCTTCGGAAAGCCTCACATTCACAGCGGTTTACAATATCGTTTCACAGTCACCCGATTATGACGTTTCCGCTACCTATTCAATCGATGCGTTCGATGAACCCGTATCTCTTAACGTTAACGAGATTCAGGGCGAAAGAGAACCCGGCGGAGTTTATATGGTTGACGGCGAAACCTATAATCAGGTCGGTCTTTACAATATCAAGGCAATCAACGAGACTGAAGAAGTTGTTCAGCCCAACGAAGGTCATACGGTAAGAATCAGGCTTGCTATTCCCGAGCAGTACAGAAACAGAACAAGCTTTGTTATTTATCACCGTTTCGTTGACGGCACAAGAGAACAGCTTTCAACCGCCAAGGGTAACCTTTGGATAGAGGACGGATATCTTGTGTTTGACGTATCAAGCTTCAGCGAATTTGAAGTTTTGGCTATTTCATCGTCAATCAAAATTACCAAGCTTCCCGATAAAACAACATACAATTACAAAGCTGACGGCATTGACCTGACGGGTATTGAAATAACTTTCAAAAATTCAAACGGCAAAACCAAGAAGATTGATGACCCGTCACTTATGACAGTCACCGGTTTCGACAGCACTAAGCCCGGCAAGCAGACCGTAACCGTCCACTACGGACAGTATAAGGACACTATGCAGGTCAACGTCAGATATTCGTTCTGGCAGTGGATTGTTAAAATCATCTCATTTGGTTTGTATAGATTCTGATAATTAATTGGTATGCACCCCGAAGATAAATCTCTCCGAGGTGCATACCGCATTGACTAAACAATGCAAAATAATTATAATTAAATCATATTGAACGGGAGGGGAGTCAGATGAAAAAGTTAGAAAAAGCGTTGACCGTTGCCGTGATTGCAACCGTGTCCGCATTTGTTGTGGGATTTTTGGTGATAGCGGTTTTTAGCCTGTTTGGCAATCCTCTTGACAGAAAGAATGTAAGACACATCGCAGAGCAATATGTTTCCGAAAACTATTCCGAAATGAATCCCACAATTGTTGATATTGATTATTTTGATAATTACCTTGGCGGTCCGTATCAGGTTGAGGTTTATCTTGAAAAATCCGATAGAACATTCTGGCTTCATTATTTTTCATCGGGTGAACTTGATTGGGATACATATAACCATTCAATATATGAGGAAAAATACGGTGAAACATACTACGAAAAAGGCATTT
>JAZNHM010000095.1:0-10431 GCA_045576955.1 Acutalibacteraceae bacterium | reverse complement strand
AGCATGGAAATGAACCCATCAACTTTAAGTGCCGTTCTTTTGTTTGTATTAAGTAAAAATAGTAATCGGGTAATTTTTTGTATCGAGAATGCAAGAACAGTTAAGAAGATCAAACGCTTTGTTTAAATATTATATACATTTTATATTACTGTGTTTTCGTTTGCATCTTCGTGTTTGTAATGAGAAATGCATTTGTCTGCATATTTGTCAGTTATTTGCAGCTCCCCCTTTATTTATAAGGGGAGCAAAAATGACAGACAAAATGACAAATATGATCTTTCAGATAAAAAACAATTAAATTCCAAAAATTTTTTGTGTCGCCTCGCAAAATCAAACATATTTGTTAAATGATGTCTGACTTTTGCAATTTTTTCTATTCAGAAAGAATTCCAGGGGTAAATATCTTACATACTTTCGGTGAAAAGTCAAGCACTTTGAAGAATTATAAAAAAATTTTTTTAAAACTTGCTTTGATTTTAAGGAAAGTAGCATCTAAAAACTATGCTTTTTTCAAAAAGTCCGATCCCAATGGAGGTGACAGATAACTATTTTGTTCAAGCTAAAAATTAAAAATATTTTTTAGAAAGGAAAATTTCTCATGAATTCATTTCCAAATGACCCATTCGTATGGATGGGCGACAAAAAAGAAACCAATAAGGTTATTCTTCTGCCGGAAGGATTTTACGAATTTGAAACAGTTGGTTTCAGATACTCGTACCGTCCAAACCAATTTACAGGCGGTGTATATCGCTGCATTGAACTTCGTATAAAGGTTTTTTATCCTGAGGGGTTCATTATTATCAACTGTCCCATGGCAGTAAAGGGCAAGTTGGCCGATAGTTACTTCCGGGCAATTAATTTTCCTCCCGGAACCTCTCCTACATATGAAAACACTGTAGGGACAAAAGCCGGATGTCATTTGGCCGTAAAAGAGGCCACATTTAAATCTATAAATAGCGTAACTCGATTTGTAGGTTACGACAATACAAGAAAGGATGATTAATATAGAAAACACTTTTTCAGAAAGTGGACAGACCTCTTACGAACCAACGGAACCAAAGATGTCTGAAAACAACATTCCTCTCGGCCATACTTATTATGGTCGAGAGACCACCCCCTCAAGCGACACGCAATTCATTTTTCGCAAGCCTTATGAGATTGAAAACATGCCCCATGAGGAAGAATTTCTTATAGAAGGTCTTCTGAGACCTAAGAAAAAGATGCTTATGATTGCATCGCCCAAAATGGGAAAAACCTTTTTAGCTATCAATCTCTGCTTGGGGATTGTCTCCGGAACCGAAATTTTAGGCTTTAAATGTCACAAAGGCAAGGTTCTCTATCTTGATTGCGAAACTGGCAATTACGACATCGTTAACCGTATTTACTCTGTTGCTGAACAACGCGGCATCAGCAGGGAAACTTGTCAAGAAATTGATATATGCAACCCTAAAGAGGTGTATATGGGAGATGACGAGAACTTGTTGCAGGATCTTGCCAATTATGTCGATCCCGGCAAATACAATCTGATTGTGATTGATTCTGTCTACTGTATTTTCGATGGTGATGAAAACAGCAGCAGAGACGTAAATCGATTTATGAAAAAGGTTGATTATCTCATAAGAACTACGGGAGCCTCCGTTCTTATGATTCATCACGAGGGCAAAGGTGGACGTTTTAAGAAGAACATTATTGACCGTGCATGCGGTTCGAATGTTTTTGCAAGATTTCCTGACACAATACTCGGCCTTTCTCCATCTGGTAAGACCAGTCCATTTGGCGGTATAAGAGAAGAGATTGAAATGTCGTTAAGAGCATTCCCGCCTATAGAAAAGATAAAAGTTATCTTCAAAAACGGTTTGCACATAAGAGAAGATAGCTTGAAGATGAGCGAATCTGCAAATGAAATCACGAAAACCCCATCGCCAAAAAAATCAAAAAGAGATTGTCGTTGGGAAAAATATTCTGAAGTTTTTGATGACCTGGATGATTCGTCCGGAATAGTTAAAATTTCCGATATTGCAAAGGCTCTCGGTGTATCGAGAGGAACCATATATAGCGACCTTGAAAATGGTCTTACCGGGTTTAAAGCAACCCTCAAAGGTGCGTTGATACGCACAGATTCAGCCGAAAATCACGATGAAAAGGAGACTTTTAAATGAACAATAACAACAATTTAATTCACAATGAAACCCAAGCTTGGCTTACAGAACAACTATATAAATTCAATCCCGCTGAACTCACCTATAAAGAATTTTTTCTTATCGGTGAGGTTCTGAGCGGATTCAGCGCTTCGTACGGATCATTCGTTGAATGGGCAAATCAGAATCCGCCAAGCCCCTATGCCCACAAATGCAAAGAGATTTGGGAAGAACTCGCTTCGCCCAAATACATAGGCGCCGACGGAATAAGCTTTTCAGATGTCAGAGATGAAATCGAAACAAGAATCATGCTCTCTGAATTCGATGACAACGCTGAATACATAGATGGTGACTTTTTTTCGCCGGACGATGAACGTTACGGTCAGGTTCCTTATGACTATGAATCTATGTACTACGATGACATGGAAATATAAAAAGAAAGGAAATTTTCATTATGAACTATCTTGAAAAATTAAACCCCAATCAGATTGAGGCAGTTACAACCACGGAGGGTCCCGTTAGGCTTGACGCGGGACCCGGATCAGGTAAAACCAACGTGGTTGTTCATAGAGCAGCTTACCTTATTAATGAGTGCGGTATCGATCCGTCATCTATTCTCATTGTGACATTTACCAAAAATGCCGCCCAAGAGATTAAACAGCGTCTCGAAAAGCTTATAGGCTTTAAGAGCTCTTTCGTTATGGTTTATACCTATCATGGTTTTGGTGTTGAAGTTCTTAAAGAAGATATCGATAAGTTCTTCCTTAACAAGAAGTTTCAGATTATTGATCGCAACAAACAGAATGACATTTTGGCTGAAATTTATAAAAAGTATGATCTTAAACTTGACTACGCAAGTTTCGAGTACATCAATAAAGAAATTGCCAAAATCAAAAAGGATAGAGAGTATATTTACGGGATCATGAACACAGAAAACGAACCTATCCTTGATGAGTACGACGGTTTTGACAAAGAAGTCATTGAAGAATATCTTCAGTATCAGAAACAGCATTCTGCGTTAGATTTTAACGATTTGCTTCATTTCACAATAGAACTTTTTCACCAGCATCCTGAAGTGTTGGAAAAGTGGCAGAAAAGAATTAACTACATTATGGTTGATGAAGTGCAAGATACCACAAATCCTGAAATGTATCTCATAGATATGCTCGCAAAAGGACATGGCAACTTGTTTGTGGTTGGTGACCCGGATCAGAACATTTTTGAATGGCGCGGTTCTAATGTGAATTTATTTATTGAATTCGACAAAAAACACAAAAACACCAAGTCAATCACTTTGGATCAGAACTATCGTTCTACTCCTCAGATTATTAACTGTGCTAACAGTTTGATCAGCAAAAATCGTTTTCGTTTGGACAAGACTATATTTACACTTAATCCCAACGGTGAACCCGTTGTTCATTATCACCTAACCAACGAACAAGAAGAAGCTGAAAAAATTGCATCTTTGATTAAAGAAATCAAAGAAAATCACGGGGACAGACTTTCAGATTTTACTATTCTCTATCGTTCGTCTTCTCTTTCTCGTGTTATTGAAAAAGTGTTTGTTAAGCACGGTATTCCTTATGAGATTATAGGTAGTGTGAAGTTTTACGAGAGACAAGTTGTTCGTGACATTCTTGCCTATCTTCACCTCTTGGCTTTTGACGATGACACCTCGTTTAAACGCATAATCAGTAAGCCCGCACGCAGATTTGGTGAGGCCAAAATTGAACATCTTGCAAAGCTCCAGTCCGATAAATCGCTTTATCAGACTTTGAAGGAAAACATAAACGATCCTGTTTTCAAAAGTTCGAAAGCGAATGAATTTATCGAAGTAATCGAAGAGGCACGTATACTTTTAGAAGCTGCTTCTGTTTATGAGTGCGTTGAAACACTCCTTTCTAAAAGCGGCTATGAAGCTGATATCCGTAAACGCGGCAGTGAAGAAGATCTTGAAATCCTTTATGAATTCAAGCGCATTGTTTACGAATATGAAGTCAATAACGAAGGTGATGTAACACTTGAAGATCTTCTCAATAACATTGCCTTACAATCGGCTGACAACGGTGAAGAAGCACCTGATAAGGTGAAGCTTATGACAATACATACATCCAAGGGAAAAGAATTTCCTAATGTGTTTATTCTGGGCTTTTCAGAAAGAATTTTTCCGTCATCAAAAACCCTCGAAGAAAGAAAGAACCGTGGTCTCGAAGAAGAACGTCGTCTTTGCTATGTTGCTCTCACAAGAGCTATGAAACGCTTGTTTATTTTTGATAGCGAATGTTACGGAGACAGTAACGAAAAATGCAAACTCCCCTCACGATTCCTTAATGAAATAGGAATAGAAAACTACACCCGCATCGGTACTATATCAAGAGAATTGCAGTGGAGAGCAGATGAGTATATCCGCTCTCATTGCGGAGAAGTATTTTTTGAAGAAATCTTCAGAATCGGCGATATAGTAAAACATCCCATATTCGGTATAGGCGAAATCATCATTGCCGACAACTTTCAGAGAAAACACGAGGTCTACTTTAAGAAAATAAAAGATTCACGTGTAATAACCGCTGAATTCTTATCACAATGCAGAGAAACTTGTGAATAAAAATCATTCGCAAAGCAGAAAGAGGTGATGTTAATGCGCAATCCAAAATATCATTGCGTATCCAAAACATAAAAAATATTCTTTGAAAGACAAGGAATATTCAAGACATAATCACAAAAATTAACAGAAAGGAGTGGTGCTTTTGCAGCGTATTCTTAACGGCAAAACGGTTATGTATCTTCTCACCAAAGCAGAAAAAGCTGATGCAAAAATCAACGAGTTTTTGAAAAATGAATTTTGCAAAATGAAAGAACTTGGATATAAACCGATTGTTATGGTTTCAGGCAAAGAAAGCCTTGAAGATAACACTGAAATGCTTGTTTTGAGAAACAAGGAAGAAGCCGCGAAAAATGAAGCTGCGTGCATGGATATAGCTATATAAACAGAGCAGGAGGGAATCTGATCATGGTAAAGAAAATCCTGCACGAAATACAAATGAGGCGGCGGAAATATTTACCGCCGCTTTCTTCAATAAAAGGCCTTGAATTTTAATTTCAGGCCAAGTACAATATTAATGTGAATCTGTCACGAAAGGAAAACTTATGGTTGAAAAATTTAACATAGCGGGTTATTGCCGAATTTCTGTCGACGATGACCCAAAGAACAAAAATATTTCTATTGAACACCAAAAAGAAATCCTCGAAGATTTCGTTAAAAAAGAATTTCCCGGCTCAAAGCTGACTTTTTATGAGGACAGAGATAAATCCGGATACACCTTTGAAAAGCGTCCCGGATATCAGAAATTGCGTCCTCTTTTGATGAACGGCACTTATGATATTCTTATTGTTAAAGACTTCTCAAGATTTTCACGCCGTAACAGTAAAGGTCTTGGCGAACTTGAGGATTTGCGCGATGCGGGTCTTCGTATTATATCAGTCGGTGACAACATTGACTTTCCAAACGATGATGATTGGGTCAGAATTCAGCTTGCTTTTCTTATCAATGAAATGCCTGTAACCGATACATCAAAAAAAGTAAAAAAAGTTGTGGAAAACCGACAGGAAAAAGGCGAATGGATTTGCGCTGCTCCTTACGGTTATAAAATGGCTGTGCCAAGCAAAAATCCATATGAAATAGTACCCGAAGAAGCTGAGGTTGTGCGCAAAATTTATGAGCTTTACAACAAAGGCTGGGGATATAAAAAAATTGCAAATTATCTTACAGAAAAACACATTCTCACTCCGAGAGCCAGCGAAAAAGCAAGAAAAGATGCTGAAGGCAAAGAGAATAAAATCAAAGCCAAATCATCTTGGAGCATTGCTACTGTTCAGAGCATATTACGCAACGAAGCTTATGTCGGCACATTAATACAGGGCAAAACATCAAGAACAAAAATCGGCGGGAAAGCAGTTTCAAAACCCACAACAAACCAGCATGTTTTTGAAAATCACCATGCCGCCATTATTGACTTCAAGACTTTCAAAGCGACACAAGAAGCAATGGCAACAAGAACAAAAAACAACTACAGAGGCCAGAAAAAATACAATAATTTCTACTCTGGTCTTATAGTTTGCGGCGACTGCGGAAGCCCGATGTTTCCGATGAGCAGAAGGGAAAATGATTCATATCGCTGCGGAGAATATCACAAAAGAGGTCTTAAAGCCTGTACGAGCCATTATATAAAAGTTGATATGCTTGATTCTGTTCTGAAAGAATATCTCAGATTCATCAGAAATACATCGGCGGAAATGATTGAAAAAATCAACGTATCTCTTGAAAACGAAGATGCCGAAATCAAAGGCAGTGCGAACTCTATTGAAAATCTTCAGAATCTTATCAAAGAAGCGGAAGAAGAAAGAAGAATCCATCTTCGTCAGAAAGCAAGGGCGCTCATCAAAGACCCTGGCAGAGTTGATGAAATCGAAGAAATGTATGACGAAATGGTTGACGAATGTACTGCCAGAATCGAAGGTCTCAAAAATCAGATTGATATGATTTCGGACAAATGCAACACTATTGTCCGCGTCAACAAAATTGCTAAAACAGCACTTCAGATTTTCGATGACATCATCAACAAAGACAAGCTCAACACAAACGACTTGTTGCTTATAATTGAAAAGATCATCGTTTTTGAGGATCATATTGAGATTGAATTGAAGTCCGATATTGATACTCTTCTCAGATGCGGAACACTTCCCGAACCCTTGGAGAACGCCGCAAATTTTAATTCAGGCACTGTAGATATCTTATCTGCTGAATTAGTCCAGGTGAGCAGGAATCACTCGGACAAGGTTTACAGTGTCAATGTTATCAGTAACGGCGACCCGTTGGAGATTTACACGGATTCAGACGGGGAAGTTATTTTCAAAAAGTATTCGCCTATTGGTGAGCTGTCGTCGATTACGGGTCAGTATGCCGATGTGCTTGCAAGGGGAACAGGTCTTGCGGTTGTTATAACCGACCGCGACAGCGTTATTGCGTGCGCAGGGGTATCCAAAAAAGAGGTGCTTGACCGCAGAATCAGCGGCAGCCTTGAATCACTTATGGAAAGACGCGAAAACTATGTGTGCTGTGTTGACAGCGACCGTATGAAGCCCATTGAGGGCTATGACCGTGAGGCGGCGGTTGCGTTTCCGATTATCGGTGGAGGTGACGTTTCGGGTGCGCTCGTTATGCTTCTCAACGACAACGGCTCCTGCCCGACCCAGACCGAAACCAAGCTTGCGCAGATTGCGGCATCGTTTCTCGGAAAACAGATGGAAGAATAAAAAATCCCGCAGAACCGTGATGATTCTGCGGGGTTTTTATTATTTTTAGAATGAGCCGTCCATAAATACAACGTCAACGAGAAGTGCAGGGAGCATTACAAATACTCTGGGGAGCCAGTCGATGAAGGTGTAAGCTGCAAGGCCGAGGAAGCTGGGAACAGCGCCGAGGTAGTATTCAGCTTCGCTTGTTGTGTTGTCACCGGTGAAGGTGATTTCATTCTGACCGACTTCCTTCTCGAGAGTGAAGCTGTCGTGAAGAGTAACGGTGGGAACTTCGTTCACGTCGATGATTTCATCGTTTTCGTTTCTTGTGAGGTCGGAAACAACGTATGAATTGAATGTGAGTTTACCTCCGTCAACAGCGATTGTGTTGAAGATACCGCCTTTGTAAAGCTCGTTTTCGTTTTCGTGGGTTTCGCCGTTCCAGAAATGACCGTTGTTCTGGGTTGTGAGAGCGGCGATGTGCTTGGTGTTCATCATATAGCCTTCGAGGAAGTTGCGAACGCCGTATCTCTTTGTGCCTGCTGTGCCTGCGAGAACATAGGTTGTGCCGTCTTCTTCGTTAACCATACCGTATCTCATGGGCTGAGTTCTGAGATACTGATGATCGTGACCGCTCAGAACGAGGTCAACACCGCACATATCAACAACAGTTGCGAGTGACTTTTTGAGATAGAGAGCATCGGGCCACTTGCCGTCCTTACCGAGGGTATAGGGTGACTTGTGCATGCAAACGATTTTCCAGTCCTTATCAGTGCTGTTCATATCGTTCTTGAGCCAGGTAAGCTGTGCAAATGAAATTGAGAGAAGGTCGTTGGTGTTGACAACAGCAATGTGAGCGTTGCCGTAGTCGAATGAATAGTTAACACCGTTGAGATTCTGAACACTTTCGCTTGTGTCCAGGTTGAACATATTGTTGAACCAATCCCAAACGCCGAGACCGTCGTGGTTGCCTGCAACGGGAGCAAGGGTTGTGTTGAGGTTAATATCCTTCATAGCCTCATCGTAGAGGTCCCATTCTTCGTTGGTGCTGTCGTTGGTGAAGTCGCCGAGAGTAATCATAAACTCTGCGCCGGGAAGAGTTTCAAAGCCTGTTCTTACAACTCTTGCAGCGGAGTTGAAATTTTCGAGGTTGCTTGCCTGAATGTCAGCAATAACGATGAATTCTGACTTGCTGTCGCCGTTGTCTGTAACAAACTTACCTGCAGGGCTGAAAACTTCGCCGTTGCCTACTTCGTATGAATAGGTTTTGCCTGCTGCAAGACCGGATACGGTTGCCTTGTGAACATAGTTGCCTTCGAACTCGAAAGCTTCTGCATAGTCAACTTTTGCGTTGATTTTTGCGCCGCTTTCGTCGTAGATGTTGACAACGCTTGAAGTGTTTGCCTTTGTGTACCAAGTGATACCTTTTGAGGTCTTGGTGTCACCGTTAACGGTAACGGAAATACGGAAGGGAGTTGTGTCTGTTTTGGCTGTGTCCGTGATGGATGCATCAGTATCGGTTGCAACTGCATCTGAGTTTGTTGCGGGAGCATCAGCGGCATATGAGAATGCAGCGCCGCCCGAAATGAGGGCAAGACAAAGAACAATGCTGAGAATTCTGATAAGTGTCTTTTTCATTTTATATTTCCTTTCAATAATTATTTAAGAGGGATTGAAGCATCCCACTGAGTAAGCCATTCGCCTGTGCGGCAGTTTCTTGCTCTGAAGAGAACTTCATCATCATAAACTTCAACGATATATGTAAGACCTGAGCCGTTGCCGCCTTCTTCGCCGTCTTTGTTTTCGATTGAAAGTGAAGGAACATTGAATGAATGGAAGCCTTCAATCTTCTCATAGCTGTACTGGCTGAAGCCTGCGTGAAGGTGACCTGTGATAAGGATAACGGTTTTATCTGCTGCATATTTTGCGAGAACAGCCTTGATGTCATCGCTCTGGTCGCCGACTGAGCCTGCGCCTTCGATTGAGCTGTTCCATGCAACATCTATGTTATGAGTTTTCTTGAGTGGCTGATGAAGAACAACGAATACGGGCATACCGTTTTCAACGGATGCGATTTCGCTGTCAATCCACGCAAGCTGTTCGGGGCTGATATATGACTCTTCGAATTCGGTCTTATCCGAACCCATAACGATGAATTTATATCCGTTGACAACCTCGGAATATGCAAACTTGCCTTCCGCATAAGCGTTGTCGGTCATGTATGTATCACCGTTGAGTGAGTTTGTGAAGGTTGAAAAACGGTTGTAGCTCTGGCTGTATGCACGGAGTCTGATATCGTGGTTGCCTTCGGCCATAATGTAGCGGGGAGCAATACCCTTGAACTCGTCATAAACAAGCTGATATTCCTCTGCAAGACCGTTTTCCGCGATATCGCCGATGCCGACGATTGCATCAAGTCTGTCTGCGTTGCGAAGGTCGATGCAGGACTCCTGAAAAGCCTGGTATCTGTCAAACATATAGTTTGAAACCTGGGGGTCTGCAACTGTTGCGAAAACGAGCTTTGCATCGTCATTCTTTGCCTTGATGATATCATCGGTTGACGGAGCAACAACGCCGCCGTTGATTGAATAAACGAGCGACATAATGAGTGCGAAAAGCTTGAAGAAAATCTGCTGAACAAAATTTAACGACATAACTATGCCTCCAAATAAAAAATATATAAAAAGATTACCACTAAAAAAGGAAAATGTCAACCGAAAAACAAACATACCGCAATTCCGATAAGGAAAAGCGGTATGAAAAATATTGTTTATCTGTTTTTGTCAATCTGTATTTTTCTCTTCGATAATTTCGTATACGAAGATATCTCCGTATAAACTATGTTCCTCTGTAACTTTGTTGAGGACAAAATACAGAGTCGGCAACATACTTTCAAATTTTTTCGGCAATAAATTTATGTTCTTGATTATCAGCTTTTCAACTGTAGATTCAGTACACATAAAATCATAAATTGCATCCCAATTTCTTCCGCAATATC
>JAZNHM010000094.1:0-2605 GCA_045576955.1 Acutalibacteraceae bacterium | reverse complement strand
TACTCAAACACACGAATAAATATACAGAATATGCAAATGTTGATTAAATAACGATTCGGCGAATTTTCTCTTTTGCACAAAACATAAGCGGAAATTTGTCTGATTTTCGTTGCGGAATGTGAAAAAAGAACTTGAATTTTTTTTATTATAATGTTATTATATTTGGGTATAAATTTATTTGGTTTATTTTTTCTTTAAGGAGGAACCAAAGCATGAAAAAAGCAATTTCAATTCTGCTTGCAGTAGTAATTGCGATTTCTGTCATCGCTCCCGGTCTCACGGGCCTTGACTTCGCAAATTTTGCTACCAAAGCAGAAGCAACAACATCACGGGCAAGTGATGCTTATGCAACCGTTTTCACCACGTCTGACTTCCAGGACGGCAAGTCGGGTAATTTGGTTGAATCGAACTTTACTAAGATGATAAACAATGCGTTGGCTGACGGCTGCGAGGAACCCGACGGATTTATTCTCGGCGGTGACTATGAAAGCTCCTATAACTACCAACACAGCACACCTGATGCATATCACAGAGTAGAGAACATCATTACGGATGCGTTCCCTTATTACGATAAGAGAAATATCATTGCCGTACAGGGTAACCACGACCTTAATGATACGTCGGTCCTTGATGATACGGGACTTTATGAGTTCGAGCATTACCTTGTCTATGTTATAGCTAATGAGGACTATCCTGCAGGTACAGGCGGAGCGAATGCTCTTGCCAAAACCCAGGCAACTGCCGAAAAGCTTACAGCAGTCTTCGATAGGCTTCTTGCAGAGGGCGAAACAAGACCCATCTTCATTGCAACCCATATTCCTCTGCATCACAACTCCAGAAACCCGAAGGCAAACAACAAGGATGCTGCCGGAAACGTAGTCAGTACGGGATATAACGAAACTCTTTATTCTCGAGTTCTTTTTGAAACCATCAATGCTTATGCAACAGTTTTTGATATCATATTCTTCTATGGTCATAACCATTCGGGTGACTACGACGATTATCTTGGCGGTGCGGTCAACTATCTCGCAAAGGGTGAGAAAATCCGCATTCCTGATTCTTCTGTAACCCCGAGTGCAACATCATACACAGAAGAATCTCTTAACTTCACCTATATGAACTACGGTTATGTCGGCTATACAAACAATACAAACGACAAAACCCTCACTATGGGTGTGTTTGAAATCTGCCCCGACAGAATCGAGGTCACAAGATACTCGACTGAAGGCGTTTACAGAGAGCATACCATCAACCGAAATCTTAAAACAAATGAGGCTTCCGTTAGCATCGCAAGCTACGGTTCAGGTACTGTAGGTTCCGCTACGGGTGCTCTTGCAACCGCTACAGGTTTTACAGACCCTGTTTACACGTGGACTACAACCGATAATCAGATTACAACTATTACTGCAACCGGCAGAACCGCACAGATTTCTTACAATAAAGTCGGTACTGCAACCCTAACAGTTACTGTAACGGAAAGAAACGATGCATCAAAAACTGCAACAGACTCTACTTCTATTACCGTTACAGACGAAGAAAAAGGCAAGGTTGCAACTATCCGAGTTGCCACTCAGGTGGTTGCACAGTCAGCTGTCGGTACAGATGCCGAGAAGATCGGTGTACTTGAATATTACAACGCAACTTTCGGCAAGGAAGTTTCGCTTGTAGGCAGCTATGAAGGCTTTACCGCAAATGCAACAACTTTATGGTCCTCCTCTGACGCTAATGTTGCAACCGTAGACAACGGTGTTGTTAAGCTTGTCGGCAGCGGTACTGCATTTATCAGCTATACAGCAACCGATGCTAACGGTGATTCGTTTACAGCAAAGGTTAAGTTTGTAATCAGCAATGCACCGAAGGTTCAATATATATATGAAGAAGTTCCGAATACTTCAATTTCAGCAGGTAAAGAATATGCTATTGCAACCACCCGTGACGGCAACACTTATCTCTATAACAACACATTGGGAGATAACGGACAGGGTGCTACACTTGTCGGTACAAGCTGCACCTTTGCAGGCACAAGCCCTAACCGTACTGTTGAAGTAAGTGACGATTCATTTGTCTGGAGCACATCATCAACAGGAACTGATGGCGTATATTATCTGCAAAATTTATCCAGCGGAGAGTACCTCAGTTCTTCCCAGGTTACAAGTACTCCCATCAGAGGTAATTTTGTTCTGACGTCAAGTGTTCCGAGCGTTTCTGACGGCGGTTGGAGAATTGCAGCCAACAACAATCTCAGTAACGGCACTTACAACTGGTATGTAAGAGGCGGCGGTATAACCAACCTTCTTACCGATACTAAAACAGACTACGTTGTTTTGTTCGAAAAAAAGGCACTTAATCCCACTGCTTCGATTGACTTCCGAGGCGACGTTGTTGATAACACAACTCAGGTTCTTTATTCGGTAACAGATGTTCTGAAGGTTCCTGCTTACGGCATACACACCAACATTGAACAGCTCGGAGAAGAAACCTGGACTTCTTCAAATCAGAGCGTTGTCACCGTTGATTCAGACGGTATGCTCTCTTTCAAGGGCGTGGCAGGCACTTCGGATATTACTTACACCGTAACCGATGCAAAAAGCGGACAGACCTATAG
>JAZNHM010000093.1:0-7882 GCA_045576955.1 Acutalibacteraceae bacterium | reverse complement strand
TGAGTTTGATATTACCTGGAATATTGACGGAGTTATCACTAAAGAAACTTACGTTGAAGGCACGGCAATCGTACCTCCCGAAGCGGTCAAGGAAGGTTATACTTTTGTTGGCTGGACTCCCGAAGTTCCCGAAACAATGCCTTCGAATGATATGGAATTCGTTGCAGTATTCGAAATCAATTCTTATAATGTAACCTGGAGTATCGACGGTTTCGCGTTGAACGAAACATATAAATTCGGTGATAAGATCAATATTGATAAGAACTTCACAAAGACTGGATATTCGTTCAGCGGATGGACTCCCGAAGTTCCCGAAACAATGCCTGCTTATGATGCTGTGTTCATTGCAACATGGACTCCCAATCCCTATGAAGCTGTTTTCAACGGTAACGGCGGTACATGGTCCGACGGTTCTGCAATCAAGAAGATGACAGTAAATTATAACAGTCAGATTCTTCTTGATGAAACTCCCGTAAGACCCGGCTATGAATTCGGCGGATGGGCTGTTAACGGTGTGAATATCGGCACTGACCTCGGTGTTATGGATTCAACTGACGGAAAGATATTTGATGCAGTATGGCTCAGTAACAAGACAGCTTCTTATAAGATTGAAACGTATCTTATGAACACATCGGGTACATATGATTTGACTTCAATCACCGTTAAAGCAGACCCGAATGAATATGCAACCGTTAATCCCACAATTACTGACGGATTCACCCTCAATAATCAGTTAAGTATTCTCGGAGGTACAGTAAATTCAAACGGCAGTCTTGTGCTTAAGGTTTATATTGACCGACGAATTTATAACTTTACTTATATTGTTGACGGAGTTCAGAACACGACCTCTTATTATTACGGTTCGATTCTTCCGACACCTCTTACTCCGAAGAGGAGCGGTCATGTATTCACAAAGTGGTCACCTGAAATTCCCGAAACAATGCCTGCAAGCGATGTGACTGTTACCGCACAGTTCAGAGTAAAGACTCAGGAGGACTGTGTAACGGAATCAGGTCTTTACCTTTACATTACACCGCTGAAAAATGTTAATCTTATGTATGGCGAATCCATAAAGCTTTATGCATATACCGGCGGACTTCCTTCAGGATATAAAGTAATGTGGTCGGCAGACAGCACTTGCGTTACTCTTGAAAGCTCCTCAACCGGTCTTACTTGTGTTGTAACATCAAAATCAACCGGTAACGTTGCAATCAAAGCATGGATTGTTGATGCTTACGGAAATAAGGTTGAAGATAAATACGGCGATCCTCTTGGTGATACTGAAGTCCTTTATTCGGATGCAGGACTCTGGGCACGTATTGTATCGTTCTTCAGACGCATTTTCAAAACTGCATCAAACAACATCCCTCAGATCTTTTCAGCTAAATAATAAAAAAATCAGGACCTCTGAATTTCAGAGGTCCTGATTGCTTTGTTTGTTATTTGTTTTCAACATACATAATATATCCGGCTTTGCCGTTGTGTTCGCTTAACGAAAACATATTCTCAAAGAATAATTTGTGAGACTCGGCATTATCTGCATAGTTGAATCCGTAGTAATAATTTTTGGTAGGAATATAGATGCATTGGGGTATTCTGTCTTTATTTTTGTAATACTCACCGTACAAATCAAATTCTTCTTCGATGTACCATGTTGTGAACGTGGCAGGGGATTCATCAAAGCAGAAATAAATCCAGGGAGTAAGGCTTGCAACAAGCACTTTTTCACAGGAGTTGTATTTGATTTCTTCTGTGTCAGCGATGATATTATAATATGTTTCGGCAGAATCATTACTGAGTCTTATTCCTTTCATCGGGCCTTTGCTGATGGTGGATTCAGCTTTGATAAATTTGCTTTCCGATGCAAGTGCCATAGTATCGTCGCTCAGTTTGATTGAAGTGCCAGAAATTATATCAAAAACAAATACGAGAGCGCAAACTCCGCAGAAAACTTTTGTTATCGTATTCTGCTTTGATTTTTTTGTAACATCATTCTTTTTTGATGATATTTCATCAAAAAGATGCTTCAGAGCGGGCGCAAGCGCTGTGTTGGAGATAACGAGTCCGATTACACCAACATAATCCAAAGCCTGCGAAATAATGCCTAAAAAGACAATATAAACAATTCCTGACCATGTAATCATCATCAGACTTTTGTCTTTGTTTTTTGTCAGTAATATAACAGCTAATGTGAACACGAACAAAATGTACGGTCTGAAAAGTGTTGCGGTAATCTGAGATGTTGAAACAATCGAACTTTCCACAACGAGAATGGCGATTGCTATTAAAGAAACGAAAAGTTTAAGGTTTCTTCCTTTGAAATTTTTTCTGTCATAAATCAGATATGCCGCCAAAAGAACTGAGACGTAAAATCCAATCGGTGCAATCTTGATTAATGTTTTTATAATGGTCGAGTATGAGAACATATCCGATTTGCCGGTATCGGCAGCAAACGGAAGAGTGTGGTCGTGACCGCCGAAAATGTTACCGAAATTGCTCAAGAAATCGGAGAGTGACATTTTTGATAATAAGAATGCAAAAAAAATGATTGCAACAAGAACAATTCCGGCTGTTATGAATCCCCAGCTCTTAATTGAAAGATATTTTTTGTAATATTCAGAAATATTCTTCTTTTTTCTGACAGATAAGGAAATGATAATAGCGAGCGTATAAATAAAATATATTAAACAGTTGAACGGTTGTGCAAGAACAACACAGGCAAAAACAATTCCCGTAAAAATGAGCCTCGGAGAATTAAGATTATACGAACAAAACAGAAGAAGTGCAATAACCTGAAATCCCATAAGGCTCATCGTATAATAATCGAGCATATTAACCGTTTCGGTTACATAAAGCAAAAAAATTACAGATGAGAGAAAAGCGGGGAGTGTACCGTATTTTTTCAGTTTGAAGAATGTGTAATACGAAACAAGTGTCTGGCACAAAACAAAAAGACATCTGAAATAGACGATAATTCCGTCGGTGCTTCCGTTAATCATAAGGAACACTTTCATCGGCAGATATAGAAGAACTGCCGAAAACTGTGAAGCGTGCCACTCATCAACAAGAAATGCATCGCCTTTGATTATTCTGTATGGGATTGTAAGATAAAAGCTCTCGTCAGGGGAGGATGAGCCGTAAAAAGCGCTTCTGAGAAGGAAGAGAGCAAAAAATATAATTCCTGCACAAGCAAAAAAGTTTTTGTGTTTTTTCACAAGTTCAAATATGCAGTTATCGTATTTGAGTTTATTCGGCAAGAATATCTATCTCCTCTTTATACATTATTCTTCCGCCTTTTCTGCCGTACCAAACGGTTTCCCTTGCATAATCGGGGTAGTTTGTTTTGCAGTTTTTGTTGTTAATTTTAATCAATAGAATTGACTTTTTAAGTTCTATGTGTTTGCCGTTATAAATATTGGTGAAATAATCAGGGAAATCATAACTGATATCGAATGAAAAATCTTTTATGCAAGGTCTCTTAATCATATTTTTCTGATATTTCAGAAGCTCTTTGAAAACTTCGTCAGAAATTCCGAATCCGTTAAGGTAATCAATTATTTCATCAAAAAACAAATCGAAATCCTTGATAATCTGCAAAAAATACCACTCCTCAATCGGCCAGTTAACATTGCCGAATTCAGGCAGAAGTGTTTCGCAAGTACCGAGATTATTGGTAACATCATCAAGCTTTTTAAATAAATCATTGCAGATTCTGCCTGCAACCGAATCAGGATTTTTTTTGAAATGATCAATCAATCCGAGATAAAAATCAGTATATCCGATGCCGTGTTCATTGAAAAGATAAATTGCAAAGCATTGGAGCAGACCGAGATTGTGGAATGCACCCGTAACCGCAACAAAAATGTTTGCATCAATCCACTCGGAGGCCGACATATCTTTTGTTGCAATAACAACAGAATTGTTTTCTTCGGTTTCTGCGCCAAGCTCGGTATGATGACGGTTGAGCGAACATTTTGCAAATTTTATTTGATGAGAATCAATCATTTCTTTTTGTGAAAGACGTGCATTAACAAGCATTTCGCAATTGAAAATATTAACGCTCGAATGCTGACCTGCTTCAAAAAGCTTGCCGATTCCGTTAGTAAAACTTTCGAATGTTTCTCCGGGCAAGCCAAGAATCATATCCGTATATGTAAAGATACCGGCTTCATTATATTTTCGCACAAGCTTCGTATAATGAGAAAAAGTCATATTTGTGCGGCATATATCATTCAGAGTTTTATCCGAAAGAGTCTGGAGCGAAATTGTTGCACCTTTGCTCAGACCGCATTGATTCATCATTTTATTTATTTCAAAAACTCTGTCGTCGCTGTTTTTTGTGAAGCAGAATTGGATTTTTGAGGGGAATCCTGTTTCTTTTTTAGAATCTACAAGCCATTGTGAAATTGTTACATCGCGTTCAAGAATGCCGAAATTGGCATCCGCACAGATGCAGTAGCCGATTTTATGCTCTGAAAGCCACTCAATGTCTTTTTTTACTTTATCAATCGGAAACTGTCTGATATTTTTTGCTTGTCTGCCCCAGTCACAGTAAACACATTTGTAGGGGCAGCCTCTGTTGGTTTCGATAATGCCGTAGAAAACATCATCAGAGTTTTTCATTATTTTATCAAAAACACCTGAGGTATAGGGTGAGGGCAAATCCCATACGTCATAAAATTTGTTTTCAGTTTTGATAATTTTGCCGTTCTGACGGTAAGAAAGATTCGGAACTTCGCTTAAATCTTTTTCTTCCGAAAGTGCGAGCAGAAGCTCTGCAAAAGGAATTTCACCCTCTTCGTGAATGAGAAAATCAATATATGAATTTTCTTCAAGAAGTTCTGACGATGTGTTGCTTACATTATGGCCGCCGAAAAGAATATAAGCTTCCGGAAACTTTTCTTTCAGGTGTTTTGCAATAAGTTTGTTATGTTCAAAATTCCAGATATAGCAAGAAAAAGCAATAAGAAACGGCTCCGAAATTTTTTCGGAGCATACTTCTTTACTGTCCTTGCGGTAAATGATGTCAGCAAGAACATAGCTATCTTTAATTTTATCAATGCTCCAGGCATAGGCGGCAATTGCACCCGATGCGTACGGCAGGCAAATTTCTCTGCCGTAATAAGAGCTGGGCTGAATAAAATAAATGTTTTTCAATGCTGTTATCCTTTATAGTCAGATTAATTGTTTTATATCGTGGTCAAGCATTAATTCAACAAGACCTTCAAATGAAACTTTTCTTTTCCAGTTAAGTTCTCTTTCTGCTTTTTCGGGGTTGCCGAGGAGTGTCACAACATCCGCAGGCCTAAAAAAATCGGGGGATACTTCAACGATTTTTTTACCCGTGTTTTTGCAGATTCCTTTTTCGTTTACGCCTTCACCGACCCATTCAAGATGGATTCCGGCTTTATTAAAAGCAATTGAAGCAAAATCCCTGACGGAATGCTTCTCGCCCGATGCAACAACGAAGCTGTCGGGTTTTTCCTGCTGAAGCATAAGCCACATTGCTTCAACATAATCGCCTGCATAACCCCAGTCTCGTTCGGCGTCGAGGTTGCCGAGAATCAATTTATCCTGTTTGCCGTGTGAAATTGCAGCAGCCGCAGAAGTAATTTTTCGTGTTACAAATTCAGATTTTCGTCTTTCTGATTCGTGGTTAAAAAGAATACCTTCGCTGCAGAACATACCGTAGCTTTCTTTATAATTAACTGTTATCCAATGTCCGTAAAGCTTAGAAACTCCGTAAGGACTTCTGGGATAGAACGGAGTTTTTTCTGTCTGAGGCATTTCCTGAACAAGCCCGAACATTTCGCTCGTTGATGCCTGATAGAATTTAGCATCGGATTTTATATCTTTAATTGCATCAAGAAGTTTAAGAACACCGATACCGTTGACTTCGCTTGTGAAAACAGGCTGTGACCAGCTGAGTTTTACAAATGATTGTGCAGCAAGGTTATATACTTCGTCGGGCATAGCTTCCTTTACCGCCGAACGAAGCGAGGAAGCATCAGTCATATCGCCGTAAATAAAATCGATTTCGTTTGCAATATGTTTTACGTTGCCGAGGTCGTTTGAGCTGTTTCTTCTGATAAGTCCATACACTTTGTAACCTTTTTTAAGCAAAAGTTCTGCAAGGAATGAACCATCCTGACCGGTTATGCCGGTTATAAGAGCTTTTTTCAAAACAAACACCTCACATAGAAATTAAATCTAAAATAATAAATCGTTTTTTGATGACAGTCGTTCTACTGCATTCCAAGTGCCGATATCATCCCATCCGAAATCGCCTTTGAGAAGTAAAACGGAGTCTGTCTTTTCAAGAACACCGTAATCAACGGATAACGCAGGCATTTTTGAATAGATTTCATCTGCTTGTTGATCGTTTTCGGCAAAAATAAATTCTTTTGAAAGATCAAATACATCGGGCAGATGTTTTTGATATTGCGAAATCATAAAAGAATTCTTTGTAACGAAAATTCCGCTGTTCCAAAGGCATTTTCCTTCGGAAATCATTTCAACCGCCTTGGAGTAATCAGGTTTCTCCTTGAATTGAGTATCCGTAAGAATTCCGTTATTAAGTTCTTTTTTATATTTAATGTAGCCGAATGATGTATCGGGTCTTGTAGGAACAATGCCGATTGAAATAATGTTATCGTTGTTTTCCGAGATTTTAATTGCGTTATTAACGGTTGAAATAAAAGCTTGTTCATCAGCTATATAATGGTCGGCAGGTAAAACAACAGAAACCGCATCGCTGAATAGCTTATTAATTTTCATTATTGCGGTGCATATTGCGGGAGCAGTGTTTCTTTTATGATTTTCATAAAAAATATTTTCAGCGGGAATTTGCGGTGCCTGCTCCTTAATGTGACCCGAATACGCTTTTTGAGTTAACACAAAAATATCGGATGAGGGCGCAATTTTCAATGCTCTGTTAACTGTTGCCTGAAAAAAAGAAAGGTTATTGCTGAATATCCGCAGAAACTGCTTGGGCATATCTTCGCTGCTCAGAGGACGGAGTCTTACTCCCGAGCCGCCGGCAAGTATTAACACTGCGGTTTTCATATGCATTTATCCTTTCGTTTTTATTCGTAATCCGATAAGTTTTAAAAGCAGTTTTATATATCCGTAAATGAATTTCAGAAGTTTTCTTTTTGAAACGCCTTCAGCTCTTTGTTTATAGTGAATAGGCACTTCTTTGATAATTATTGCGGGATTATTTTTTTTAAGAAGAAAAAGCGTTTCTTCAATAACATCAAAATCGCTGCACTCGGTAACAAGACCTTCAAGAAGATGTTTTCTGTAAAGTCTGAAATCTGTGGAAACATCTTTTTCTTTGAATCCGAGTAAAAATCGGTATGTATTATTCAGCAGTTTTGACATTATAACTGAAACGATGGGATCATCGGTTTTGCCGCCCTCGGCATATCTTGAACCGATTGCCACATCGGCTCCGTTAAGTATCTCAGCATACATTTGAGGGATTTTATCGATATCCTGCGAGTTATCGGCATCAACAACAAGAACCAATTCATATTTTGATTCTTCAACCCCTTTTCGGAATGCATCCGCATAACCGATTTCAGTTTGTCTGATATAACTTGCATTATTTAAAATACAAACTTCTTCGGAACTGTCGCAGGATTTCATGGCATCAACAACAATGATTTCATATTCGCAATCAATTGTTGAAATAATTGATTTGAGCTTCGGCAGTAATATTTTCAAGTTTTCTTCTTCGTTGAATGAAGGGAGAATAATACTGATATTCATAGGATTCCTTATATAAATAAATTTTTTTCAATTATATCACGTTAACGAGCCTTTATCAAGTGTTTTTTGATATATAAGAAGTTTGAAAAATATCACGGTAGCGTAATAT
>JAZNHM010000092.1:0-12514 GCA_045576955.1 Acutalibacteraceae bacterium | reverse complement strand
CGGTGTCTTAACCGCTTGACCACCGGGCCAAATAATTGGTAGCGGCAGTTGGATTTGAACCCACGACCTACCGGGTATGAACCGGTTGCTCTAGCCTCTGAGCTATGCCGCCATTTAACTGCCCTCACCAAAGAGCTTGTTTATTATATTATATGTTTTCCGTTTTGTCAACACTTTTTTTAAAAATTTTTATAATTTTTTTCAACATTTCTGAACACAGTCAAATCTTGCAATTTTTTTATCATTATGATATTATGAATTTATCGAAAATCGGGAGATGATATGATGAAAAAACGCAATGCAGTCCTCGGCATCGGAATGGTTGGCGCAATCGGATTTCTTTCGCTCGGTGCAGGCGGTTTCAAAATGGGATGCCTTGCCAACCGCAACAAGAAACCGCATACAGACCCCAAAAGGCTTCTCAGGGCAGAAATCAGAAAAAAGAACAACGCTTACTTATTCTCACACAACCCCGAGGATATCGAAATCATAACGCCTGATGCTCTGCGTCTCAGGGCGTGGTATGTTCCCGCAAAAAAAGAAACAAAGCGTTTTGTCATCGCCATCCACGGACACAACTGCAACGGACCTGATGAATGCGGCCATCTTTTCGGATTCTATCATGACGATATGGGATTCAACTATTTTCTCCCCGATCTCAGAGGTCACGGCAGAAGCGACGGAAAATTCATCGGCTTCGGTGCGCTTGATTATAAAGACATCAACCTTTGGATTGATTATCTCATCGAGCGTTTCGGCGAGGATATCGAAATTATGCTTCACGGAATTTCGATGGGTGCGGCAACATCAATGCTCGTCAACAACAACAATCCCCGTGAACAGGTAAAGCTCATTGTTGAAGACTGCGGATTCACCGATGCATATGAACAGGTCGGAGCCGTTGTTTCGGATATGCTCGGTTTCAAGAGCAGAATCACCCCCGTTGCAACCAACGTCCTTTGTAAGACAATCGCCAAATATGACCTAAAAAAAGACGCAACGCCTCTTGGCACAATGACAAGCGCAAAGAATCCCGTGCTTTTCATCCACGGAGAGGACGATACCTTTGTTCCGTTTGAAATGTGTCAGAGACTTTACGATGCCTGCCCTGCTCCGAAAGAAATATTTACCGTTCCCGGTGCAACGCACGCATACAGTTATTACGATGCAAAAGAAGAATACGATGCAAAAGTAAAAGCGTTTATTGAGAAATATATGTAAAATTAAAGGACTGCCGGAAGGGTCACCCAAATCCGGCAGTCCTTGTTGTTTTATCAGAACGGATTGAAAAGTCTTTCAAATGTTACGGGGTTATAACCCAGACCGAAATATTTAAAAATCCAAATAATAGGATTGACCCTGAAGAAAATAAGATCAACAACAGTTACAAGACTTCTGAGGAACCAGGGAAGGTCATAAACTTTTTTCGCAACCTCAACAGGTTCAAATTTTTCTCCCTCAACATTGAGAACGAACGGCTGTGAATAACAGATGCCGTTTTCACCCGTAATATAAAATCTAACATAGAGATAAGGCTCATCGAGAAGAGTCGAATGAAGGTCAAGAGTTGCTGTTCCGCTTGCAATATCGCTTTCACGCAGAATAACATTGCCGTTTGAAACCCAAGTGATTTCATTGAAGTTTGTGCCTTCGATTGTGATTGTGTCGTTTTCCTGATTAACGGTAACACGGGTTACCATAGGAGTGTTGTCAAGAAGATAGCTCTTTGAATCTTCAACTTCTTTTTCAACAAAATCAGGCATTTCCTTCATTCCGTTAAGCTCAACGCCGTTTGAATAATGAGAAATCGAGAAAAACTCACCGTTTTCAAGGCAGGCACGGAAAGCCGCTGTGTTAAGCTCGGGCATAATTGACATTGTGTAGGCAAAGTTAACAGAGCCTTCGTCATGGGAATCCGAGAACGTGTTGCACCAAGGCACAACGCCGTTGGGGATGGTCTTTTGAAGAACTTGGTCATAGAGAATACGGTCACAGCGGGTGTGAGCATCGGTTGCACTGTTGATGCCCATACCAAGGCTTGAGCCGGCATAATCCATAAACAAACGTGCAAACTTTGTCGCATAATAATCGTCAACGGGCATACCTACATACTTTTCACTGTCTTTATCAATATAAACATATTCACCGACATGAGAAAGGAACGAGATTCCGCCTGCTTCCATAACACCCTTTGAAGGAGTTTCGTAGTCGCCGAAAACACCCGCAAGACCCTGACCGTATTCGGCGTAATAACCGGTAAGATGGCAGTCTGCAAATGGAGTTGCCATATTCAACTCGTTGCCGAGAGGAACGTCAATCATTCCGTTTTGGTGTGTTCTTGTTTCGGAGGAAGCGGTGCCGCTGAGATACTGTTGATAAAGCTCGTCACTGATTGGGATAACGGGCTCATTCTTTGTTCTTTCCTTCTTTATGTAACGCATAAGAGGAACTAAATCGGGTTCTTTGTTCCAGCCTCTGTTGAGAGTGCCATGATCGGTAATCGCAAGGATATCATAGTTGAAATCATAATGCTTCTGCACTGAATCCGCGATTTTCATAAATCCGTCACTTGCGGTGGTGTGGCAATGAAGCTGGGTTTTGTAAGCACCCCATTCATCCCAGTCAACGTTTGCATACGGGTTGGTGATGACGTAGTTCTTTTCGGATGTATCTTCGGATACTGCGCTCATACCCATCAAAGGTATTGTCATAAGCATTGCCAGGAGAATTGCAGTTAACTTTTTAATCATTTTTGTACCCCTTTCACGGAAGAATCCGGTTTGTTGTTATATAATTCACACCGAGCGATGTGAGAATATCCATAAACGGAAGAAAATCAACTGTCCACGCCGCAAGAGTTATCCCCTCCTGCTTTGCGGATTTTATCATACCGTAATTCACGAATTTCTTATGGTTGAAAGCGATCGCAGTTCCGTTTTCTTTTGCAAATTCAACGGTTTCTTTGCTGCCTTTTGAAACCAGATACCAAAGCTCAATTTCAGAATCAAGTCTTCTGAGTTCACGGATTCGGTCTGCATTAAAATCAATAATCAAAGCATTGCTTGCATCCGTCATTCTTATGATGTTGAGAAGTCCCCTCATATCTTCGGGCTTGCCGCCTTTAACCTCAATCATCGGACGCATTGAATATTTTCTGCATATTGAAATTGCCTCTTCGAGCGTAATGATTTTTTCATTGGGATAATTTTTGATTCCGTTTCCGCTGTCGATTTTCAGTTTTGAAATCTCATCATATGTAAAAGAGTTTACTTCTCCCTCACCGTCTGTCATTCTGTCTACCTTTTCGTCATGCATAAGAATCCACACACCGTCTGAAGTCGGTGCAATGTCAAATTCCGCGGCATAATAACCCGCCTTGCCTGCCTGCTCAAGAGATGCAGCGGTATTTTCGGGAGCTACGGAAGACAGCCCTCTGTGCGCTGTCAGAAAATATTCCTTCTCCGTCTGCGACGAAACAGAGAAACGGGAATTGACCGTATCAACCGCATTTGCATACACCGCAACCATCGCAAACACAATACACAATGAAATTGCGGCTTTGATTATTTTTTTCATCACCCTATCTCACTTTCGTTTTTATATGTTTATTATAGCACAGTTGAAGATAAAATCAATAAATTTTTAAAAAAGCCCTCCGAAGCAATAACTTCGTAGGGCTTGCTTTTACCACACAACATTAACGATCAATCCGTCAACTGTATAAGTAATATCATTTTTATAGTGTTTGTCAATCGCACAGCAAAATGCTTCGAGCATTTCTTCGTTCTTCATACCAATTGAGAATTTGAGTGTCATCGTGTTCGCGGGATAAAGTGTGTCATCAATGCGGAATCCCGTAAGCCACCAATGAAACTGCTTGGGACGCGAAAAAATCAAATCATCTCCGTGATAAAGCTCCATTGACATTTCCATCATCTGCTCATCGGTTGCGCAATCATAATAAGAGCCGATTTCTTTCGCATCTCTGGCATATATGCCGACTTCTGCACCGTTGGAAACAAGATAATTGCCCTTCCACAACTGAATCATCCATTCAAGTCCGTCATAATCAAACTTGATGCGGCGTGTTTCATAGAAGAAAAACGGAGTTGTGTATGCAAAAATATCATAGAACAAGCAAAAGCCGAAATCTCTTACCCACATATCTGTAAGGGTATAGACAAGCATATTTGAGAGAGAAAAGTTGTATCCCGTGCCGATTAATCCGTTTCCGCGTTCATCATAGATTTCACCTGTTGCGTTATTAATTATGATACCCGTACCAACATTATCAACCGTGCCGTCGCGGAGCGTTATGCCGAGATAAATCTCATAACAGTTTGCCTCACCGGTCGGTTCACAGTAAGCCCTGCATTCATCAATGATGCTGAAATAAACACCCGCCAGATGATAAAATCTTTTGAGCCACGTGTTGCCATTGCTTTCTGCTTCATCTCTGCGCCTGAAAAGTTCATCACGCATTGCAACTGTGTCGATATCCAAAAACTTGACAACAAACTCAGCATAATGCTTTGTTTCGGGGAGATGTGAAAGAAGAAGAACAAGGTCGAGATTTGTTTCATCTGCTATTGTCTGACAGACATCGCCAAGTATTTCATCAACGCAAAAATTAAAGTATTCAGGCTCAGCAAATCCCCTGCCGGTCATAAAACGGTACGCACCGTTTACGCCGTTGTAGAATTCTACAAACTGAGCAGTTGTCAGAGCAGGATAGCCTTCTTGCTCAAGCATCTCGGCATACTCCTCAAAATTCTTCGGCTCGGTTATCTGCTTTTCCGATGCGCTGACCGATAAAACAGAGCAAGCGCTTAAAACGATCGCAAAGGTAACAATAATCGATATGATTCTTTTTTTCATACTGCCTCCCGATTAAATATGATTTTTGACGTTTGCATCATAGTGACCCGAATCCTGAAAACCGTTTTCGGTACGGATGCATTCGCCCCATTTGCGTGAAATTTCTTCATATGAATCGTTATAAACATTAACTCGCTCAAAGCCGTCTTTGCTTCCCTTGATGCACCAATCGGAGCTCCACATTCCGTGACCCGTTGCCTTGTAAGTCCAAAGGAACCAACTGTAATTTGCTTTTTCGAGTGTATTAAAGCAGTTTTCCCAAGTTGTCTTCTGATGCGGATAGAATTCGCCCATCATCATCGGAACATCCGAATAAATAAACTTTGTGAACCAAGCAAAGAGATTGAAAATAAAGTTGGAATTATTGTAAAAATGAACCTGATAAACAACGTTATCCCATCCCTTAGTCCAAGCCATAGGAAGGGCAATAGCCGTCCAGATTGCTTCCATCGTTATTATATGCTCTCCATCAACTGCGCGTACGGTATCGTAAAGACGGGTATAAATCATTTCGTTGTTGATTCTTCTTTGAATCTCACCCGCTTCAACGTCGCACATAGGTTCGTTGAGAAGGTCATACATTGCAACAGCAGGTTTTCCCTTAAAACGTTTTGCAATTTCAGTCCAAAGCTCATCGGTCAGCTGACGGAATCTTTCACCCTGCTCAGTATCGTCATAAAGACCGCAGGACCCACCCTTTCCGTTGTGAGGAGCATCGCTCTGATATCCGACTGCGCCGTGCATATCAAGAACAACATAAAGCCTGCGCTTTGAGCATTCCTCAACAATCCATTCAAGACGTGAGAAATCCCAGTTGCCGCTTTCATCGAGAATCTTTCTTCCGTTGTCGTCGTAGTAGAAATTTCTGTACCAGAAAGGCACGCGGACACTGTTGAAGCCCATTTGCTTGATTTGATCAAGATCATATTCGGTTATCTGATTATCCATATAAGTGTTAATAAGCTCATATGCCTTATCTTCACCGAAACGCTTGGTGAGAACCTCAAAAACCGTGTAATGGTCAAGGTCATCCTCATAGGGGCAGAGCCAGCCTTCCCAAATCATCCACGCGCCGAGATTAACACCCTTGAGCTGAATTTTCTCCCCCTTACGGTTAACGATATTCTGTCCACTCGTTGTGAGAAAATCATCATTGGTAAATCCGCTGTCCGTAGCTTTTTCCGAAGTTTCTGCCACATCTGCAAAAGCAAATGAGAATACCGAAAATACAGTTACAGCAGCAAGAATAAGCGAAACTGTTCTTTTTAAAATACTCTTCATAGGAAATCTCCTTTCGGAACATTCTTTGGTATTATACAACATTATTCTTTAAAAATCAAACGATATCTAAATAATTCGTTTAATATTTTCTTAAGACTCCATTAAAAAACCTACGGCACAGCCATTTTATGACTGTGCCGTAGGTTCTATGCAATAAAATTTGAATGCTTATTAATCTCAATACCTATGCAACATAATACGAAACATTGTTATCCGAAACAACGGAAAGAACAGGCGCTTCAAAGCATTCTGTTTCAGGAGCTCTCTGCTGTACTTTTGAGCTGTATGCTCTTGCCGACTCTCTCTGCTTACGGATACGGCGGTTGCGAAGATGAATTCTGATCGCTCTGGCGAGCTTGACTTCGAAAGCAACAACCTTCTTTTCGTTAATAAATCCTATTATAAGCAGTACTACTGCCGCCAACTCTAAAAATGTCTTTATAACTTCTGCAAATGCCATTTTAAATCCTCCTTAGGTGAACAACGTTAAACATTTGTTCTGCGTGTTTTATTATAGCAACCGAACGTTCGTTTGTCAATACATTTGTTCGATTTTGGTCGAATATTTTTCTTAAGTTTTATTGTGATTTGATTTTACCACAATATGTATGCATTGTCAAGTTAACCAACCACAATTTGTGCTATTCGACAAATTGCAAGTTTTTTATGCAATCATTTTCGCACCTTCTTCTTTTGAATGTTCTGAAGTTGTTTTTCACTTTCTGATTGTATTATACATCGCATAGTGTCCAATAAAACTCCCTTTTAAAAATATGATTGAAAATTTATTATTATTCTTCAAATCATTGACAAAAAAATCTGAGGGCAATATAATTGATTTAATAAAATCAAAGGTGGTAATCAAATGTATAAAATATGGGGATTCGTCAGACAAACCGCAATCAGAGCATATCTTGCAGCTGCAAACACTGTTTACAACATAACCGGCGGAAAGAAGCCTGATTTACTCTACTGCAAAGCGGATGAATCGCACAGAATTAAAACCGATGTCAAGATAATTTCTCAGGATGAAAATTCAACAACAATCGCAAAGGTTGATGAAAACGGCAATCCGACAGACGGCGATTTTGTTATTGTGACAAGTACAGACCTTCATTTCAGCGACGATAACGCACAAAACAGAAAAGTCGTTGAATACTTCACCAGACACATCAAAGAGGTCAAACCTGACCTTGTTATTCTCACGGGTGACGTTATCCTTGGAAAATTCCAGCAGATTGAGGCCATTCAGTTTGCTCAGATGATGGAAGAAATCGGCGTTTACTGGGCAGCTGTTTTCGGCAATCACGAAACACGCGAAGACAGAGGATTCTATAAATGGCTTCTTATGAAAAGCTTCACCGACTATGAGCATTGCCTCTGCAAATTCGGCCCCAAGGAGCTTTTCGGCTACGGCAACTATACTATAAACATTCTCGGACAAGGCGGCAGACACAGACAGACGCTTTTCCTCTTTGACTCAGGCAGAGATATGCTTGAAAGAGACAAGAAAGCATACGGCATTCCTGCCGACCTCAAAGGCTATGACTTCCTCAAAAAAGAGCAGATCGAATTCTACAAGAACGAAACCGATGCCCTTATGAAGAAATACGGCCACGCAGATTCAATGATGTATATGCACATCGCCTTCCCTGAATTCGCAGATGTTTTCAAAGAGGTCGAGGGTGGCAGATATGAGCCGACGGGTGAATATGAAGTTCTCTACGGCGAACAGTGGGAAAGCGTTGGCTGCTCACCCTATAACAGCGGCATGTTTGATGCAATCGAAGAAAAAGGCACAACAAAGGCTGTTTTCGTCGGTCACGACCACGTAAACGACTGGTGCGCAATATATAAGGGAGTTTATTTTGTTTATAACCTTCCCGGAGGCTATCTTTACCATCATGGCACCAATTTCGGTTTACCGGAAAGCGAATGGGTGCTTGGCGTTACCGTAACAACTCTCAAGGGCGACGGCTCACTCGACATCAAACCGAGATACAGCAGAATTTTCCTTGAAAACTGAGGTACATATATGACAGAAAAAGAAAAAATGCACAGTGGAGACCTCTATCTCCCCAACGGCGACGAAATAATGACCGAGCAGTTCCAACGCCTTGAAAAGCTCTATGACTACAATATGACCCGACCCACCGAGCAGAAAAAACGCGAAGAAATGCTCAAAGATATGTTTGCCGAAATCGGTGAAAACTGCTACATTGAGCCTCCGCTTCATGCAAACTGGGGCGGTAAAAATGTTCACTTCGGCAAAAATGTTTATGCGAATTTCAACCTCACAATGGTTGACGATACTGATATCTACGTCGGCGATTACACAATGTTCGGTCCGAATGTGACGGTTGCGACTGCGGGACATCCGATAAATCCCGAACTCCGCGAGCAGGCTTATCAATACAATATGTCCATTCATATCGGCAAAAACTGTTGGATTGGCGCAGGTGCGGTTATCACTCCGGGCATAACAATCGGCGATAACACCGTTATCGGTGCAGGAAGCATTGTAACAAAGGATATCCCCGCAAATGTTGTTGCAGTCGGCAATCCGTGCAGAGTTATGCGCGAAATCGGAGAACACGACAGGGAATTTTATTTTAAAGACAGAAAAATAAATCTTTAATATGATTGATTAACGCAATTATATATGATATAATCATTTGGTAAAATCAATCCGAAAGGGAAATGATATATGGCTAAGTATCTTATTGTTAACGCAGACGACTACGGTATGTGCAATGCGGCAAATCAGGCTGTTGCAGAGCTTTTTGAAGGCGGTTTTCTCAAATCCGCAACCATTATGATGCCCTGCCCCACCGCAGCGGATGCCGTTAAATTTTCAAACGAGCACCCCGAATATGCAATCGGTGTTCATCTCACAATGACAAGCGAATGGGGCAAATATCGCTGGAAACCCCTCACAAACGGCAAAACTCTCATCGACGAAGAAGGCTTTATGTGGCATGAGAGCGACCAGGTTGAAAAGAACGCATCTTATAAAGACCTCGAAGCTGAAGTCCGTGCACAGATTGACCTTGCTCACAGCATGGGTATGAAACCCTCTCATATCGATAACCATATGGGTTCGCTTTACGGTCACTACACAGGCAGACTCGGTCTTTCAAAGATGACCCTCAGAATCTGCGGCGACTACGGCTATGCATACAGACTTTACACCGCACACGACAAGCGCATCTGTCCCAACGGCACACCCTACATTGCATATGCGGCAGTTACTCTTCTTTCAAAGCACTGGGGCAAAAAATATAACGTTGTTATCCCTGATTATCTTCTCTTCCCCGACTGGAATGACGATATGCGTAAGAGCTACGAAACATACAGAGATATGATTCTCAAAATCTGGACAGACCTTCCCGACGGCGTAACAGAAACCTTTATTCACCCCTCCGTTGAAAGCGATGAGCTCAAGGGCATCACCGCAAGATGGCAGGACAGAGTGTGGGAATATCAGCTCATGAAAGACCCCTACACTCACAAGTATCTCAAAGACCACGGCATTGAACTTATCAGCTACCGTGAACTCATCAAGATGAAGGGCGGCACAATCAAAGGCTAAAAATCAACCCCTGTGAATTTCATTCGCGAATTCACAGGGGTTTTTATTGACTTTTATGTTGCGGAGTATTAAAATTCAGGATAGAGAAAATTGGGAGGAAGATAAAAATGATAGGAACGATTGTCAATTGCGTTGCGGTTATAATCGGCGGAATCATCGGTCTGCTTTTCAAAAAAGGAATAAAACCCACCTATGCAGAATCAATAAACAAGGTTCTCGGTCTGGCAGTGCTTATCATCGGCATAAACGGTATTATTTCCAATATGTTTGCCGTTGATAACGGAAAACTATCAAGCAGCGGCGAGCTTTTGCTTGTTGTTTTTCTTGTCGTCGGTACTCTTATCGGCGAACTTCTCAAGCTTGACGACCACTTCAACCGATTCTGCAATAAAATTGAAAATAAATTTCAAGCCAAGGGTTTTGCTTCGGGATTCATCAACGGCACCGCACTTTTCTGCGTAGGTGCTATGGCGATTATCGGTTCAATCAACGACGGTTTGACGGGCGACAGCTCAATTCTGCTTGTTAAAAGCGTGCTCGACGGAGTAAGCGCAATTATATTCAGTGCTACTCTCGGATTCGGCGTTGTTTTCACTTTTATTCCGTTGCTCGTTTATCAGGGCGGCATCTCTCTTCTTGCAGGCACACTCAGCGAAATTCTTCAAGGCGAACTGCTTGAACAGGTATGTATGGTCGGATATGCAATCATTATGGCAATCGGTTTCAACTTCCTTCTCGAAAAGAAATTCAAAACTCTCAATATGATTCCTGCTCTGATTCTGCCGGTTATTTATCATTACATATTAATTTTAATTGAACGCATCAAGTAAACCATAAAAAACGGGACTGTCGCAATGACAGTCCCATATTTTTATTCTAAAATCTTTAATGCACCCGTCGGACAAACCTCTGCGCACTTGCGGCAATCCTTGCAGACTGCAATTCTGTCGCTGCCCTCGAATTCGGGTTTGATAACAGTTTTGAATCCTCTGCCGACAAGACCGAGAATGCTCTCGTTTGCAACCTCTTTACAGGTGCGCACGCAAAGATTACAAAGAATGCACTTGCCCTGATCTCTTTCGATTGTGACAAGGCGTGTTTCTTTGAAGCATTCGTGCTTTGCACCTGCAAGACGTGCAGGCTCAATCGGCTCCTCGTTGGCATAGCGGATAAGCTTGCATTCCTTAAAATCATGGCATCCGCATTCAAGGCATCTCTTTGCCTCACCTCTCGCCTGCTCCTCGGTAAATCCGTTGAGAACGGCTTCGAAATTACCCTTTCTGTATTCGGGAGCCTTGACGGACATAACTGCTCTGGGCATTTTTTCTCTGTCTGCGAGCATTTCGGGAGTAACGTTTCTTTCGGAATAATAGGGCTTCGGGAAATCCATGGGCATTCCGAGAAGATATGCATTGATTGCTCTTGCGGCAATGTTTGCTTCTGCAATTGCATCAATTGCAATAGATGCACCGTTGTTTGTAGCATCGCCTGCAGCAAATACACCTTCTATATTTGTAAGGCAGGTTGCTTCGTCTGCCTGTATTGTGCCCCAGCCGGTAACTCCGATTTCCTCAAGACCCGCAGGAGCATATTTCTGACCGATTGCAGAAATAACAGTATCAACATCGAGTGTTTTGAACGCACCTTCAACGGGAACGGGCTTTCTTCTGCCCGATGCATCGGGTTCGCCAAGCTCCATAATCTGAAGCTTAACAGCCTTAACCTTACCGTTTTCACCGATAATTTCGTCGGGATTGGTGAGGAAAAGAAATTCAACACCCTCTTCGATTGCTTCTTCGATTTCTATATCCTCTGCGGGAGCTTCGGCTCTCGTTCTGCGGTAGATAACATAAACATTCTCCGCACCGCATCTCACAGCTGTTCGGCAGGCATCCATTGCGGTGTTACCGCCGCCGACAACAGCAACATTCTTGCCGATTTCGGGGATATTGCCCATATTCACTTCACGGAGAAAGTCGATGCCGCTGAGAACGCCTTCAAGCTCTTCGCCCTTGCATCTCATGTTGCTGCCCTTCCACGCACCGACGGTAACAAGCACGGCATCTGCACCGTTTTTGATTTCTTCAAAAGTGATATCCTTGCCGACTTTGACGTTGTTTTTTATCTCAACGCCGAGCTTTGCGATTGCATCAACTTCATTTGCAAGAACGGCCTTGGGAAGTCTGTATTCGGGAATGCCGTAGCGAAGCATACCGCCCGCCTCGGGCATTGCTTCATAAATTGTCACCTCGTGACCCGAAAGTCTGAGATAATAAGCTGCTGTAAGACCTGCCGGACCGCCGCCTATGATTGCAACCTTTTTGTCTGTTGCTTCTTCGCATACATAAATCTTTGCTAAAAGATACGCGATTTCTTCACGTTCTTTTTCAGAGCCACCGTCAACCAATACTGCGTGTGGTCGTCTGCCACCTGAAACTGTTTTTAAAAGTTCCTGTTTTTTTTGTTCATTTAAATTTTCAACATTAAAACTCATAATTTAATAAATTTTTCCATATCAATAACAAAAATTGTTGCGCCACCAATTGTTATTTCAACAGGTGAAGCACTTAAAAACCCCTCACCAATAAATGGTGGTGGAGTTGGCACCATCTGTGTTCTTCTTGAACAACAGTTTCTGAAAATTTCAATAAGCTCATCTAATCTTTCTTCTTCAACACCAACAAGAAAAGTTACATTACCAGTCTTTAAAAATATGCCTGAAGTTACTAAACTGCCTAATAAAGGAAATCCTAATAATTATTT
>JAZNHM010000091.1:0-2453 GCA_045576955.1 Acutalibacteraceae bacterium | reverse complement strand
CGGCATATAAATAATCAAAACCACTTCAATCAATGCCGATACAGGCAGCGGTATGAAGTGGTTTAGTGTTTTTATGAGGGCGGTTTGATAAATTGGGATTTGTCTTTATCATTTCATAGAGCATAGTTTTATCGGATGCTTTAGGTTAGTTTGTATTGTGTTTTCATTTAATACAACATTTTCAGTATTTATTTCAACCTCGGGATAAATGATTTTATCTGCCTTTTGTACGATATCAAAACAAAGCTTTGAGTTTTTGAAATCTATATTTTTCAGTGTTATATTTTCAGTCGGATAGTTTGAGTGCAAAAGAATATCAACATCATTTTCTAAAAAGATATTCTCGAGAGTAATTTCACTTTGTGGAACGCACACACAACCGGGATAATAACTGCGTGCATATGTGTCATAATTAAGATTTATCGCAATTCCTATATTACGCTTTTTCTGAAGTCTGCAATTTCGTATTATTATGTTGCGACAACCGCAGTCATATTCTTCCGTATTGCGCACAATAACCCAATTTATACCGTCATATTCCATAATTCCTTTTTCGTGGCAAGGTGGCGTATCGGAAGTGTAAAGCTTTCCGTCTTTCGGATTCATCAGAACACGGTATGTTCTGCCGTTAACCGCAACGGTGTCCGAATGCTGAACCTGCATTCCTTTGTGCCATCTGCACCAAGCCCCACCAAGAATCCTGCAGAAAAAACCGGTTGTTGAGTTATCATCCAGATCAATACAGTTTTCGATTATTCCATTTTCAATCCAACCTATATGAGTGTTTGAAGTTGCGTAATCAAAGGCGTTGAGTGCTATCGGGTCATCGAATGTACGGAACTTGCCGTTTCTGATAACAAATCCATGGCCCCAACCCAGATGAATGCCATCTTTATTACCTGTTATATATAAATCATTAAGACAAATATTTTTAAAGGCACTTACCTGAATTGCATAATCCTTTTCAAGCAATCCGTGACACTCAAAACCATCAATTTTTAAATTTTCAACATAAATCATTGCAACCTGTGCGCGTAATCCGGCAATCCGACTGTTTACACCGAAATCATTGCTTTCAATACCGTTACATTCAAGATGCAAGCCGATAATTTCAATATTTCGGTTATATTCGCCCTTGATCGCACCTTTGTTTATAAATGCATTGCCGTTAACGCCACTCACACTTGCTTCACGTTGAAGAATTACGCCTTCACAGAACACAAGTTTTGTATTATCACCGATTTCAATTTGCTCGGAAATTTTATAAATACCGGGAACAGTAACTTGAACTGCCCCTCCATTATCAACCGCTTTTTGAAAAGCTTCGGAGTTTTTATAAGGGTTGTTTTCAGGCAAAAAACCGTATTCGTTAGCATTAATCATAGCTTTCATTCCTACAAATTCATATTTGTCAAACTGAGTTAATCTCAGATGTTTTTGCTTCAAGTTCCTGAACGAACTGACCGACAAAAATATTCGTCAATAAAACAGCCGTTAACGTTCATATTGGTGATATTATACCGTGGTTTAATTTACTTGGATTTATCCTTTTTCCAGCTGCCCGAGAAAAAGAAGATGAGTCCTATGACTATAGGCATATAGCCTGCCAGTGCATCACCGTACCAGAAACCCTGGCAACCCATTCCAACCGCAAAGCCAAGCAGAGCTGAGATGCCGATACGGCTTATCATACCGTCAATGATGGCAACGGCAAAGTTCAGTTTAGCATTTCCTGAACCGTTCATAAGTGAAAAACTCACAGAACGTGTGGCGGAACCGTATATATTGAGAATTGCAGGAAGAACAACTATAGATGCTATCGCAAGCACATCTTCGTCTCCGGTGAACATTCTGAAGATAGGCTCGGAGAAGAAAAACAATGCAACAGCAAGGACTGTGGATATAAGAACACTGCTGTACAAAACCACTTTCATAATTTTAGGCACACGGTCATATTTTTTTGCACCGAGACTCTGACCTACCATTGTGCTGCCGGCGGTGGTGAATGACTGAGAAACAATGCCGATCATCATATTGATTTTGTTGTAAAGTCCTGAGAGCGCCGAAAATACAACACCGTAAAGATTTATCCACGATGTAAGAACAATCTTTGAAAGGTTAATGGCTGCAGATTGGATTGCCATAGGTACGCCGAGAGCCACCAGTTTTTTGAATGCCTGACGGTCAATTTTGAAAGAGGCAGGTCTGAAGTCGAATCCAAAGCTCTCTTTTTTTATGTACAAATATGTAAGTGCGATAATGAAGCTTAACCCCTGCGAAATTACAGTTGCCAACGCCGCACCGAAAACCTCCATTTTTAAACCTGCAACAAACCACAGGTCGAGCACCATGTTAACTACTGCAGCAATGGCAATGAACACAAACGGTCGGCGGCTGTCACCCATACCGCGAAGAATTGCGCTTATGATATTATAACCGTAAATGAAGAACAA
>JAZNHM010000090.1:0-13207 GCA_045576955.1 Acutalibacteraceae bacterium | reverse complement strand
GGCAGCGAGATTTACGGTGGCCTTGCAAACGCTTGGGATTACGGCCCCCTTGGTGTAGAACTTAAAAATAATATTAAGCGCGCATGGTGGAAAAAGTTCGTTCAGGAAAGTCCTTATAATGTAGGACTTGACAGCGCGATAATTATGAATCCTGAAACATGGGTGGCTTCGGGTCACTTAGGCGGTTTTTCCGATCCGCTTATGGACTGCCGTCAGTGCAAAACCCGTCACAGAGCAGATAAGCTTATTGAAGACTACGTTGCCGAAAACGGTCTTTCAGATAACCCCGCTTCTATGAGTGACGCTGAAATGATGGACTATATTCGCGAGCATCAAATCGCTTGTCCAGATTGCGGCTCACACGATTTTACCGATATACGCAAGTTTAACCTTATGTTCAAAACCTTCCAGGGTGTTACAGAGGATAGTTCTTCAACCCTTTATCTTCGCCCCGAAACTGCACAGGGTATATTTGTTAACTTTAAAAATATTCAGCGTACAACACGTAAAAAGCTTCCATTTGGCGTTGGCCAGATAGGTAAGTCTTTCCGTAACGAAATCACACCCGGAAACTTCATTTTCCGTATCCGTGAGTTTGAGCAGATGGAGCTTGAGTTCTTCTGCAAACCCGGTACCGACCTTGAGTGGTTTGATTACTGGCGTGGTTTCTGTCGTGATTGGCTTTTAAATCTTGGCATGAAGGAAGAAGATTTAAGACTTCGCGACCACGATAAAGATGAGCTTTGCTTCTATTCCAAGGCAACTACCGACTTTGAGTTCTTGTTCCCATTTGGTTGGGGTGAACTCTGGGGTGTGGCAGACCGCACCGATTATGACCTTAGTCAGCATGCTGAGCATTCGGGCGAGCCGATGGAATATTTTGACCCCGAAACCAACGAAAAATATGTTCCTTATGTTATTGAGCCATCTCTGGGCGCAGACCGTGTAACACTTGCATTCCTTTGCAACGCTTATGATGAGGAAGAGGACGAAAAGGGCGATAAGCGCGTAGTGCTTCGCCTTCACCCTGCACTCGCTCCCTTTAAAGCGGCAGTTCTTCCGCTTTCTAAAAAGCTTTCTGATAAAGCAATGGAAATTAAGAATGAGCTTTCAAAATACTTTATGGTTGATTTTGATGAGGCAGGCTCCATCGGTAAGCGTTATCGCCGTGAGGACGAAATCGGCACACCTTACTGCATTACCTATGACTTTGACAGCGAAACTGACGGTTGCGTAACAGTTCGCGACAGAGACTCTATGGAGCAGGTTCGTATCCCGATTAGTGAGTTAAAGTCTTATATAGAAGAAAAAATTGCTTTTTAATAAACCCTGAACGGAGGTTAATATGGCAACACAAATTTTAACTATGTTTGCAATGCTTGTGGGCGGCTTGGCGTTCTTCCTTTATGGTATGAGCACAATGTCTTCCGGCCTTGAGCAGATGGCAGGCGGCGGTCTTGAAAGAACCATGAAAAAGGTAACCTCGAATGATTTTCTCGGTTTTTTCTTGGGCGCAGGTATAACCGTTGCGATTCAGTCATCTTCGGCTATGACCGTAATGCTTGTTGGTCTTGTAAACTCTGGAATAGTTGAGTTTGGCAACACCTTTGGTATGATAATGGGCTCGAATGTGGGCACCACACTTACCGCTTGGATTTTAAGCCTTGCAGGCATAGGCGACGGAAACTTCTTTATAACCTTACTTCAGCCTATGACATTCGCGCCCATACTTGCCTTTGCGGGCATTGTTATGCGAATGCTTTCTAAGAGCGAAAAGAAGAATAATCTTGGTATTATTTTTATAGGCTTTGCCGTATTAATGTTCGGTATGGACCTTATGAGCGAATCAATGAAATCTGTTCGCACCATACCAGGATTTGACACTTTCCTTGCAAGTCTTACAAGTCCTATTATCGCGTTGTTTGTTTCTACAATTTTCACAGGCGTTATTCAGTCCTCTGCCGCAACAATTGGTATTGTTCAGGCTCTTGCGCTTTCAGGCGGCATAACTTGGCAGATGGCGATTCCGCTTGTGCTGGGCGCTAATATCGGCACCTGTGTTACCGCGCTTATTTCAAGTGTTGGCACCAATAAAAATGCAAAGCGCGTTGTTATAATGCACTTCTTTGTAAATGTGTTCGGTTCGTTGCTGTGTATGGCGATAATGTATGTAATGAAGGCGTTTGGTGTTACTGTGCTCAATGCCGAAATCAGTATGGTCGGTGTTGCTATAGTGCACACGCTTTTCAACGCTATAAATACCGTTGCTTTGTTTCCCATCAAAAAAATACTTATCAAGTTCTGCACACTTCTCGTACCGGACGGCACGGAAGAAAAACAGCACACCGTTTTCTTGGACGAGCGTCTTTTCAACAACACCCCCCTTGCAATATCTGAATGCCGCCGCTTAGTAAACGAAATGGCAGAGCATACCCGCAAGGCTATTATAGCGTCTATTGAACTTATAGATAATTATGATGAAGAAAAGAGTGTGTTTGTTCGCGAAACCGAAACCCTTACCGATAAGTATGAGGACAAGCTCGGTACATATCTTGTGCGACTTAGCAGTCACAATCTTTCTGCAGAAGAATCACACGATGTAGCAAGAATGCTTCATTCTCTTAATGACTTCGAGCGTATAAGCGACCACGCGCTTAATATTTGCGATTTGGCCCGTGAAATGAAGGAAAAGAATATAGTTTTCTCTAAGGATGGCGCTCGTGAAATGGGTGTGGTTATATCCGCTATTAAAGAGATTACCGATATAACCGTCAATTCTTTTGTTTCGGATGACCTTGAACTTGCTGCGCGCGTTGAGCCTATTGAACAGGTTGTTGATAAGCTTAAAGACGAACTTATGGCTCGCCACGTCGAGCGTCTGCAAAAGGGCGAATGTACGGTACAGCTCGGCTTTGTATTCTCTGATTTACTTGCCAATTTTGAGCGTGTTTCCGACCATTGCTCCAACGTTGCAGTTTACACTCTTCAGTCCGAGTCACCCAAACTTGATGCGCATAAGTATCTGCGTAAGGTTAAAACAAACGCTGTCGGCAACTTTATAGAAGAGTTTAACGAATACGAAAAGAAATATTCGATTGATTAGGAGCGGTGTTATGCTAAAACGGATTGTTTCATTATTGATGGTATGCGTTTTGAGTATGAGTTTAATTGGTTGTAATGCAAAAACCAAAATACCAAAATATCCTGAAAAGCAGTTTGAACTGTCGGGATTTTGGGCGCCCTATGAAATTAGCGAGGAAAGTTTTCAGCAGTATAAGGATGTTGGCTTTAACACCCTTGCAATGATAAACCATTGTCTTGGAAATTCAAGCGTAGAGCAGTTTTATTTAGGTTCTGAGCGTACCATGAAGGCACTTGAAATCTGTAAGAAGGTAGGCCTTAAAGCAATACTGGAGTACAACGATTGGAAAGTAGAATCATTCATGGGCGAAGATTACTATGGCGATAAACCCTTCAGCCAACATGATGTGTATGGCGATTACAAGGATATAATAACCGGTGTTCATATTTGTGACGAACCATATGCAGAGAGTATTTATAAATATAGCAATAAAACAATGGTTGAGGACTTTAAAAAAGTATATCCCAATGCTAAATATATAGCAAATCTTATTCCATATACCGCATATAAGGCTCGCAACTTTGAATCATATCCACAGATGATGCAGATATTCGAAGAAAGTTTTATGGAGCCGTTTGAAGAACCGTTTATATCGGTCGATGTATATCCATTCCACGAGGGATATAAAGAAGACGACCGCACATTAGCCTATAATTACAGATTTATAGCAAATTCTGCGAAAAAATACGGTGTAAAACCGGGATTTATTCTGCAAGCCAGCGTAGGCGGCGGAGAATTTGAAATGGAACTTAGCGAAAGCGACTTGCGTTGGGAGATTAACGCGGCTTTAGCATTTGGCGCAGATTCACTACAATACTATTGCTATTCGGTACCGAAGTCGTTTGATGAGAATGGCAATGAAAAAACAAATATGTACGATTACTGCATATTGAAACAGGATAATACCCCCAGCGATGTGTATTATAGCCTGCAAAAGCTTCATAAAGAAATACAAAGTTTTGCTGATGTTATTTTGTCATATGATTGGGATAAATCCATAGGCGTTTCGGGAAGCAAGGAGATGCTGCTTCGTGTTAATAGGGTGCAGTATAATGAAGAATTGGAACGCGAAGAGTTCGATAACGCAGAGCACTTTGTAGAAGCTAAGGCTACCCGTGATTTGTTGGTAAGCCGATTTGATTCCGAAAAATACGGTGAAGCCTATATGCTTACAAACTTTACAGACCGTGGTCTTGTTAATGATGTAGAGTTAACCTTAAAAGGATGCAAAAAGGTAGCGGTCTACGGTGGCGCCGAGTGGAGCGCAACACCTAAAATTGTTGAGGTGGCAGAAGACGGTAAGCTCTTGTTTGAAATGCCATATGGCGAAGCGGTGTTTATAACACCAATTTTGTAAAAAATAACTTTGATTAAGCCAAAAGGCTCTGCTTTAACAAGCAGAGCCTTTATTTTTTTTCTTAAATATAAATGGGTATATTGCAAATGAAAGCGCAACAGCGAATACTAAATCCACCACCGAATGTTGCTTTATAAATACGGTTGAAAGACTTATAAGAATTGCGGTTATTAAAAATACCGTGCGCCACAGCCTGTTTCCAAGCCGCTTTGAGTGCCAGACCGTAAAAAGAATAGCCATAGAGAAAATAACGTGAAGCGACGGGCAAACATTGGTATTGGTGTCAATGGAGTAAAGAAACCTGACTCCATCGGTAAAAATATTATCACGCGCGAATTCCTGAGGGCGAAGCTGCTGCATATTTGGGAACAGAAAATAAATAATCAAGGTAGCGGTGCAGCTTATAATCACGAAGACGTGGTATCTTTTAAAGGATGGTATATCAAAAAACATAGTGTAAAGTACTATCCAAAACAAAAGCGGGTACCACACACAGTAGGGGATAAGAAAAAATTCACAGAAAGGGATATAATCATCAATCGGCGAATATACATTAATAAAATGGGATGGCTGTATCCTTTCAAGAAGAAAAAAGACAGCGATATATATAGGCCAATACAAAAGCAAAAAAAGATGCTTAAACTGTGGCTTGGTTATGCTTTTGAGTTTAAAGTCACGGTAGTAGTTCATAAGCTTCACCTCCGTAAATTTCCATTTTAAGTATATTATACCGCACAAGTCAAGTGGTTAAAAATGTATTTAGAAAAAGTTAACAAAAAATAAACTTTTTGCAGTCCGTTTTTTTGGACTGCAAAAAAATTAAAATAAATTTGTAAAAAGTGCTTGACAAATTTGTTTCAAGCAATTATAATGAAAATACAGAAAACGAACAAATGTTCGGCGGAGGTAAATTATGAATTTATCACAGACTTTAATCACATTATTTGAAATAATATTTGTAGCGGTTGTGCTTTGGGCAGTTTTCCATGAAGACCGTTTTATTGCCTTTGAAGAAAAACTGTTTGCTTCCATCCGTCGCCGACGTATGCGTGTTATAAGCGGCAATAAGGTAGGGGATAGTTATTATCCAAAGACACAGCGCACAAGAACTTAATTTGTTGCAACTTCAAATAAATATATTGCCTTCGGGCAGAAAGATGGGGAATGGTAATGCCATTCCCCATCTTTCGTTAAAAGTCACGAAACAGGCGTTAAGGCAGTTGGCAAAATATTGTTAAATTTTTATCTTTTGGGGTATTGTTTTTTATGTCGAATAATGATATAATTCATTTGTATGAAAACTTGAAAGGAGTACATATATGAAATATTCACATGAAGTTGAAAATATGTGCCCACTCGCTAAGGGCGCATATCACGGTCCCGCTCCCATTCCGGAAGAGGGCAAATGGGTACAGGTAAAGGAAGTTAAAGATATTTCCGGTCTTACCCACGGTATCGGCTGGTGCGCACCTCAGCAGGGCGCTTGTAAGCTCAGCCTTAACGTTAAAGAGGGTGTTATTGAGGAAGCATTGGTTGAAACCATCGGTTGCTCAGGTATGACTCACTCTGCAGCTATGGCATCTGAAATTCTTGTTGGTAAAACACTTCTTGAAGCGCTTAATACCGACCTTGTTTGCGATGCTATCAACACCGCTATGCGCGAACTGTTTTTACAGATTGTTTACGGTCGTACACAGACTGCTTTCTCTGAAGACGGTCTTCCAATAGGCGCAGGTCTTGAGGATCTTGGTAAGGGTCTTCGTTCACAGACAGGTACCACCTACGCTACAAAGGTTAAGGGCCCCCGCTACTTAGAGCTTGCTGAGGGTTATATCACCAAGTGCGCAGTTGACGAGAATGACACTATCATCGGCTACAAGTTTGTTCACCTTGGCAAGATGATGGAAATGATAAGAAAAGGTATGGACGCTAACGAGGCTTTGGAAAAAGCCAGCGGCCAGTACGGACGTGTTGATGACGCTGCAAAACTCATCGACCCCCGTGAAGAATAATTAGGGAGGTAAGACAGTTATGCCATTATTTGAAAGCTATGAAAGAAGAATAGATCAAATTAACGCAGAGCTTAATAAGCACGGCATCGCTTCTATTGAAGAAGCAAAGGCTATCTGTGATGAAGCCGGCGTTGACGCTTATAATATCGTTAAGGGCATTCAGCCTATCTGCTTTGAAAATGCTGCTTGGGCTTATGTTGTAGGCTGCGCTATCGCTATAAAGGATAAGGTAGCTTCTGCTGCCGAAGCTGCAGAGAAAATCGGTCTTGGCCTTCAGTCCTTCTGTATCCCCGGTTCTGTTGCTGACGACCGTAAGGTTGGTATCGGCCACGGTAACCTTGGCGCTATGCTTTTGCGTGAAGAGACTAAGTGCTTCGCATTCCTTGCAGGTCACGAATCTTTTGCTGCTGCTGAGGGCGCTATAGGCCTCGCTCGCAGCGCTAACAAAGCTCGTAAGGAGCCTCTCCGCGTTATCCTTAACGGTCTCGGTAAGGATGCCGCTCAGATTATTTCCCGTATAAACGGCTTCACCTATGTTCAGACCAAGTTTGACTACTTCACAGGTGAGCTTGCTATCGTAAACGAAACCGCTTACTCAAACGGTGAGCGCGCAAAGGTTCGTTGCTACGGCGCTGACGACGTTCGCGAGGGCGTTGCTATAATGCATAAAGAGGGCGTTGACGTTTCCATCACTGGTAACTCTACTAACCCAACCCGCTTCCAGCACCCCGTTGCAGGTACTTATAAGAAGGAATGCATCGAGCAGGGTAAGAAGTACTTCTCAGTAGCCAGCGGCGGCGGCACAGGCCGTACACTCCACCCCGATAATATGGCTGCAGGTCCCGCTTCTTACGGTATGACCGATACAATGGGCCGTATGCACTCCGACGCTCAGTTTGCAGGTTCTTCTTCAGTTCCCGCTCACGTTGAGATGATGGGTCTTATCGGTGCAGGTAACAACCCGATGGTTGGTATGACTGTTGCTTGCGCGGTTGCTGTTGAAGAGGCAATGAAATAAGAATCTGACTTCGTCAGAACCTTATTACTCGCTAAAGCTCGTAATAATGATAACTTCAATCCCTGTTCTCATCCGAGAGCAGGGATTTTTTTACTCTTGTTTATTTATCATAAAATGATATAATTAAAAATATCAACACAAGAGAGGAAAAATTATGGCAGTCAAAACGAAACTCTCATCCGAATGGATTTACAGATATTACAAAGAACTCGAGAAAAACGGGATAGCAAATCACGGTCTGCTGATTGAGCAGGGCGGTGAAATTCTTTTTGAGGAATATGCTTATCCTTATTCTGCCGAAATGCCGCACTCAATGTTTTCACTCACAAAGTCGGTTGTGTCAACGGCGGCGGGATTTGCAATTGACGAGGGTCTTTTCTCACTCAATTCAAAGCTTTTGCCGTTCTTTCCTGAATATGAGCATTGTGAAAGCAATGAATGGGAGAATCTGACCGTGCGTTCGGTTCTTACAATGCAGAGTAATAAAAAATTCAGTTTTCTTCAAGATATGACAACCAACTATGCCGAAATGTTTATGAAAGCGCCGTTCAGAAAAAACAAAGGCTTTCTTTACAGTAACAACGATGCCCATATGGTTGCCGCACTGATTCAAAAGCTTTCGGGTATGAGCCTTGTTGATTATCTCACACCCAGACTGTTTGAACCTCTCGGAATTACTCCTCCTGCGTGGGAAACAAACTCAATCGGCGAATGCATTGGCGGCACAGGCGCGTATATGACTTTACGCGATCTTGCTAAAATCTGTCGCTGTTATGCCGACGGCGGTTTATATAAAGGAAAGCAGATTATTCCGGCTTGGTGGGCGAGGGAGGCAACAAAAAAACAGGTTGACATCGCCAATAGGGAAAATCAGGATGGCTACGGCTATCTTTTCTGGCTTAGCGGCGATATTTTCAGTATGTCGGGTATGTTTGCACAGCAGGTGTCTTATATCCCGAAATATGATGCGGTTGTCGCTGTTTTTAACTGTGCACTTGAGGACAGAAAAAACGAAAAGCTGATGCGTAATGTTCTTGCAAGAGCATTCGAATACGGTTCAACCGAGGAATGGGATAAAAAACTTTCCGATTATCTTGCATTCAGAAGCGAAAGTCCGATATCCTGCATCGGTTTGCCCGATATTCCGACGGGTAAAACCTTTTACATAACTCCCGCATCCGATGCACTTGCAAAAATGATGTTTCCTGCAAGCCTTATCCCTCGCTCACTTTCTTCGAGTTTTGCCAGAAGGCCGAAATCCAATCTCAATAAAGTGTCTTTTGAAACAAGCAAAAATGTGTTTACCGTAAAGTGGTTTGAGGAAGAGGACGAGGTTATTATTAACTGCGGTCTTGACGGCAATCCGAGGATGTCGGAATGCTCAATAAAGGGTTATCCATATAAAATATGGGCATATGCTTTTATGAAAGATGGTGTTCTGAACGCTGTTGTGAAGCCGATAAACACTCTTGCAACTCAGTTGATGACCTTTGAATTTTTTGGTGATACCGTTAAATTTGCAATGAAAAGCAATCCGTCTTTCCCTGAATTTATAAAGGAGAACGCATGCAAGAGCTCGTTTGTCAGAAACCGCGGTGCGTTTAAGCCGATTATTATGAAGAGCGTAGATGCATTCCTCAAAACAAGCGAAACACCTATGATATTCAAAAATGTTGACCGTTTATTATGAAATGCTCAAATCGGGCGAAATCAGACTTTTCGATTGGGGTAATGCAAGATGGTTTGAGCGATGATCCGTTCTCATCGAAGAAATCGTCGATAACGGTCAAAGCAAGCGTGAAAAATAGAGTGGGATATGAGGCCGGGTATGATACCGTCTGTGCAAAAGTTCCCGAATCAAGAGAACTCATCGGCGATAGAGAAGAAATTTCTCTTTATCCTTACGGTTGCGCAAAGCTTCATATGACAGAATTGCCGATAATTTAAATGGATTATGTCACAAATTAACAGTTGACATTTCTGACTGAATGATATATCATATATTCGAACAAATGTTCTAAACGTGGAGGCGTCATTTTGGTCAGGAAGGTTTTTGTTGATGTGTATGTTCTTGTTGATAAGAACGGCAAGCGTCGCCCTTTGAGAATTCAATGGGAGGATGGAACGGTTTATACCGTCGAACGCCTTATTAACAGATGCCGTGCGAAGTCGCTTAATGTCGGCGGCGGAGAAATAAGATATACCGTGCAGATAAACGGCAGGGAAACCTTTATTTATGAAGATAATCACGGCAAATGGTTTGTTGAGGGCAAATGCTGAACGGGACGCCTTACGGATTCTTCCGCAGGACGTCCCGTTTTTTTATATTTCTGTATCTGTTATTCTTTCGATTTCGATTGATTCGGTATAAATTTCATAAGGATTGGTTTCATCAAGAACAATCAGTCTGCCGCCGCGTTCTTCACCATAGGTGAAATAGCCTGCACCAAGAGTCTGATAAAGGCTGATGCCGTCAATTTTAATGTGGAAATCATTAACGTGGTCGTGCCCGAAGAATGCCGCAACCATTCCTCCGGTCTTTTTCCAACTTTCGAACTGTCTTCTGTGGTTGTTTTCCAATGAAGGAGGGCAGGGACATTCTCTGATTCTTCCTTCAAGAATTTCGTGACCAAATTTAAAATATTTTCCGTCGCGGAATAATGAGTAATCATCATCCGCAGTCACTTCAGTGAGACCGTCACACATTTGCTGAACGGGCATATGCTGGAACAGAATTGAGGGCAAGGGGGATCCGCCGTTATCAGCTTTGAGCTCAGCGGCTTTTTTTTCGTACCAGTTAATCTGATCATCGTGCACGCAATCGTATGAAAGACCGCCTTGAGAATTGCGCTGATAGTCGTTGGAATCGATTAACCAGAGCGCAAAAGCATTTTTATTACCTTCGCTGTTTTTGATTGTTACACAGCAGTTGCCGCAGCCGTAGATATCGGCATCGTTCAGGTTTGAACGGCATTCGGGGTATTCCATATATTGCATCATCTGGAATTCTGTGTGAAATCCTTCTTCACCGTCGTGGTTTCCGAAAACAACGCAAAGAGGAATGTTACGCTCTCTTATGGGGGCGGTTATTTTTTGGATGGTGCTTTTCACGAGGTCGTATGTAAATTCTTCCCAGTAACCGCTGATGTTGTCACCGCCGAAAACAACGAGATCGGGGTTGGTTTTTTCAACAAGCTTTTCTATAACATTCAATGTTTCTTTGTCACGGCTTTCGGGGATTGCTCTGTTTTCGTCATCGTCCATTTCGGGTTCAACGTCGTGGATATCTGTTATGTGAAGAATACGGAATTTGCCGTTTTTGCCGAATTTCAGCGGTTCCGGATTTTCTCTGTTGAATTTTGCGGATTTGAATTTATGCGGTGTTCCCATTGCTCCGATACACGGAAGCATAAAGCCCGATAAAAATGCTTTGAAAATTTTACCCATATCCGATACTCCTTGATTTGTGTAAATATAAAATTAATATTTACATTGTATTTCGGATGCGGTTATTTGTCAACTTGTGCTGATAAAATTTGAAATATAATTTAATTGATAAAAAAACAAAAAGCACTTGCATTTTGTACATTCAGGTGATATAATACAGCAAATCGAATAATTATGGCTGATGTTTGCAGAAGAAGCATATGCTGCCGAAGGAGTAACGCTCTCAGGCTTCCCGCAAGGGAAAGGGACTGCAAACGGACATAACTTTGGAGAATCTCATTAAATTGAGTGCCGAAGGGGCAAGGCGTTTTCGCTAATCTCTCAGGCAAAAGGACAAAGTTTTTATCACCCGATTTATCGGGAGAAATTTGTGCTTTTGTCGGATTACGCCCTGTAATCCGATTTTTTATTTTTTTTGATTCGGAGGAAATCAGATGGAAGCTTTTTTTGAAAAAGTGGCGGAAATAAACGGTTCCGTCAACAGCGTTGTATGGGGCAAATACGGTTTAATTCTGCTTATTGGTACCGGCATTCTTATGACCGCTGTCACAAAGGTGTTTCAGATATCTCACATCGGTCTTTGGTGGAAAAACACCATCGGAAGCCTTTTTAACAAGAATGTTATCGGACATTCAAAAGAAAAAGGCTCAATTTCGCCGTTCCAAGCTCTTTGCACGGCTCTTGCTGCAACAGTCGGTACAGGTAACATCGCAGGTGTTGCCGCTGCAATTTCTGTTGGCGGTGCAGGTGCAGTTTTCTGGATGTGGGTTGCAGCTTTCTTTGGTATGATGACTAACTATTCCGAAAACGTTCTCGGTATTTACTACCGCCGCCGCAATGTTAAAGGCGAGTGGTCAGGTGGTGCGATGTATTATTTACGTGACGGTCTTGGCAGTAAAAAAGGTTGTAAGACAATCGGTAAAGTCCTTGCGTTTCTTTTCTGCATTTTCACGATGCTTGCATCTTTCGGTATAGGCAGCATGGGTCAGGTCAACAAAATTGTTGCCAATGTTGCAACCGCATTTGATGTGGAGGCTCTTTCTTCTGTTCAGGTGCTTGGCGGCATATCGCTTTATAACGTTGTTATTGGTGTAATTATAATGGCGCTTGTTGCGCTCATCACGTTGGGCGGTCTTAAAAGAATCGCAAATGTTGCTGAGAAAATCGTTCCGTTTATGATTATACTTTTTATTGCAGGCAGTCTTGTTATCATCGGCGTTAATTACGATCAGGTTATCCCTGCATTTAAAACGATTTTTGTCAACGCTTTCAAACCCGAAGCGTTTGTTGGCGGTACTCTCGGCGCGGCAATCAGTGCGGCTGTCACTCAGGGCTTCAAGCGCGGAGTTTTCTCAAACGAAGCAGGTCTCGGTTCATCGGTTATGGTTCACTCAAACTCCAACATCAAAGAACCCGCAAAACAGGGAATGTGGGGAATTTTTGAGGTTTTTGCCGATACAATGATTGTTTGCACAATGACAGCTCTTGTTGTTCTTACTTCGGGCGTATTCGATGCAAAAACAGGTGAAATCGCAGAAGGTCTGACCGATGCAACTCTTGTTGCGGGCGCATTCAACAGCGTTTTCTCGTGGGGCAATATCGGTGAAAAGTTTGTTGCTATTGCGATGTTCCTTTTTGCATTCACAACTGTTCTCGGTTGGTCACACTATGGTTCAAAAGCCTGGGAATATCTTTTCGGTGCAAAAACAACTGTTATCTTCAAGATAATCCATGTTATTACTGTTATTTTTGGCGCCGTAATGACATCAACACTTGCGTGGGATATCTCTGATACATTTAACGGACTTATGATGATTCCTAACCTTATCGGTGTTGTTGTTTTGTTCCCGCTTGTTATGAAAATCACAAAGAACTATGTAAATCGTAAAGTTAAGAACATAGACGAAAAGCCTGTTCTTTCATATGATCCCGAACTTCAGGCTGAAGCAGAAACAAACCTTGCAGACGACAAATAGTATAAAAGTAACACCTGTAACTGCACATGCATTTACGGGTGTTACTTTTATATAACAAAATTTATGTTTCTGATAAAAACAAGAAATCCGAACCCATTGCCGATTGGCATTAAGTTCGGATTTCTCCATTGTGGTGGAACAGATGCAACCACAGTAGAACCACCGCTTAAAGCAGAATTCAGAGAGTCAAAATACTCCTCTGTTTCATCTATTAATATGTCATCAATAACTATCTCTTTATCGCCTGCGTTGAGA
>JAZNHM010000089.1:0-4020 GCA_045576955.1 Acutalibacteraceae bacterium | reverse complement strand
TCTGTCAAGATTTGCTTCATCGGTTATTATCCTTGGCAGACCGAAAATGGGATAGGGCGGATCATCGGGATGAATTGCCATGCGGACGTCACATTCTTCTGCAACGGGAACAACTTTTTTAAGGAAGCGTTCAAGATTCTTCCAAAGACCTTCTTCGCCGATTTCGCCGTAAGCGGAAATAAGTTCGCGAACCTCTTCCTGAGAGTAGCTGGAATCCCAACCGGGAAGATGAATGTCATCCTTAAGAGGGTCAAGACCCTTCATCTGCTCCCAATACATAACAAGGCTCGTTGAGCCGTCGGGAGCTTTTTTGTCAAGCTGGGTGCGTGTCCAGTCGAAAACAGGCATAAAGTTATATGTTACACACTTAACACCATACTTTGCACAACGGCGGATATTCTCGCAGTAAACTTCAATAAGTTTATCAACTTCTCCCCTGCCGAGCTTGATATCCTCGTGAACGGGAATTGACTCAACAACATCAAAAACAAGGCCGTTATCCTCGCACTGCTTCGCCATCTTTGCAATGCTTTCTTCAGGCCAGACTTCGCCGGGTTTAACGTCGTAAACCGCACTGACAATGCTTTTCATATTAGGAATCTGACGGATATATTCAAGTGAAACGGGGTCTGATTCGCCGTACCAGCGGAATGACATTTTCATGGAAATTCATCCTCCTTAATTAAAAATCAAATTTTTACATTTTAATTATATCACGAGTTTTTTTCAATAGCAATGAAATATTGCTGAAATAACCGTAAAATTTTTAGGATAAAAAAGACGGCTGAGATTATCAGCCGTCTTTGAATTTATACCGTCTTACAAACATCAATCCAGCACTTGAATTCCGAAGTTTTTTCAAGTTCTGCAATATTCAATTTAACAGCGCTGTTTGAGCTTCCACAGGCAGGATAAACAATCGCAAATCTTTTAAGCGATTCGTCAAGATAAACCTCAACGCCTTCGTTGATTCCGAAAGGACATACTCCGCCGACTGCGTGACCGATTAATTCCTCAACACTTTCAAACGGAAGCATCTTTGCCTTTGCGTGGAAATACGCCTTATATTTTGCGTTGTCTATCTTGCAATCACCCGCAACAACAATAAGAACCGGCTTTTCGTCAACAAGGAATGACAGCGTTTTTGCAATCTCGCCCTCGCTGCTGCCGACAGCTTTTGCCGCTTCGCCGACAGTAGCCGACGAAACGTCAAACTCCATAACTCTGCCATCCATTCCGTATTTTTTCAAATGCTCTTTAGCCTTATCGAATGCCATAACATTCCTCCGTCACTTTACTTTTCAAAATAACATAGATTTTTTTGGCGCTCCGTGTTATAATGAATCATCGATTACAGTTTCATATTCCCAATCAATTATTCCGCCGAATTCCTTGACGTTGGAATAACCCAAATTCACCAAGGTTTCGGAGGCAAGTTTGCTTCTTCTGCCGCTTCGGCAGTAAACCAAAATCAGACTGTCTTTGTCGGTAAGCACTGACTCTGCTTTTGCCTCAATTTCGTAATCAGGAATCAGAATTGCGTTTTCAATATGTCCGCTTGCGAATTCCTCTTCAGTGCGCACATCAAGAATAACACAGTCGGGATTTTCGAACATCAGCGCCCTTGCTTGGGCGGGAGTTATCTGTTCATATGTCAGCGGAATATCAGTTTCCCCGCATCCTGCAATAAGGAACATAAACAAAGCTGATAAAAGCGGGATTATCAGTATCTTTTTCGTTGTCATATCATTTCAAGAATGACATCTTTTGTGCAATATCCGACCTTGACAGCCGAAGCCGTTCCGTTTTTAAACACCATAATTGTCGGTATGCTTGCGATTCCGAAAGTCTGAGCAAGCTCGGGCGATTCGTCAACATTCACCTTGCCTACGGTGATTTCGCTATGCTCCGATGCAATCTCGTGGATTGTGGGCGCAAGCATCTTGCAAGGGCCGCACCAATCCGCATAAAAATCAACAAGCACGGTTCCGCCATTTTCAATAACTTTTTCTTTGAAATTTGCTGCGTTCAAATTTATAATTGACATTTTAATCCTTCTTTCATAGATTTGATTCCAATCTATATTATAAGTAAACTTATTACTTTTTTCAATATATTTTTGAAAGGACTTTTGTTTATGAATTTTACCGTATCCGGCGGCAACAAAAATGCCGCAATCAATCTTACGCAGAACAAAATCGGCGATATCCTTTATCTGACTGTTGATATGACTCTGCCCTCCCCCGAGATTCCCGAGCCGTTTTTTATCAGATGGAATTTCAGTGCAAGCGACTGCTGCTCAACCTGGAATCCCTCCCTGCTCGATATTCACGGGCTTGCCTTCGACTGGGGAAAGCTCACCGTGCAGTCACGCCTCGCATCGTGGATGCCCCTCCAGTCTCTCATATCAAAAGACGGCAAAAACAAGCTCTGCATCTCGGTTTCCGACGTTGACACTCCCATAAGCATCCGCACAGGCCTGCGCGAAGAAGATGCAACGCTCGCCTGCGAAATCGAGTTTTTCACAAAACCCACTTCACCGACTGATAAATACACGGCAACAGTGCGCCTTGATATGCGCGAAATCCCGTATTATGACAGCGTTTACGACACAACCGAATGGTGGGAAAACAACTGCGGTTATAAGTCCGCTTATGTGCCCGAAAGCGCAAAAATGCCGATGGATTCGCTTTGGTACAGTTTCCATCAGATGCTCGACAGAGAAGAAATTCTCAAGGAATGCAAGGCTTCGCACGAAATCGGTCTTGAAACCGTTATTATCGATGACGGATGGCAGACCGACGACAATAACCGCGGCTATGCATACTGCGGCGACTGGAAGGTTGCGCCGAAAAAGATGGGGGATATGGCATCTCTCGTGAAAGAAATTCACGACATCGGAATGAAGGTTATTCTTTGGTATTCCGTCCCGTTTATGGGCATTTACACCGAAAAATTCAAGGAATTCGAAGGAATGTTTCTTGAAGATTCGGGCGACGATAAAACATTTTTCGGTCTGGACCCGAGATACAAAAAAGTTCGTGAATATCTCGTAAGCATCTACGAAAAAGCCGTTAAAGAATGGAACCTTGACGGTCTGAAGCTCGACTTTATCGATTCATTTATCCTCAAAGGAAAATCCCTTGAACCCGATGATAAACGTGATTATCCCTCTCTCGAAGATGCAATCCATGTACTTATGACTGAAATCCGTGCATCGCTTACTGCAATAAATCCCGATATTATGATCGAATTCCGTCAGTCATATGTAGGGCCTTCGATACGAAAATACGGTAATATGCTCCGTGTCGGCGACTGCCCGTGCGACATTCTCAAAAACCGCATCGGAATAATCAACCTCCGTATGACTTCGGGTAAAACCGCCGTTCACTCCGATATGATAATGTGGAATCCCGAGGACACCGTTGAAAATGCCGCACTCCAGTTTGCAAGCATTCTTTACGGCGTGCCGCAGATTTCGGTTCGTGTTGACAAACTCTCCGAATCGCATCATAAGATGCTGAAATATTACATCTCGTTCTGGAAAGAGTGGAAAGATGTTCTTCTTAACGGCAAGCTGACCGCAAACAATCCCGAAGCAAATTACAGCTTTGCACGTTCAGTGCTTGGCGATAAAGAAGTTATAACGTCATTCACCAATCCCGTTATCGAAGTAACTGCCGCAGAAACTGTTGCGGTAAATGCATCAATGCACAAATCGCTTATCATCAAAGGCGCAGACGGCAAAAAATTCAGAACCGTAAACTGTATGGGCAAAGAAACCGCAAGCGGAACAATCAACTCTCCTCTCGCAGAACTTGAGGTGCCGACATCAGGAATGATTTTTATAGGATAAAGAAAGAACCCTTGGAATCGGTTGATTCCAAGGGTTTTCGATAATCCCCATTCGGGAAAAATTATCTCTTTGAGAACTGGGGTGCACGACGTGCGCCTTTGAGACCGTACTTCTTTCTTTCCTTCATTCTGGGGTCTCTGGTAAGGAAACCAGCCTTCTTGAGG
>JAZNHM010000088.1:0-21112 GCA_045576955.1 Acutalibacteraceae bacterium | reverse complement strand
CTTGTCTTCCTAAGACCGCTTGGCCTCCGACTTGAGTGCTTCGGGATTGCGATATTCGGGTTCAAATATAATCGTTGCTTCAAGCTCTTCAACAAGTCCGCTCTGACGCGGTATGCCGAATTTTGATGTGAAATCGGTGCGGATATGAGCAATGATATTGAGTTCGGGTTTCATATTTTCACCTTTTAAAAATCAAAGTTGAAATCATATTTTTCGTCAATCAAAACATAATTTAATGAATTCTTTTTGCACATTTCAAGGTTGTTTTTGTTGTCAACAAGCAAATAATCTTTTGACAAATCATCATAAAGCCTTGTTTCAATTGCATTTGAGTTTTTTACAATATCGTCAAAATTTGTGTTAATGTAATTTTCACTCATTATGAGGCACACGTAACGGATTTCTCTGATATAATCTTCTGTAAAATCTTTCTGCCAGTTAAACGGAATATAGCAACCCTCAACAATCAAATTCTGCTTATTTTCGATTGCTGTTTTAACCATTTCTTTTGCGATGTTCCAAATATAAGGTGTCAATTCCTCATCGTCATAAGCAGTCAGCTTTGTCTGACCGCTGCGGATAAGTCCCATTTTGAGATGGTCAAGCGAAAAATACGGATATTTATATTTTTCAAGAAGCTTTTGCGCAAGCAAGGTTTTGCCCGTGTGAGTTGCACCTGAAATGAGAATTATCATTTTGTGTTCTCCTTGAGCATTTGATTAAGAAAAAAGCACTTCCGTTGGAAGTGCTTTTTTGGAGCTGCTAGGCGGACTTGAACCGCCGACCTCATCCTTACCAAGCACACAAGACCGTAAAACGGTCTTGTTAGTCGGATTCAACACCCAACAAACCCCTGACACATAACAAGTTTCTTCGTTTTTTCTTATTATGATGTTTTGATAAGTTCTTTCTCAGACCTCATCACTGAATTAAATATAGTATAAAACAAATTGGTTATAAAATCAACAGGGAACGGAAAATCCGCTCCCTGTTAGTTTTAACTTTCTTTTGCTGTTGGCAATAGAACATCATCAACAATTCCGTTCAAATATGCCAGTAAATCTTTAACATTTTGGGAATCATTATAACTACTAAGATAACGTCTTAGTATCCAATAATCATCAGTTTCAACAGATATATACTCACTTGGTGGCGGAGCATAATGCTTTAATATATCTTTGCTAATAAAGATACAGTCAATTTGATGTGTATCTAATGCTGTATAGTATACCTTATCGTTAGAAAAATGAATCTTATCTGTCCCACCAGATGCATTCTTTTCAGTTGAGTGAAGGGCGCCAACTATCGCTCCTGGTGCACCAGCAATAACACCTCCGGCCAAAGCAGAACCTGCCACACTCGATTTTTTGTTAACTACAGTAGCAGGCCTGTAGTTTCCCATACCAAACTTATATTTTGAAGGAAAGATATCATTTAATTCAAAACCAGCATCTTCTTTTGTCCTTCTAAATGTAGCGCGATGCGTGTAAACATATAAAGACTGACTATGATTGAAATTATCATGCGGGTCAATTATGTTGTAAGTACACACCATCAATGCACCATCTTTCAGAAACTCTACACATTTCTGCTGATTATGCTCCAAATACTCGTCGTAATGGCTTTTGCCATAATACTGTTTGGTACTATACTCGTGTTTAAATGTACCGACGGTACCAAATTTAATCTTCTCAATTCTGTCCCTTACTCTTCGCTCTGTTTCATAGGCAGGGTCAGAATCTACCAACTTCTTAATGTTATTTATCATCGACCTGGATTTTTTGAATAGTTTAAATACCTGAATAAAAAAGATAATTAAAATAATTCCAATGATAATCATGGATGCACTCCTTGTCTACAAGAATTTAAAAAAGTGTGTGCGAAAAATGCTGAGCTTTAATTCGCTATTATTTTTTTATTATATCAACAGTATCCTGAGTTTTCAAGTGCTTTCGTGAATTTCGATTATATAACTCGCTTTTTATATAATCAGACCGCATCCCTTACTTAAAAATTGCAATTCAGAGATGCGGTCTGAGGTTTTTCTCGGAAACAAGAAAAAACCTTGAAACTCTAAGAGTTTCAAGGTTTTGGAGCTGCTAGGCGGACTTGAACCGCCGACCTCATCCTTACCAAGGATGCGCTCTACCGCCTGAGCCATAGCAGCAAAAATATTATGGCGACCCGGAACGGGCTCGAACCGTCGACCTCCAGCGTGACAGGCTGGCGTTCTAACCAACTGAACTACCGGGCCATAGTACGCTCGTATCGAACGCATATCATAATACCATAATGTTTTCCTTTTTTCAAGTCTTTTTTAAAAAAAACTTTATTTTTTAGATTATTTTCTCATCCACTGCTTTTTCAATGAGTTCTGCAAAAAGAGCGCAAGACCAACTGAACCAGCTTCTTGTGAATGTGTCAGGGTCGTTTGCATCAAATCCTTCGTGCATATATCCCGTGCCGCCGTCGGTTGTTTCAAGCATACGGAGAATGTTGCGGATTTCATCGTGGTCAGTGCTTGTGAGACCCTGCATAGAAAGCGCTATGTGCCAGATATATCCTTCGGGGGTATGCGGACTGCCGACGCCTTTTGCAAATTTGCCTTCGTAATAATACGGATTATCTTTGCTGAGAATAAAATTGCGTGTGCGCAGATAAGTTTCGTCATTGTAAGCGCAGAATCCGAGATAAGGGGCGGAAAGAAGGCTGGGTACATTTGCGTCGTCGAAAAGGAAATAGTCGCCCTTGCCGTTCACTTCGCAGGCGTAGATTCTGCCGTGATTTTCGTGCTCAACGATTGCAAATTCTTCAATACCTTTTTTAATTTCGGATTTGAGAATTCTGCAGTTTTCAATGAGTTCCTTTTCTTCGGGATATGCGCAATTCAGCATTTCATCAAGATAACCGAGAACAACAACCGCAAACATATTTGAAGCAACAAGATAGCCATATCTGCATGCATCGTCGCTCGGTCTGAATCCCGACCAGGTCATACCGGTATAGTCAACGGGCTCGCCCATACCGTCGTTGTGTAAAGTGTCCTGATAAGGGCAGTTGTTTCTTGTGAATCGGTAGGGTGATTTCTCAAAATGATGCTGCTCTGTCTGCCATAGGTTAACAGTGATTTTTGAGCTTTTAAGAAAATCTTCGCCAAGCACGGATTTATCTCCCGTTGCTTTCCAATAAAGATATGCAAGGCGGATGGGGTAGCAGAGAGAGTCAATCTCATATTTTCTTTCCCAGACGATAGGATGATTGTCGGGATGATCATCGAATTCCTTGTGGTCGTTCGGCTCTTTTTTATATGCATTTGCGTACGGTTCGATTGAAATATACATTCTCTGCCTTTTGATAACGCCTTTTATGATATCACGGATGTCTTGATTATCCTTTGCAAGGGGAATGTAATGAGAAACTTCGGCTGTCGAATCTCTGAGCCACATTGCGGGGATATCGCCCGTAAGAACAAAAACGGAGCCGTCATCCGTGAATTCTGTTGCGGTTTCGAGTGTGTTGGGATAGCAGTTTCTGTAAAGCTTTGCAAGCTTGGGACTGTATTTTTCAATAACGGAGCAATAATCGTCCATTCTTTTTTCAACGCATGAGGGAAGTTTCAAAAAAATCATCCTTTCAAGGGTTCATTATATTCTAAATGATATATTCTTAATGGATTAATGTCAACAAATTTTTAAACTTTTTGTAACATTGGTTTACACAGACGGAATATAATGGTAAAATGAATATATATTAATCAATATGTACAATATCTTGGAGTTGGTGAAATGAAAAAATACGGACTTGTGCTTGCCGGTGGCGGTGCAAAGGGTGCGTATCAGCTCGGTGCCTGGAAAGCAATGCGTGAACTTGGAATCGAGTTTTCGGCGGTTGCGGGTGTTTCAATTGGATCAATCAACGGTGCTTTTATTGCGTCTGATTGCTATGACGAAGCGGTCAGATTCTGGGAAACCGCATCGATTGACAAGGGTGTCAGCATAACCCAGGAACTTAAGGATCCGGATAAGCTTTTTAGCTTTAAAAATATACCCGCACTTTTCAAGGAAGTTATCCGCAACGGTGGAATTGATGCTTCACCCGCAGATGAATTTTTGCGCGAATATATTGATGAAGAAAAGGTCAGAAAATCAGGGACTGATTTCGGAATGGTAACATTTTTGCTTTCCGAATTCACTCCTCTTGAAATTTTTCTGAAAGATATTCCCGAGGGCAGACTTGTTGACTATCTTCTCGCATCGTCAAAAGTGCCCGGCGTGAGCAAAATCGGTCCCGAGGAAGAAAGGTATCTTGACGGCGGTGTTTATGACAATGCGCCTATAGGTATGCTTCGCAAAAACGGATATAACAGGGTTATTGTTGTTGATATTTCTGTCAGAAAGGGCTTTGGACACAGAGGGGATTTCTCGGGTGCAGAGATAATTTATATAAGACCTTATGATGTTGAAAAGCTCGGGGCGGCTTTTGATTTCAGCGGTGAGTTGTTTGAGAGACGGCTGCGAATGGGTTATCTTGACGCGCGTAAGGCCTTCGGTTATCTTTCGGGCAGACGTTTCTATTTTAAAAAGGATGTTTTCAGAGAGATGGTTATTGAATTCGGTGCGGATGCCGTTGAACAGCTTGAAGAACTTGCAGAAATTACCGGAGTCAACGGCCTGAATGTTTACGATAGAGAAAGCTTCCTGAATGAATTGAAAATAAAATATATTGATTATAAAAATGAGCTTGCCGCAAAGCTGGAAGAAACCGAGCAAAAGTTTTACGGTCCGATTATCAAAAAACTCTCTCAATTGGGAGCAGATGATAAATATGCGCTTGCGGAAGCTGTTCTTGATGATATAGTTGTGTAATTAAAAAAAGAGCAGGGAGGCACTTCATAAGCAAGTGGACTCCCTTATTTTTTTACGGTCTGTAATTTATGTTTTATCTTTTTCTGTTTATGCTTGAAATTGTCGAAACAGTAATATATAATTTATAATAATAAAAGGGTAAAATTGAAACTACATTCCCCAAAAGCATAAGAGGTATTATATAGTCAAATATCTTAAAGGGGTGTTTTTTTGAAAAAACAATCATTCGAAATTAACGCAATTACCAATATGGGAAAAGTAAGAAAAAACAATGAAGATAACTTCTTTGTGAATGACTTTTTTCTTTCATATGCCCAAACTAATTCAGGGGCAAGCTATCAAACAGAAACGGATTTGCCGTTTGTTGCAGGAATAAGCGACGGAATGGGTGGAGAAAGTTTTGGAGAAGAAGCGGCATTTATAACGGCAAGCAGTATATATAAATGTCTGCAAAAATTTTGCAAACCATTAAGTAATGATGATATCAAGGAATGCATTAAAGAAATCAATCAAATTATATCTACTCAAAAACCTAAGTCAGGTGCAACGTTGGCAATGGTTTATGCCTATGATAAAAAAATAACTGCCGTCTCAATCGGAGACAGCAGAATTTATCTGTGTTCAAACGGACAATTAAAACAAATAAGCAAAGATCACACATTGGCACAAATGCAGGTTGATGCAGGATTGATTACACAAGAACAGGCCAGAGAGTCGCACTTGCGTCACGGTTTAACGCAGTTTCTCGGCATACCGTCAGATGAAATGGCTCTTACACCGGATTTTAACGTTTTAGATAATATAAGTCCCAAAGACACCATACTTATATGCAGCGACGGGTTAACTGATATGGTAGATGACAGTCAGATTGAGTGTATGCTTTCCGAAAATTTATCAGTTAAAGATAAAACCGAAAAACTATTAAAAACGGCATTGGATAACGGCGGAAAAGATAATATTACGGTAATGACAATAAAAGCAATATAAATTCATTGAGGAGAATACACATGGATTTTGCGAAAAAGGTTTTGGCGGCAAACTGGCCTGAATGGGAAATAGTTGGTGATGCCGAGATAGGAAAAGGTTCTTACGGCAAGGTTTATAAAATTAAAAGAGAATATATCGGCAACAGAGAACAGTTTGCAGCTCTTAAAGTTATAAGATTTACAGATTCAACAGATAAAAGCCATATAAACGAAATGGTTGAAGAAATTGAACTTATGACTGAGCTTAAGGGCCATACCAACATAGTAAGCTATGAGGACCACAAGGTTGTTGAAGACGAAGAGGATTCGGGATGCACAATTTTAATCCGAATGGAGCTGCTTACACCTTTTTCCGAATACATAAAGACAAATGAACTTGACAATCAGGGAATAGTCAGGTTAGGTATAGATATATGCAAGGCTCTTGAAGTGTGCCAAAAGAAAAAGATAATACACAGAGATATTAAGCCCCAAAATATTTTCGTTTCGGAAGACGGAGATTTTAAACTCGGTGATTTCGGTTCGGCACGCAGCCTTGATATGACACAGGATGTTATGACTATTGCCGGCTCTTGGCCGTATATGGCACCGGAGGTTGTTAAATTTGAGCCATCCGGAAAAAGGGCGGACATCTATTCTCTCGGAACAGTGCTTTACGAACTGCTTAACAATGGCTGTAAGCCCCACTATCCGTCTCAAAACCCGACCTCCAAAGAGGCAGAGGCGGCACTTCAGAAGAAGCTTAAAGGAGAAAAGCTTTCTGCTCCCTGCAATGCAGACGGCGTGCTTTCAGAAATCGTTATGAAGGCTTGCGAATTTGACAGCAAAAAACGTTTTTCTTCGGCAACAGAAATGAAAAAAGAGCTTGAAAAATGGATTCCTCCCGAAGAACCCAAAGAGCCGCTTCTGAAAAGAATTAAAGAAAAAATTAATAATGTCTTTGCAAAAGTTGATCGTAAAAAGTTGAAGATTGTTTTGAAAACAGCTGTGTGCATTGTTTTGATTGCCGCGGTCATTACTGGCGGAATTTTCATCTATAATGCAATGCCAAAAAACAATTGGCATGAAGCATATCAGGACAAATTGCAAGAAATGTTAAATAAGAACATAAACTTTTCTTCGGTTTTTGTTGGCGAAATCAATGCCGATGAGGCTCCTGTTGTTGCTGTTTCAACTGTCGGCATTGATATTTATCCCTTCCCTCAGTATGTATTATCATACCGTAACGGTGAGGTGAAAACTCTTTTTATAAATGAATCAGGTGGCGGCACGGGAGGAACAACCAAAGAAGATGTTCTTTTTGTAAAAGGAACAGATTTGGTTGTGTTCCGATATTTCGGAAACAGTGAGGGTACTAAGGGTTCTGCACAGCAAATTATATACGGAATCAAAGACGGAGAATATGTTGAACTTGATAACAGAGAAGAGTTTGATATCAAAAATATATCAGATAACAACCTTTCACTGTCTGATACACAGAATTATCTGACAAATCAGATGGATGATATCTTGTCTCAATATACCGGAAGTAAAGATTTTGTTTATTTCTCAGAGAAAAAAGTTGAAGAAAACCCCATTGGTTATCTTGAAGAAAAACTTGACATCGAACTTTCGGAAGATATCGTTTTTAAAGCATATTGGGCATATGAAGATATAGTTGATAAAGTCTATAACTCAAATGATGCTCAACAGAATTTAGATACTATATCATTCGCAGTTGTAGATTTGAACGGCGATGAAATGCCGGAACTCATAGTTGATAACGGATATAAAACCAACACTTTGCTTAACGGTTTGGAATTCTATTCTTACGATGATAAAGGTTTAATAGTTATCGGTTCACAATACACTGCCGGCTTTGAACTTTTGTATGATGAAGTTTTGGGAGACGGAAAAATCAATGCAGTTTATCTCGGACATGAAACAATCAGCGAACATCAGTTTGATATAGCAAACAACAGATTAATCGACACTTCAATTTTTGAATATAAAGAAATAACAGACAGTGACCGTGACAGTGAAGGCCAGATTATATTAGACTATCCCAATATAATCGATATGTATGATTTTGAAAATAAAGACGCATATTTTGATATGTTGTATGAAAACCGAACAAGTAAAAATCTTACAGGCTCTGAAGCAAGAACATCAATTTATGAGGAATATCAAGAAGTGCTTCAGGCTATGCTTGACAACGGCCTTGAGTTCAAAAACACAGCTATTCACAAAACTGGTTATAATTACCCGCTTGTTGCCGTATCGTTTGATAAAACATACTCTATTCCTGACTATATTATAGCAAGGAAGAGAACGGGAGAAACTGTTACGTTTAACTGCACCGAATTGCCGTGCGAACCATATTCAAGCATTGATTATGATGTTTGGTTTGTTGAAGAGAAATCTGCATTTGTTTATGTGAAAGCAGCCAATACAAGCAGTTCTTTTATTCCGGAAAACAACAGTATAGAAATTTATGAATTGTCATCAAAATCTGATAGCTATGAGTTGACTGCATCTTATACAATCAGTCATGAAGTTCCCGAAGGAGAAAGCCTGAAAGATGTAACCACACTTAACGAAGCAAAAGAAGCTGTTCGTTTAAAAATGAAAGAGCTGATTGCCGAAAAATTCAGCGGTGCAACCGTTTATTCATGGTCTGCTGATTCTCACGACAACCACATTGAGTATCTGGAGAACGGTCTTCATATTGACCTTGTAACAAAATAAGGAGAGTTAAAATGAGATATAAAAATCTTATTAATAAAGCATTTTTAGCAGTATTGCTCGTTTCTTTAATACTGTGTTTATGTGCTTGCTCAAAAAATAATAACCCTGAATCCGGTCAGTCTGTTGCTCAATCTGAAAATGAAACAGAAATGGTTTTTGCAACAAGGGCAATTATCACTAAAGAAGGCAGTATCGGCGATACTGCCACCTGGAGCTTTGATGAAAACACCAAAACACTGACGATAAAGGGGACAGGAGAAATAAGTGAAGTTTGGCAGCCGTGGAAACTTTTAATTGAAAAAGTTGTTATTGAAGAAGGAATAACAACCGTAGGTTACGGTACTTTCAAAGGCTTCACAGCGTTAAATGAAATAACAATTCCCGAATCTGTTAATACAATTGGTAATGAAGTGTTTTCAGAATCAGGATTATACAATAATCCCCAAAACTGGACTGACAACATTTTATATATTGGCGGTCATGCTGTCGATGCAAAAGAAAACATTTCAGGAAATGTAAAAATAAAAGAGGGGACACTTTCAGTTGCGGCTTATGCATTTATGCAATGCACGGAGATAACATCAGTAACCATACCGGACAGTGTAAAAAGTATAGGCGAATGTGCTTTCAGTCAGTGTGTAAAACTTGAAAATGTTTCAATCGGTAAGGGTGTAGAAACTATAGCTGACAGCTTGTTTGATGACCCGTTTGCCGCATCTGAAATTGTAGTTTGCGATTCATTAAAAAATATTTCAGTTGATAGTGAAAACAAGAACTTTACGGATGAAAGCGGTATTTTATATAACAAAGATAAAACTGAATTAATTATGATTCCTACTTTGTGCAGTCAAAAAAATTTCGTTTTGCCTAACAGTGTAACACTTATAAGACCGTCAGCTTTTAGTTATTGCAAAACGCTTGAAAACGTAGTTATTAATAATAATAACATAACCAGTCTCCAAGGAATCAGTTTTGCCGGATGTGAGAATCTTGAAACTGTTGTTTTGCCACAAAATCTTATGAATTTGGGTGAACAAACTTTTAAGTTTTCGGGTATAAGACATATTATTATTCCTGATAGAGTGGTAAAAATTGAAACTGAAACCTTTGCTTATTGCGATAATTTAAAAACCATAACATTGGGCAATAAAGTTTCTGAGATTGATGTCTCAGCTTTTAGTGCAAGCTATGCACTTGAACAAATAAATGTAGCGAGCGGTAACAGTGCTTTTTCAAGCGAAGATGGTGTTCTTTTCAGTAAGGATAAGACACGGCTTGTTAAGTATCCCTATGCAAAAGTTATTGAACAGTATAATGTTCCTGAAAGTGTGGAAATAATAAGCAACGGAGCATTTATATACAACAAGAATCTTAAAAAATTGTTTATAGGAAAAAATGTAAAGATTATTGAACCAAACAATTACTTTTATGGCGAAATAATCGGAGATGAATATTTTGAGCCGGAATACAGTTTGTATGAGATTTATTATGAGGGCACACAGGGTCAATGGAATCAAATTAATTCTACCAATGAATCGTTTGGTGAAATAAAGGCCTCGTTACAATTTAACAGTTCAAAATTACCTGAAACCGCTAACGTTACATCAACCTTGAAATCAGAAGATAATAAACTGAATCTTTTTGATCGTTGGGTTCGAAATTAACAATTCAAACTTTACACACCGAACACTTAGTTGTGTTCGGCGTGCTTTTTTATAAGGTAAAATCGATATTACAGCGACGGTATGCCGATGTATTATGATATAGTCAACAAAAACAAACGCGTCTTATTTCAGTTTACTTTCTGAAAATCACGGTAAAATCTGTTTTACAGCACCCGAAAGTGTTTGTGATATGATAAACACAACGAAAACAACTAACCAAAACAAGAAAGGTGGTGAAAAAATGAGTCAGTATTTTAAGTGTTCAAATTGCGGCTATGCTATCGCTATTTTAATTCATCCTTCTACTAACAGAGTGGTTCGCGTCTGCGAAGAATGCGGAAAATCTTGTAACTTCTACAGAGTTTGATTGCTGAAGTAATAACGGGAAAAGGATGGTAAAACAAATGGCTCTCAAGTGCAGATGATGTGCCGTAAGCGGTATTGTGATTTGCAGAAGCTGCGGGGGACATAAAACATTTGAAAACGGTGACATTTGCTATTGTTGCAAAGGGGTCGGAACAGTGGAGTGCCCCGCTTGTAACGGCAAGGGTTATGTTGAAGACTAAAAGATAAGGAGATGAAATTATGGCAAGAGATATTTGTGCTAACTGCAGATATTATACACGTTCAGGTTACTGTCAGCTTCTTGACAAGAATGTGAGCTCTCAGGGTCATTGCTGCGACTTTGAAGAAGATTGATTCTGATTAAAGGGGATGAACATTCATCCCTGAGTCCGAAGAAAATGCGACCTCCACGTGGTTTCGGACGTAAACGCTTTAAGCGGCCGACAGCATTTGAAAGGAGAAAATTGAGATATGAGTAACTTCGAAATCTATCATCACATTCCCGCAGAGGCGATGAGAATAAACAGGATGAAAAGGATTGACGAACCGGCAGTTTGCAATTAATGTTCTTAAAAGATGCGGCAGAAAAATCAGATAGTAAAAAAGATTTGAATCGATTAATTAGGCTATTTGAAATGCTTGAAATCCGACAAGGGTTTCGAGCTTTTGCCTTATTCTATATCATGATTATCTTTTTTTAGTTTAAAAGTGAAAAAGATGATAAAAACCTTTCAGTTGTAATGCTTGAAATTTGGAAATATATAATATATAATCTTTTTTGTATATGAGTTTTGGAAGTCCGTGATATTTTCAAATATATAAATGTTGCTGACAAAAAACTTTTCTATCGCATTGGAACGTATACTAAAAAGTTTTATGTGTTGTCTTTGCGGAAAAATTCAATGAAAGTGAGAGTGCTCTGGATGGAAACTTCTAACGGTCTTGATTTTACAATAAAAAGAGAAAATGCATTTTACAACGCTGCTGAGCTCGAAAATTTTAAAACTCAGGAAGCAAAGGTTATTTTTAATTTTATAAAAGAAAATATGTATTTAATTCCTTTCGGAGACTATTTGAAAAGATACATATATCATAAATTGAAATTGACCGGTGATTACAATAGTGTTGATATCTCTGTATACCAAAAATATATTATTGATTCCTTTAAAGAAACAGGAACACCCCCGTCGTTTGAACCTACCTCTTCTAAAATCAGTGCTCTTGCGAAAAACTGGCTTAGCCAATCGGTTGTGTCACGAAAAACCGTGTTATTATTGGGATTCGGCCTTAAAATGACGGCTGATGAAGTGTCTGAATTTTTAAAAAAGGCGGTTCAGGAAGGCGATTTTTATTTTAAGAATCCCTTTGAAATCATATGTTGGTATTGTTATAAAAATGGCTTCGGTTTTGACAAGGTGCAGGAGTTGCTGAATGCATACGAAGACGAAGTAAAAAATTTTGAAACTACTATTTTGGCTGAAGATACTTTTGGCATAAGACAAGATTTTCAAAAAGCAGGCTCAAACCGTGAGTTGCTTGACTTGCTGAAATCACATCATCTTAACGTCGCTCAAACTTATAGTTTTACCGCCAAAAAACAATTTGATGTTTTGTATGCCGAGTGCAAAAAAATTATTTCAGTTTACAAACAAACGGAAGAGAATTGGGAGTTTGAAAATGAGCTTTATGATTTTGAACATGCATTAATCAAAAAGCCATATATCAAATCAGAAAAAAAGAAGTCTTTGTTGAAAAGCTTCAGAGGAAAGCAAAAGCAGATAAGTGCCAAAGATGTTTCGGAATCCGATGTTGAGAAATTCCTGTGCAGCGGTACACCTGTTGATAAAAAGGGAAATCTGACCAAAATTTCTGTTTCGTCTTTATCTGCAAATTTTTCAAAAAAGAGAATGAGCCGACAGCATATTAACGATATTATTTCCGGCAAAGTTTCAGTTGACAGATTCGATTTAATAACGTTGAAGTTCTTCATTGTTGCTCATAATAATAATTACGAAAAAAATATAAACAGATGGTGGGAATTTGTTGATGAAACAAACAAAATGCTTGAAGTATGTTCTATGGGTGAGCTATATATCGCGAACCCCTACGATTGTTTCTTGCAGATGTGTATGTTGACCGATGATCCGTTAGCTACATATGATTTGGTAATTGAGAAATCGTATGATAGCACACCTTGATTTTATCTGCACCTTGTATAGTTGAGAACTATGCGAGGTGCATTTTTATAACCGTTTTATGATGCTCGGGCGGACGAATGCCTTGTTCGGTATGGTAAATTGAATTTTGATGATTGATAAGCAATGTGTTCAGGTCGCTGATGTGAGCTGTATAAGGTCTGTGGCATCTGTACGGAATTTTTACAGCATATTTCGAAAAAACGGTATAGCCGAAGCTATACCGTTCAAATTGCAGTTTTTAAAATTTAGCTCAAGGGTTACCATTGAGCTAAATTTTATTCGATTGTTAATTTGTGTACTTCGCTATCCTCGATAGAAAGCGAAATTTCAAGTGTGCCATTGAATCTTTCGTTGAATTCAATATATTTTCCGTCGAGCTTAACCGAATACTTTTTGCTTTCATCGCCGTTCATTGTTGCGATGACGGTGATTTTTTTGCTTGTGCCGTAATGTGTTATTTCTGCGTCAAGCTTTTTGTTGTCATCAGAAAAATTGACGGAATCAACCCAAGTGTCAAGACCCGTGTTGAGTGTTCCGGGTTTGAAATAAGCGTTTGCCCACATTGTTATTGGGGTTGAAAGACCGCCGAAATTATGGAACCATCCGCCTCTGCCGGTAACAACGTTGACCATTTCAAAGGTGTAGTAAGTATAATCAACCTCTCTCTTCCATGCATCGAGTGCAAGCTGTGCGAGTTTATATGCAAAGTCTGTTTCACCGAGGTCGAGCATTGTTTTCCAGATGAACCACTGATGGGGGAACCATACATTTCCGTTCCAATAGCCGTTGACCATAAAGTAGCCTGCGGACATATCAACTGCGCTGATTCCGTAGGGGCAGAGCATTTCTTTTTCGCTCTGAAGATGGCCGAGAATTGCTTCTTTTTGCTCTTCATTGCAAGCACCGGCGATAATCGGATATATTCCGTCGAGACCCTTGTTGAGATTTTCTCCGTCTTCGGTAAGCATAAATCCGGTGGGATTATAGTCTTTGTCGTGAAGAACGTAGCTGAAGTAACCGCTGTTCTTATCCCAGGAGTGCTCGGTGAGAGCGCTTGTAAGTCTGTCGATGTCGGCTGAGTAGGTTGCAACATCATCGGTCTTTCCGAGCTTTGAAGCAACCATACGGAGGATTTTTCCGCAACGGATAACTTGAGATGTTGAAATGACGGGTGCGCTTGTGTCGCGGATGTTTCTGTTCATCATTGCAACCTGCGGGGGATAATCGTCCATACCGCTTGATGAATAGAAATAGTCATATGTTGTTGTGAGTCCGCTTTTGAATTTTGCGGTTGTTGAGCCTCTGACCTTACCTGCAAGAAAATCATAGTAAAGCTTAACATTCGGGTAGAGTGCAAGAAGCTTTGATTTGTCGTTTTCTCTCTTGAGCATTTCAAGATATAGATACATCTGAACGGGAACAGGTGAGCCGTGATGAAGGAATGCGTAGTCGGGGTTGCTTTCGTCGCTCAGATAGGTTTCGAGTATGTACTGCGCAAATCTCTTTGAATAGTCTATCATACCGAGACCGATGAATCCTGAATCCCAGGTGTAAAGGCAGTCCCAACGCTTTCCGGGAGTGTGGTGGATGATGTGTTCACCGTGTTTGTATATGGGATAAACGGTGTTGACCATTGCGGTAGCCCGAAGAATTTCGTTGCTCAGCTCATATTTTTTTCCGTCTTTGTTGAGGTTGAGTTTTTCAATCTCAGCAAAACGGGATTCATAAATCTTTTCATATTCTTCGATGGTTTTGTGTTCGGTTTCGCCCTTCGAAATAACGGCGTATTCAACGTGTTCGCTTTGAGGGTCTATAAAAATTGTATGTATAATAGAGTTGCGGAAGAAACCGTCATCGCTGTGCTTGCGGGAGAATGCGCCGGTAAAGCTTTCAGTTAGGTCGTCAAAGGTCGGATCGGCGTTTGAAAGTCTTGCGGTCATACAGTCTTCGAGTGCGCCCGATTCAATTTCGCGGAAGCGAGTGAAATTATTGAAAGTGCGGAGAATGAATTCACCGTCAACATTTTTGAATTTGCAAGAGGTGATATATCCGACGTCCGGGCATTTTTTGTTTTTTATTTCGGGCACAAAATCGTAATCTGTCATTACAGCCTTGATTTCATATGCATTCTCTTTTTCGCAGATACAGAAAAAGTCAAACTCCGCACCGCCCGTGCCGAGAGCATCAAGAGTAATTTTAAAGTCACCTTTTCCGAGTTTGCCGATGTCGAAATATTTGATAACGGGGTCGTTAGCGGGCTCGAAATCGAGCTGTGCAGTGCCGTTCATTATGAATGATGCGGTGTCGGAGCTGTTGACAAGATTGACACCGACCATCTTTCCCTGGATATATTCGATTGCCGATGTTCTGTATCTTACGGCAAGAACTGCATTTTCAAAATCGTAATCAGAATTGATTGTCAGTGTTACGGTATCGCCTTTTTCACAACCGAAGGGCGGGAGGTATCTGTGGGGCATATGCCATTTTCCTGCTCTGTCACCAAGCCCGAATCCGCCGACAAAACGCGGGTCGGCAAATTCACCTTTCTTGAATCCGTCTGCATTCTGCTCATCCCACGGACGTGTTACGGCATATGAATAGTGGTCGTATTTAACCGCATCTTTGTATGCACATTTTTCAGGAAGTGAAAGTGCGCAGTATGACGGTGCGGGATATTCGATTGACTCGAAAAAGTTGATAACGCAGTTTTGGTTTATATCGGAGTTGTTGACAATCCGTGTTCTGATAAGTGTGCTTTCGTCGTCGATTCTTGCATACGAAACCTCGGCATAAACTTTGTCCCTGCATTCAAGGTCGTATCTGTAAGTTATGAGCGAATAATCGCTGCTGCAGTGCCATGGGTGGCAACCTGAGGGCAGAGTTGCATTTGGTACTCTTATGTCGCCACCGAAAAGTCCGGGAGCGACGGTGAGGTCAAAACGAACTCCTTTTGCAAAATCGTGGTCTGCGATTCGGGAAAGTCCCATATATTTTTTGCCGTAGGGTCCCCATGCGGGGAAACATTTGGAATAGGTCATTTTAATCATCCTTTATGTTCAAGTTTAGTTTGTTTTGAAGTCTGAAAATATAACGTGAAGCTGTGCTCCTTCGATCGAAAGCTCAAGCCAGGCACCGGTCTGTGCATCACGAGTGATAACGAAAACACCTCTTTCGCCCGTGCCTTTATAAGTCCATATGCCTTCAGAATATGTTGTTTGCACATCAACACCGTCTTTGATATTCGATATGCTTTCTGTCAGCAAAGAACCGAATGTGACCTGCGGAAAACGGTTGAGGTCGGTTTCAAACTTTAATCCGTCATATGTAACCGTGCATATTCCGTCTTTGTAACCGAGAAAAAGCGGACTCAGAATTTCAGGCGTAAGCATTTGCAAACCGAAATCACTGAAGTTTTTTTGTGTGAATGCGGCGGTCATAACCGACTCACCGTAAACGATTTTCAGATTTGCTGTAAATGTTTCGGGAATGGGCGGTGGAGCTTTTGATTGGGTAATATTTTGGTTTTCACATCCTGCCGCAATAATCATAATAAACGCGGCAAAAACGCAAAATGCTTTTTTCAATCAATCACCTGCTGTTATTCAAAGTTTGAAAAAAGCTCAGGTAGGTAATTAAGCACGTCCGTGGGAAGCATACCTCTCATTGAGGTTTTTTGCGCAACGGCATCGGCGGCAAGTCCGTGGAGGAAAACCGCACACACCGCCGCATCAAACGGGTTCATACCTTGTGCAAGGAACGAAATCATTATGCCTGCAAGCAGGTCGCCGCTTCCGCCTTTTGCAAGTCCGGAGTTTCCGGTTGTGTTAAGATAAATTCCGTTTGTACCGGGTGAACAGACAACAGTGTTTGCTGTTTTAAGAACGACGGTAACGTTGTTCTTCTGAGCGAATTCTCTTGCCGTTTCAACCGGATTTGCCATAATTTCCGCAATGCTTTTGCCGCACAGACGGCTCATTTCTCCCGGGTGGGGAGTGACGATAATCGGTGCCTGAGCCTCTTTCAATATATCTATATTTGTGCTCAGCGCATTTATTCCGTCTGCATCGATAATCATAGGAACTTTTATTTCTTTTATCAGGTTCTGAACAAGCAGAGTGGTGTCTTTGTTAAACCCGATACCGCATCCGATGAGAACGGCACTCGTTCTTTTTGAAGCTTCAATTATATCTGCCATTGCAGAGAAATTGAATGTTCCGTCAAAATTTGGTTCAAGAGGAAGGAGCAGAGATTCAGTGAATTTAGGAGCGATAGCGGGATATGCTGTTTTGGGGAATGCTGCCGTAACAAGACCGACTCCGCTTCTCAGTGCGCCGTAAACTGCGAGATAAGCCGCGCCTGTCATCATCATACTTCCGCACACGCAAAGAGCGTGACCGTATGTTCCTTTGTTGGAAACGGGTTTTCTTTTTGGCAGTTTGTTTTTTATGTCTGAAAGACCGAGCGTGAAGCACGGAGACGGCTCGAGATTTCTGTAATCTGCAGGGATTATGCCGATATCGGCAACAACTACCTTGCCGCAGAGTTTATTGCAAGGCTTGATGATGTGAATGGGTTTATAAGCGGAAATTGCAATTGTCATATCAGCTTTGAAAACTGTTCCTTGAACAGATGCTTTGTCGCAGTCAGCACCTGCAGGTACATCAATTGAAATGACGGGTGCCTTTGATGCATTTGCTGCCTGAGCAAGCACGCTGAGGGAATGGTCGAGCGAGCCTGAAAAGCCTGTTCCGAAAACTGCCTCAACGATGATATCCGCTCTGTCAAAGAAGCGCTTGAGCAGAGTAAGGTTGTTATCATAACGAACGATATCAATTCCCGCGGCTTCAACGAGCGAAAACATTTCAATTGAGTCGTCTGCTTTCGGGTCTCCGCAAGCGAGCATAACTGTAACATCTGCACCGTATTCCCAAAGCTTTCGTGCAATTACGAATCCGTCACCGCCGTTTTTACCCTTGCCGCAGATAACGAGCACGTCCATTTTGTTTTCGCGGCTTATGTTGAATTGTTTTCTGATTATTTTAGCGCAGGCCTGACCTGCGTTTTCCATTAACTGAGAGCAACTGATGCCTCTGCTGTCTGCATTGCATTCTGCCTGATACATCTGATTGCTTGTGACAACAAACATAATATTCACCTCACAAATCTATATATAATATACTATCATACAAAATTTATATTTAAAAGAGATTTTAATAAAATTTCCAATATTTTATTGCTATAACGATGCTTTAGTGATATAATTAATATGGAAATTTATGAAATTGTCGTAAAAGAAATTTGCGCAATTTAATATGATAAGGAGTGACTTGGAATGAACACATACGAATATTGGCTCACGTTTGATGAGGCAACAAAAATTGAACTTGAAAGCATTACGGATAAGGCTGAGATTGAGGACAGATTCTATAAGGACCTCGAATTCGGTACGGGCGGTCTGCGCGGCGTTATGGGTGCAGGTGCAAACAGAATGAATAAGTATACCGTTTCAAAGGCAACAAAGGGACTTGCTGATTATCTTAACGCTTGCTTTGAAGGCGAAAAGTCTGTTGCAATTGCATACGATTCGAGAAATAATTCACAGTATTTCGCAGAGGTTTCGGCAGGCGTGCTTTGTAAAGCCGGAATCAAGGTTTTTCTTTTTGATACGCTTATGCCCACTCCCGTTCTTTCTTTTGCTGTCAGACACCATAACTGCACAGCCGGTATTGTTATCACCGCAAGCCACAATCCCAAGGAATATAACGGCTATAAGGTTTATGACAGCAAGGGCTGTCAGCTTGTTCCCGAATATGCAGATAAAGTAATAAAATACGTAAATGCTGTTACGGACATCAGAGATATTCCCTGCGCAACTCTTGAAGAGGCACTGAGCGAGGGCAAGCTTGTTTATATTGGTGAGGATACTCTTGATGCATTCCTTGCAGAGGTTAAAACGCAGAGTCTTTATAACGAACCCTCTGAGCTTAAAATAGTTTATACTCCTCTTCACGGAACGGGTAATGTTCCTGTACGCAGAATTCTTGAAGGTATGAATGTTTCAATCGTAAAAGAGCAGGAAATGCCTGACGGCAACTTCTCAACCGTGCGTTCACCTAACCCCGAAGAGAAAGATGCACTTACTCTTGCGCTCAAACAGGCTGAAGCAGAGGGTGCCGATATCGTTATTGGTACTGACCCCGACTGCGACAGAGTTGGTGTCGGCGTCAAGCATAACGGTGCTTATCAGCTTCTTACAGGTAACCAGACGGGTGCACTTCTTGTTGATTATGTGCTTAAGTTCAAAAAAGATTCAATGCCTGAAAACGCAGCGGTTGTAAAGACAATCGTTACAAGCGGTCTTGGTGCGGCGATTGCTGAAAAGCACGGTGCGAAGTCAGTTCAGACTCTTACGGGATTCAAGTATATCGGTGAAAAAATCTGCCTTTGGGAAGAAAGCGGAGAGTACACATTCCTCTTCGGTTACGAAGAAAGCTATGGCTATCTTGCAGGTACACACGCAAGAGACAAGGACGCTGTTTCATCATCAATGCTTATTGCTGAAATGGCGGCTTACTATAAAAATAACGGCAAAACACTTGTTGATGCTCTTGACGGCATTTATGCAAAATACGGCTATTATTATGATTGCCTTGAAACCTTTGTGCTTAAGGGTAAAGAGGGGGCAGAAAAGATTCAGGCAGCAATGAAGGCTATGAGAGAAAGCGGCGAAGAACTCTTTGATGACCTTGATACACTTCTTGACTATTCAAAGGGTATCGACGGGCTTCCAAAGGAAAACGTACTTCGTTTCGATTTCGAGGATGGCTCTTGGGCGGCTGCAAGACCTTCAGGCACAGAGCCTAAGCTCAAGCTCTATTTCTCCGTTAAGGGCGAAAACAAAGAAAAGGCTGAAATCAGACAGCAGGCAATCCGCAATACACTTGCAACAAAAATATCTGACTGATAAATAAGGGGAAACTCCGATGACAAAGAATGAAGCAAAAATCAAGGCAAAAGAACTTGTGGCAAAAATGACAGTTGAGGAAAAAATTTCTCAGCTTGTATATAATGCGGCGGCGATCGAAAGACTCGGCATCAAAGAATACAACTGGTGGAACGAGGGTGCACATGGTGTTGCACGTTCAGGAACAGCAACCGTATTCCCTCACACAATTGCAATGGCCGCAACTTTTGACCCAGAGCTTATCGAAACAATCGGTGATGTGATTTCAACTGAAGGCAGAATCAAATATAATCAGCACGTTAAGTATAACGACTTCGATATTTTTAAGGGCCTCACTTTCTGGGCACCCAATATCAACATTTTTCGTGACCCCAGATGGGGCAGAGGTCAGGAAACCTTTGGAGAAGATCCGTATCTTTCTGCAACCCTCGGTTCTGCATTCATTAAGGGTGTTCAGGGTGACGGCGAGTTTATGAAGGCTTGCGCTTGCTCAAAGCATTATGCTGTTCATTCGGGTCCTGAAAAGACACGTCACGGTTTTGACGCAATTGCAAATCCTCATGATATGTATGAAACATATCTTCCTGCATTTGAAAAGACTGTTGAGGCAGGTGTTGCAGGCGTTATGGGTGCATACAACAGAACTAACGGCGAGCCTTGCTGCGCTCATTCATATCTTCTCAAAGAAGTTCTCAGAGGTAAGTGGGGATTCGACGGCTATGTTGTTTCCGACTGCGGTGCACTCAGAGATATCTATGCCGAGCATCATTTCACCGAAACAAAGGCTGAAGCTGCTGCGGTTTCACTTAAGAATACCTGTGACCTCAACTGCGGTGAAACATATTCCGCGCTTATCGATGCATATGAGCAGGATCTTATCACAGAGGATGATATCACCGTTGCGGCAGAAAGACTCTTTATGATTCGTTATCTTCTTGGCGAATTCGAAGAAGTCAGACCCTATTCCGATATTCCGTTCTCAAAACTTGACTGCAAGGAGCACAGAGCACTCAATCTCAGAGCGGCAGAGCAGTGCCCCGTTCTTCTCAAGAATGAAAATTCATATCTTCCTCTTGATAAGGAAACATCAAAGAGAATCGCAATAGTTGGTCCCAACGCACTTTCAGTTACAGCTCTTGAAGGTAACTACAATGCATATTCATCCGAATACATAACCGTTGCAGACGGTATCCGCAGAGTGTTTACAAATGCAGATATCAGCGTTGAAAAGGGTGCTAATTACTGCGATGAATATCTCTGCCATTGGAGCGGTTTCCAGAATATGATAAGCGACGGTATTGCAACGGCAGAAGCGGCAGATATCACAATCCTTGCACTCGGTCTAAGTCGGAGGCCAAGCGGT